>DATJWZ010000516.1:0-6970 GCA_035500795.1 Candidatus Eiseniibacteriota bacterium | reverse complement strand
TCAAGTCGTCGGTCCGGTGGTGGATGTTGAATTCACGGAAAACCTGCCGGCCATCTACAATGCGTTGACTGTGGAGTGTAAAGTCGACACTGAACCGGTCAAACTGACACTTGAAGTGCAGCAGCACCTCGGTGACCATTGGGTCCGGTCCGTCTCGATGGCCGGCACGGAAGGTCTCAAACGCGGCTACGAAGTCATCGATAGCGGAGCGCCCATTTCCGTGCCTGTGGGAGATGGAGTGATGGGGCGCGTGTTGGATGTGTGTGGCAATCCCGTCGACGAACGCGGACCAATCAAAACAGAAAAGTATTACCCGATCCACCGCCCGGCTCCCAGGCTGGAGGATCAATCGCCCTCACCACAAGTTCTTCCCACCGGCATCAAGGTCCTCGACCTAATTTGTCCTTTCCTGAAAGGCGGCAAGGTCGGCGCATTCGGGGGAGCCGGAACCGGCAAGACCGTTATCATCATGGAACTGATTAATAACATCGCGAAGCTCCACGGCGGCGTGTCTGTGTTCGCCGGTGTCGGCGAGCGCACTCGCGAGGGTAATGATCTCTATAAAGAAATGTCGGAAGCGGGAGTCATCAAGCAAGACAACCTCGGCGCGTCGAAAATCGCGCTTGTTTACGGCCAGATGAACGAACCGCCCGGCGCACGCCTCCGCGTCGCCCTGTCCGGACTCGCCATGACCGAATATTTTCGCGACGAGAAGAATCAGGACGTGCTTCTTTTTATCGACAATATCTTCCGTTTTTCTCAGGCTGGCTCCGAAGTGTCAGCCTTGCTCGGCCGCACCGCCAGCGCGGTCGGTTACCAGCCGACGCTTGCTGCCGAAATGGGAGTGCTCCAGGAACGGATTACCTCCACTAAAAAGGGTTCGATTACCTCGTTTCAGGCGGTGTACGTACCGGCCGACGACCTGACCGATCCGGCGCCGGCCACCACGTTCGCGCATTTGGACGCAACCATCGTTTTGGAGCGGTCCATCGCTGAGTTGGGCATCTACCCGGCCGTCGATCCGCTTGCCTCGACCTCCCGGGCGCTCGCGCCTGAGATTGTCGGCCAGGAACACTACGATGTCGCTCTCGGCGTGCAGCGCGTGCTCCAGCGCTACAAGGATCTGCAAGACATCATCGCGATTCTCGGAATGGACGAGTTGTCACCGGAGGACAAGACGACGGTATTGCGAGCTCGCAAGATTCAGCGATTCCTGAGCCAGCCCTTTACGGTGGCGGCCGTGTTTAGCGGAATTGAAGGTAAGCAAGTCCCGGTGGCCGAAACCGTGCGTGGCTTCAAAGAGATTCTCGACGGGAAACACGACGCTGTATCGGAAGGTGACTTTTACATGAAAGGTGGGATTGACGAAGTCAAAACGAAGTGAAACATGGCCGCTACATTAAAACTTGAAATCGTCACGGCGGAAGGCCCGATCTATTCCGAGGACGTGGAGATGGTCACATTGCTGGGTGTAACCGGCCAATTCGGAGTGTACCCACAACACGTCCCCCTTATTACGCAGTTGGTGCCGGGTGAATTGATCGTGCGCAAAGATGGCCGTGACACTTACTTCGCAACGGGCGGGGGACTCATCGAAGTCCTGGGCACCAGCGTCTCGGTCCTCACCGATTTGGCAGTTCAAGCCGACAAGATTGACGAAGCCCGGGCCGAAGAAGCCCGGCAACGCGCTGAAGCGCGCCTCAAAGAAAAACTGTCCGACGAAGAAGTTGCCCACATCAACGCGTCGCTGGCTCGTTCCTTGGCCCAGTTGCGCGTCAAGCGGCGGCAGTACAAATGAAGCTCCCAAAGAACAACTGGATTTTCTCCTACCGGAAGGAATGGCTGCGCCCCGATGCTATCGCTGGTTTGACCACCGCTGCGGTGATCATCCCCAAAGCGATGGCCTACGCAACGATCGCCGGCCTGCCCGTGCAGGTGGGGTTGTACACAGCATTTCTGCCGATGGTGATTTATGCAGTGCTAGGCACCTCGCGAGTACTCAGCGTAAGCACCTCCAGTACGATCGCCATATTGGCTGCCGCCCAACTGGGCGAAGTGGCCCGGGGAGGAGATTCAGCATCGCTATTGAGCGCCTCCGCCACGCTAACACTATTAGTGGGATTGATGCTCGTGCTCGCTTCAATCTTGCGGCTGGGCTTCGTTGCCAATTTCATCTCTGAACCAGTTTTGATTGGTTTCAAGGCGGGTGTTGGCCTCGTCATCGTTCTGGATCAGGTTCCTAAAATTCTCGGCATTCATTTTGCTAAAGGCTCGTTTGTCAAGAATCTGATTGCAATCGTCCACGGCCTCCCGGGGACCTCGCTGATAACACTGGTCGTTGGGGTCTCGATTATTGCCCTGTTGGTTGTCATGGAGCGACTCTTGCCCAAAGCCCCAGCCCCTCTTTTCGCCGTAGCGGCCGGCATTACCGGCGCTTATCTGCTGAACTTGCATGCACATGGGGTTGAATTGGTCGGCCACATTCCGAAAGGGTTGCCGTCGTTTACGGCTCCGGTTTTCTCCCTCACGGCTCAACTCTGGCCCGGCGCCTTGGGTATCGCGCTCATGAGCTTTACTGAGACGATCGCGGCTGGGCGTGCTTTCGCACGCAACGATGAACCCCCGCCGCAAGCTAACAGAGAGTTACTCGCTACCGGACTGGCAAATGCCGGCGGTGCGCTTTTCGGCGCAATGCCCGGCGGTGGTGGCACTACGCAGACAGCCGTGAATCGTCTGGCCGGGGCGCACACGCAACTGGCAGAAATCGTGACAGCGACCATCACGCTGGTAACCATGATTTTGCTGGCGCCGCTCATTGCTCTGATGCCGGAAGCCACTCTCGCGGCGGTGGTCATTGTCTACTCCATCGGACTGATCCGGCCCGAGGAGTTCCGCGAGATTGTCAGGGTGCGTCGAACAGAGTTTGTGTGGGCACTGGTCGCATTTTCAGGTGTGGTGCTTGTGGGGACATTGAAGGGAATCGTCGTGGCCATTATTGTTTCCCTCGTGGCGCTTGCCTACCAATTGGCTGATCCGCCGGTGTACGTCCTTGGACGCAAACCGGGAACGAATGTATTTCGACCCCGCTCAAAGGAACATCCGGAAGATGAGATGTTTTCCGGTCTGTTGTTGTTGAGATTGGAGGGCCGGGTTTTCTTCGCCAATGCTGAACACATCGCTCAGAAAATGAGAATCTTGGTTGAGGAAGCTCGGCCGAAGGTCATTGCCCTTGATCTGAGTGGTGTTTTCGATCTCGAGTACACAGCTCTCAAGATGTTGATCAATGGCGAGAAGCGATTTCGTGAGCGTGGCATCGCCCACTGGCTGGTCGGGATGAATCCAAGCGTCCTTGGCGTGGTGCAGAGGTCGCAATTGGGTGAAACGCTGGGACACGACGCCATGCACTTCAATCTAGAGATAGCCGTTGCCAAGTATTTGAGTGAAACTCGACACAGCCAGGAAGGCTGAAGAGGTTACCACAAATCTGACCCACACGGGCAAGCCGATCACGATAAGGGTTATCATCGCCGGCACGCTGTACTCGATCTGTTGAGCTCCTTATTCATCGCCGCTTGGCTGACAAATCCGCGGAGAAAACCGACCTTCCCCAAAGGGCAGTAGACGGCGTCAACTTTCCATTCCTATAGTGCTCATCGGCGAAGAACCCGTACCTTTCGAACGGGAGTTCAGGTTCGTGCAAGCACAGCGCCTGCTAGTCGTGTGATCGCCGCACGCGAGTTCGGCCAATCGGATAGGCATCAGCAAAGAGTCTCTTAAAGGCGGCTAGGCATTGATTGATTTTTGTGGTGGTCCTGCCCGATGTATCTAAACCGAAAACGGGGAAACATGTTGCCTCAAACATTGGGGAATCGGTAGCCGGGGATGCAAGTGCAGTCCTATGTACGGTCGTTCAGCTCTCGATGCTATTCATGCAAGCGTCAAATCGAGATAAACACGCGCATTTGGGAGGTCGATCCGGAGCACGGCATTATTGACTATTGGGGCGCCTGCCCTTATTGCGCTGCCGAGATCTTTGAATATAGCTCGTCACTGCAGCAAGGCAAACTTAGAGAAAGGTCTGCTTGTAAGTTCAAGCAAAGTTGATGGCGAAAGGCATACCCCTAGTCCTCGGAGAGGTCACGTAGGACCTCCGTAGTAAGACACGCTACGCGTTCAAGGAGGCGTTTTGTGCGGATGACTTCTGCGACAAACCAGAGGACGTCATGATAGCAGTAAAGCGTTGCCCTAGGGTGCTTGTAGCCATGGCAGTGACCTGTTTAGTCAGTGCAGCGATTGAATCGCCAGCGCAAACGCCGACTGGACAAGCAGTGGATGGGCCAGGGAGACTGCTTTACAAAAGATAATTGAAACAGCGCACCATCCGGATTTGGCTTGGCCAGACATTCCCCCTTACCAGGCGGAGGTCAAGGAGTTTTACACACGCACCGGCGGCACACTCGGGTGGTGCAGAATCGTAAACCGACCTCGCAGGCGCTCCAGTTGATTGCGCTGTTCATCGAATCAGACAACAAGGGTTTGGTTCCGGAAGACTACGATGCATCACGCTGCCCTGCTCGTATCCAGAAATTGCATGTTTCTCAAAGCGATACCGACCTTGCTAACTTTGATATGGCATTGACGGTCTCGTCGATGCGATTTATCCGCGCTCTCCACATTGGCAGGGTGAATTCTAAAGCGCTCGGCCGCAAAATCGAAGTGTCGAACCGGAAGTACGATCTGGGCGAGTTCGTCTATGACAAAGCTATTCATGCGAGTAATCCAGCAGACGCCGTAAAATCCGTCGAGCCGACTTTCCCGGGCTATCTTCGGACCCTGGACGCCCTCTACCGTTATCGCGAATTTGCCAAGGTAGATTCCGGAACTAGGCTGTCGATTCCTCTAAAGCCCATCTTGCCAGTAGGCAGCTATGCCGACCTCCCGCGCCTTATCCAATTGCTTCGATTAGTGGGAGACCCTCCCGCCAGTATTCCTGTGGATGTCAACTCGACGAAGTACGAAGGTCCGATTGTCGATGCCGTCAATAGCTATCAGGTTCGTCACGGCGAAATTGCTGACGGGCATCTCAACATCGAACCAATTAAGGAACTGGATGTCCCTATGGAGCAACGCGTCCGGCAGATCGAACTGACCCTCGAACGCTGGCGTTGGATGGAGCATTCATCCTCGCAGCCTCCGGTATTGGCGAACATGTCTGAGTTTAAACTAAGGACTTTTGACGATGAGTTCAAGGTCGCACTCTTCAAGACGGTGATTGTGGGTAAAGCCTACGGGCACAAATCGCCTGTGTCCGAAAAGGAAATCAAATATGTTGTCTTCCGCCAGTACTGGGAAGTAACTCCAACCATCCAGGGCGTGGAAATCGTTCCGCACGTCAAAAAGGACGGGGGATATATCACCAAGAAGAATGTTGAGGTTGTTACTCCAGATGGAAACCTGGTGACCGATGGAGTGATTAACGACTCCGTGCTCGCCCAGCTCAAGTCCGGAAAGCTGTATGTGCGCCAGAAACCCGGTCCCACAAATTCCTTCGGACTGATCAAACTTATCTTCCCGAATGACGACAACTTCTACTTGCATGGAATTGAGACGCCACAACTCTTCTACGAAGAGCAGCTTTGAGCCATGGCTACATCCGCGTCGAGAAGCCTGCCGACCTTGCTGCCTGCGCCTTACGCCACAATCCCGGATGGAATCTCGATCGAGTGAACGCCGCCATGAACGGGTCCGAGAATAACGTCACCGTGGTCCTCGAGAAGCCAATTCCGGTTCTCATCTTGTACGGCACTGTTGTCGTGGACGAGAAAAACAACGTATTTTTCTTCGACGATGTCTACGGATACGACAAGCTACTCAACATCGCATTCAAGAAGGGCTATCCATATCCTTCTCCGTAGCCATTCCGTCGCTGACCGTGCAGATGATCCAACAACCAAGAGACTTCGGACGCGAATTCCGAAGTCCTGCCAATGGCAATCACTTAGATTGATTGGGTGCCTTGGATCCTTGCTGGGCTCGCTTGGCGCGCGCCTCAAATTTCCTATATTCAGATTCTTGATTCACAGAAGGGACAATTCCCAGTTAGCGGGAGTAGTTGTTCGCCACATAGGGGGCATTGGATGCGGTGCTCAACATTTCGACTGGCCAGGGCTCCATCCGAAACCTGTCTCGACCCTCGGCAAACTATCCGATCAAATTCCTGTAGCAGAACGACGGCAATCATTACGATTGTTACTAACCCGAAAACCACTAAGAACGCTTGCATGCGTATCGTCGCCCCCGTCTTATCTAGAAAGGCTACTGGCGGACCCATGCCACCTCTGTGACGTACGTCACAGGCCGATGAAAGCATGCTCATTACCTGATTGATGTTTTAACGACGGCCGTCTCGCGACAGCCCGAGTAGACTGTTTCAGCACTCATCCGGCGCCGAGGGACCTAAGGGGTCGGAGACTTCACCGGAGCCGGCTGCGTCCCACCGGGGCTAACCCACTGCGAATCGTTCAAACTCCAACCGCCCCCAAGCGCACGGTATAGGTCAACTAAGGCCAACTTGCGCCCAAGATCATAATTCACCACTGCGCTTTCGGCCGGGTACATCTGGATTTGCGCGTCGACGATCTCCAAATAGCTGGAGAGCCCGCTGTCGTACCGAATGGTAGAGAGCCGCACCGAATCGCGATAGGCGTCCACAGAGGTTACCTGTTCGCGATAGGCTTTCGCCAGTTTCTCATGTGCAGAGAGTGCCGTGGAGACTTCACCAAAAGCTTGGGTAACCGCTTTCTCAAACGAGATCTTGGCCTGGTTGCGTTGGGCAAGCGAGGCGTGGTATTGGTTTTTCAGCCGGCCGCCCGTAAAGATCGGCCCGGTAAAGTCACCAGCGAGGCTCCACGCCTTGCCAGCTCCCGTGAGCTGCGACAATTGCGGGCTTACTCCCCCTAGCAATCCCGAT
>DATJWZ010000515.1:0-12097 GCA_035500795.1 Candidatus Eiseniibacteriota bacterium | reverse complement strand
CGAATCAGTTCGATGGAATCTTTGAGCACTGCCATCATGCCGAGTCCGAGCAGATCGACTTTGACGATGCCCATGTCGGCACAATCTTCTTTGTCCCATTGCACGACGACGCGGTTAGGCATGGATGCAGGTTCGAGCGGAACGACGGAATCGAGTTGTCCCTGGCAGATAACCATGCCGCCGGAGTGTTGCCCGAGATGGCGTGGCATGTCCTGCACGGCGAGACAGAGTTCGTAATACTTGCGCAGACGCGGATGCGAGAGATCGAGTCCGGCATCGCGAAAGCGGCGGTCGAGAGCATCGTTCTCGTCGCGAAATTCCCAAGTCGCGACCGCGGCGGAAATCTTGGCGAGCGTTTCGGCGTCGAAGCCAAGCGCTTTGCCCATTTCGCGTGCGGCCATTCGGTTGCGGTACGTGATGACGTTGGCAGTCATGGCAGCGCCACGCTCACCGTATTTTTTGTAGAGATACTGGATAACTTTTTCACGCTCGTCGCCACTGGGGAGATCGAGATCGATGTCGGGCCACTCGCCGCGTTCTTCGGATAAGAAGCGCTCGAAAAGAAGTTCCATGCCAACGGCATCAACCGCGCTAATGCCAAGCGAGTAGCAGGCCGCGCTATTGGCGGCCGATCCACGTCCTTGGACCAGAATGTTTTGCTCGTTGCAGTAACGGACTAAATCCCAAACGATCAGAAAATATCCGGCAAGCTTGAGTTTTTCGATGAGCTTTAACTCTTTTTCGATTTGCAGTTGCGCTTTGGCCTGCATGTCTTGCGAGGCGCGGCCGTAGCGATTCCGAAAGCCGATCCATACTTGCTCGTGGAGATAGGAATCCATCGTTTCTCCTGGGGGCACAGGATATCGAGGGAACTCATAGCCCAGATCATTGAGCGTGAATTCCAGCCGATTTGAGAGTTCGACCGTATTGCTGATTGCTTCGGGCAAATCTGAGAAGAGTTGCCGCATCTCGTGCTGAGTTTTCAGGTGGCGTTCGGCATTGCGCGAGAGTAGACGTCCGGCAGTGGAAAGAGTTTTGTGATTACGGATTGCCGTAAATGCATCGCAAAGCTCGCGCGCTTTCGGGATGGCGTAATTTACGCCGTTGGTCGCAAGCAGAGGAAGGTTGAAGGCGCGGGCGAGATCGACTGCGATCCGGTTGCGAGATTCTTCTTCGCGATGGAAATGGCGTTGCAGTTCGACGTAAATATTTTTGTGTCCGAAGATGCCGGTGAGTCGATCGATTTGCTGCTGAGCTTCATCGGTTCCACCTTGTTTCAGAGCTGCAGCCAGCGGGCCTTCATCACCGCCGGTGAGGCAGATCAGTCCATCGGAGTGCTCGTGTAATTCGTTGGCAGTGACTGCGCCTTCGCCTTTCTTGGCACGCAGCTTCATCTTGGTGATCAAGCGGCAGAGGTTTTGGTAGCCGGCACGGGAGGCAACGAGAAGCGGAAGACGAAACGGATTTGCAAATGCCGATTTGCGATTGCCGAGTTTTCCAATTGTTGTTTGCTGATTGTTGATGGTTGATTGACCGTAGGGCCGTTTTTCATTTGGCAATTGGAAATCGAAAATCGGAAATTCACATGTGACTTCAGCTCCGATATGCGCTTTGATCTTTGCCTTATCCGCCGCGAGATGAAAACGCGGAGCGCCGTAGACGCCGTCAGTGTCGAGCAATGCCATGGCTGGCATGCCGAAATGCGAGCACACTCCGATCAATTCCTCGGGCAGGGAAGAGCCTTCGAGAAAGCTGAATGCGGAGCGGGAGTGAAGCTCGACAAACAAGTACTCAGTACTCGGTACTCAGTACTCAGATGGAGAAAAAGTGCTTTTAACTGAGTACTGGGTGCCGGGTACTGAGTACTTCTTTTCAGTCATACGTTCCTTCTACGAACCAGCCGCCGCCGAGGAGATCGTGAACTAGACGGTAAAACGAGACTGCGTTGCCGTCGCGTACGGCAATGTCCCACTCATCGCGCGACCAGGCATCGCACTCCCACCAGTCCCCGGAAGAGCGCCAGGGACCAGCCTTCCACAACACCTCTCCCTGCACTTCTTTTTTCTTCGGACAATTCAGCCGTGCGGGCTGGCCGTTTTCCAATAGGACATTCACGCGCAGTGGTGGACGCAATCTTCGCAATGCTGTTATGGCCGCTTGCGCTTCACTTGAATCGGGAGTTTGTTTTTGCGGAGTTTTCCGCGCGGCTTCTGCCACGAAACGCCGCATGCGGAACCCTTCGGGATGATGCGTATCGAGAAGTTCGAGAGCTCCAACCCGGTTTTCGCCGACGATGCCTGCGATGCGCGCGAGGGTGAGTTCCAATTTCTCGGGTTCGGGAGCAGGAGGCAGGAACAGTCCTCCTTGCGCAGATCGCGGACGCGCCGGTTCGGCTGCGAGATGGATTTTTATGATCGGCGCTCCTGGTGGATGCGCATTCAAATCGAGCTGCAGCAATTTTAAAAATACTTTGGCGTCAAGCATGGGAAGTGGGAGAGAAAGGTTGCGCGTGAATTTGGTTTGACGGCTGGAAATGATTTGTGAAGCAGTCTGCGTGGCGACTGATCCATCGCTCTCGCTGGGAATGCCGATGTTCTCATAGTCATCGTCTATCCCGGTAAGATTCGATAACTCGAGTGTCAGGCGAAGCTCCTGCGTGGCCAGCGCGCGCGATGCGAGACGTGCGCATACTTGTTCCAGTAAGCGATTCAGCAGGAACGCAAGCGGTTCCAACAGCACCACCGGATGCTCCAGTTCTACCGCTTCTTCGAAAATCAATGGTGCTTCGACGGAAGCCAGCGCTCGCAAGGCACCTCCGCGTGCCAGTTGTTGCAGATGCAAGCCGCGCTGTCCAAGGCGCTCGCTGAGCGCTACTTCCGGCAGCGCGGCCAGCGAGCGCAGGTTTCGAATGCCCCATCGTTCAATCGTGGCTAGCAGGCTCTCGGCTCCTTCCTTTTCATCTCCATTCAGTTGCTCGGCGAATAAAACTGGCACAGGCAGTGGCCCGAGGTGCTCAGCTTCTCTGCCTGCTGGTATCACCGTAATTCCAGAGAATCCACGCGCTGCCAGCAGTGCTGCATCTGGATTCGAAGCAGCTGCGATGTTTGCTCTAAGCCCAAGCGCAGCGGCGCGCTCGAAGATTGCACGGGAAATTTGCGGCACCGAACCCAGCAGCGATTCCATGCCGGCAAGGTCGAGCAGAACGGTATCGCAAGCCGAATCTTCCACGCAGGGAGAAAATGACTGCGCACAATCGATCAATGCAGCATGTGCGGAAGATTCGTGAAGCGGGGAACGCTGTCGCAAAACAAGCTCTGAGCAAAGTTCCCCTTGGGATGTGCTCATTCCCGGCGCAATACCAAGTTCAATGGCGTTTTCATTTACCGCGACAATTTTTTCGAGTGGAGCCTTGCCTTCGAAAATGGCTATCGCGTATGCCTGCAGTTCAGGTTCGACGCGAAGCGCAGCCGCAATTGTAAAATTCGGGATGTAGATGCAGGCGAACGGCATAAAAACCATTTAGTCATTTAGTCATTTAGTCATTTAATCAATGCTTTCATCCCGTCCAGGCAGCTTGCGTTTCAAATGCGATGGATTGTGCTGGTTTGCGATTGAGGCGATAACAGACTAATTCCGCGTTGAATTCGAGACTGGAAAGCAAGTGCGCGTGAGTAGGCACAAGCGATTCACAATCTTTTGAGCGATTTTTATTTCGCTCCACCTGAGCTTTGACATCGCCAATTTCTGACCCACGGCTTGCACCTTGGGCTGCATTCTGTCGTCGCTTCGCGGCTGATAATTTCAGTAGCAATGACGAGCAGCTCCCCGCAATCGGCTGTTGTTCCATGACGAGCAGCATTGTTGGTTTGTCTTCGACGGCGCGGCGAAAGCGAAACCAGGTCGTCAACGGAATGCGGCGGGCGGATTGCGGGAGCACATCGGCGAGATCCAGCACGATCAGCCCAAAGCCGCCGCTTTCCAGCAATAAATCTGTGGCGCGGAGCACCTGTTCCAGACGATGCTCGGATTGATGCGAGTTTTTCTTTTCAAAATCAAAAGAAGTGGACATAAATCCCGGTTCGTGCGCAGTGGGAACGCGAGAGGTGGATTTTTCAGTTCTCTGGAATTTCCTGAGGGCGGTGTCATTACACCGCACCCAAAGCAAGCGGTCCAGGTCGATCCCGGAAGCTGCGACCGATTGCGGATCGAGCGCATCACTGGCATCGATGAGAGCGCAATATTCACCGCGGCGGGTTGCCGCAGCGAGTGTAGCAAGCATCACGCTCGTGCGTCCTGAAGACGCTATTCCGCAAATTTCGGTCAGGCATCCGCGGGGCAGGCCGCCGGTGAGAGCATCGAGCTCCACAATTCCGCTCGTGACCATCTCTGGCGCCGGACGGGCTTCCAAGCGAGAAGCTGGCGTCAGGGGAATTGCCGATTGCCGATTGCCGATTTTCGATTGAACGCTAGCAATGACTGATTCTGAAGGAGATGCATAGCTCGAAGGCCTCTTCACTTCGGCCGGGAGCAGACACTCCTCAGCCTCGGATTCGGCATCAAAAAGAAAAGGGCGGCCCAGGGCCGCCGAAGTGGGAACCACCACGGAAGACATAGAATCCTCAAGATTTCAGGGAACGCCGCGGATAAAGCTGCGGAGGCTGATCTACTTTCGCTTTTTATTCGCCTAAGAGGATTCTGCTCTCGCGACTCTAGATTGTCAAGTGCTCGAATTTCCTATGGATTAAAATGCTTACGGCAAGGGGGACTATGTCGACCTTCCAAAGGGTGCTTAGCGCTTTTGCAGCGATTGTCACAGCCTTCTCTGTAACTATCGCTCTAATAACAAACAATTCAAAGGCCACTGGCATTGCCGTAATTCCCGCACTTTTTCTTTACTGGAAATTCTGGCTGCTCGCCGCGTTTTGCTTTCTTCTGTTCTTTGCAGCCAGCCGTATCGGCAACAAGGTTCTCAAAGGCCTTCTATTCTGGGCACCCGCGACGACTATTTCTGTGCTTGGTTTGAGTTTTGCCGCTTTCCTTATTTATGTACTTGTCTCGACGCACTTCCAAAACGGCTGAGCCCTTTCCGATATATCACTCGCCTTCCGACACTCCTCGCAGACCCGTCATTGACTGAACCTGAATGCGGAAGAATACCGGCTTGATGTCCTGATCTCGCATCTGAATCCGGCGCTCGGCCAACGCGTTCAGCCACCAATGATGGCGCTGCTGCAGCAGGCTGCGAGCGTGTGCGCGTTCTTCCGCGAATTTCGGCTCTGGAAGTTCCTGGTACTCTCCGTTGGCGATCACGCTGACCCAATCCGACTTTCCCTTGGCTTCGTCGACTTGCAAACAGACGTTGGGATTGGCGCGCATCCATTCAATCTTCTTGCCAAGAGTAGCGAAGACGTAGATAAAATCCGCCTCATAGGCGAATCCAACTGGAACCACATAAGGTTGGCCATTCAAGCAGCAGCCTAGGCGTCCTAATGTAATGCGTGATAAAACTTCTTGGCACTCCGAGTCATTCAGTTCATCAATTCGCATGATTGTCTTTCGTCCTCAGCACAATCTTACCCTTGCAACGGTCAGCTTGCGACACATGCGAAGGAATGTGGGGACTGAAAAACACGGCTTCCCCTGCTACTTCGGAGAAGCCGTGTCTTGGTTGTCAGAGTGTCTCTTCAACTACTCAGTGTTGCGTCGAGGAAGCGATCGAAAGATCGCTTGCCTGCAGGAAGACTCCGGATGAGTCTTCCGCATCATGCATGGAACCCTTCCTTGCTCCAGTCTCCGTCGCAGCGTATTTGCTGGCAGGCTGGACCGTCCCACTGATGGTGACGATGTCGCCTTTGTGAACCTGCAGTGCTCTGGCGTTCGCGTTGTCCTGCGGTTTTACGACCAAAATCCGATGGTGACTGTCGGATCCGATCCAGAAGTTGCCGCCTTTATTCGTGTCCTGCACCATAACGTTTTTCAGGGTTACTGATTTTCCGACCCAACTGCCGGGATTTTTGTCGTTGTAAATAACCCCGGGGTCAACGAGTTCCTGAGGCGGCCCATTGTTGTCCATGTTGGATTGACCGTTGTTCGGCATGCTGGTTTGCCCGTTAGCGGGCATATTCGAATTGTCCTGCGGTGCAGGTGTGTTCTGCGCCACGACACCAGCCGTCAGCATCCACCCAAAAAGAGCGACGAAGAGCACTAATGATCTCTGAATTCGCATAATCGTTACCTCCAAACACAAATAAGATGTTTGCCGTTGCGCGGTGGTTGGTGACGATCCACAGAGCGAAACCCGCCTCGCAGACTCCTTATGGTGTTACGGCGCCCCTAGTTGCTCACGTTGCAATTCCTGATTCGGGCATCAGCACCGGATCGTGTGCTCGAATTAGGGACTCCAAACCACTCTGACATTCTGCCGTTCCTGCCTCGAAAAGGCTGGCAGCGAGAAGGACACTACTATGCTTAAGAGTCGTCTGTTTACTTTGTGCGCCGGCGTTCTGTTGTCTGTTAGTGCCACCCATGCCCAAACCGCCACTGGCGAAACCGTGATGCTCAATCTGCCCCGCAATAGCCAGCATGCCCTGGTCTCTCAGCGAATCGGGATTACCGATCACCATTAACTATCATCGCCCGCTCACGAATGGACGTCAGATCTGGGGCAAGGTCGTGCCCTACGGACAGGTCTGGCGCGCCGGAGCCAACGAAAACACCACAATTACTTTCACGGATCCGGTCACTGTCGAAGGCCAACCGCTCGAAAAGGGAACTTACGGCTTGCACATGATTCCGAATGAGAAGGAGTGGACGGTAATCTTCTCCAAAAGCTCAGGCGCGTGGGGAAGCTTCAGTTACAAGCAAGATGAAGATGCTCTGCGGGTGACCGTGAAGTCGCAGGCGACCGATCTGCACGACGCCCTTTCCTACGACTTCGACGAGGTGAAGCCCGATTCAACGGTCGTCACGATGCGATGGGATAAAGTCGCTGTGCCTTTAAGATCCAGGTAAACGTAAATGAGATCGTGACCGCCAGCATCCGCAAACAGGTTTACGGGCTGAATCAGTTCTATTGGGAAGGCTGGGACGATGCCGCGCAAAATCCAACAGGACACTCAGGATTTCGCGAAGCATCGTTTTGACATGCCTTGCGACACTCGGTCTTCGTGTCGCAAGTTCGCGCGGTTCCTGGGCGTAGCGAATCGGTCTAATGCTTTGTCTATAGCGGCATCGGCTGGATTTTCACAAGTGCTTCAAGCGAAAGTCTCTGTTCGACTTTGCAATCGCCAGATTTCAACTCGGGGAAACCTGCAATTCTCAACGGCTTTAGCGGAATTGCGCTAGAGCGTTGCACCATTTCCTGTCATGCGCCTGTGAACGACGTGCACTCGATTGAAAACAGGTGTAGTTACAAACGCGTAATTTTCGTTGACGAAAAAAATAGAAGGAGTAAAAACATATTCGTTCTTTGACAGCTTCTTAAGTTTTTCCAGTTGGTGCGGCGTCCGGGGCTCAAGCCGAGTCACTGTTGAGATCGAAAGATTTCGATGGAGGGCAGGCAAGGGTCTATAGCAAAGCGCTGGTTGAGGAGAACGAAGAAGAAATGTTGAAGGCAGGATAGAGTTCCGAGGCGTAGGGTAGGTTTATCCGGTTGGAGGTGAGCCCGGAGCCCGAGTTCAAGATCGCACAGCGCAGTCTGCAAAGACAGAGCTGAGCAGGTCGAGCGAGGGTCAGAAGCGAGCTACTGGCCGAGACGAATGGACCCCACATCACCTCGGAACTCTCTTACTTTTTTTGGTCCCGGGTCTTAAGCTGCGAGTTGCCAGCCAGGTCAGAGACTTTCGCTGCAATCTTTGTCCTCCAGCACCTTTGATGTCATCTTTGAGGAGCCGAAGCATCCCCTGCTCTCTTCTCAGCAATCGCCCTAAATCTGCAAACATCCGCGCGAATCAGAGCAGGGAAGTTGACGTGCCATATCCGGGGACATTCTTCGATTGGCCTCGTTCCTATTCCTGAGTACACTGAATAACAGAAACAGAAACAGTACTAGAATGATCCGCGCTTGGAGTGGTGAAGCGATGGACTTGCGCGCCTCCTCGGGAAGATCGCACTGGCCATGTCTTCTGTTGCTCTTCCTTCTATTTTTGCCCGCCTGTAAGCAGACCGGCACCGAGACTACCGCCTCGCGTCCCGTCGTTACTTTTATCGGGTGGGGCCCAGCGACTCAACGCGAGCTTTCAGTTGATCAGAGTGTGTTTGAAGAATTCGCCCGACAAACTGGAATCCGCGTGGATTTCATTCCCGGGCCTGAGTCCATGACGGAGCGCCTCGATCTATACCGCCGGTATCTTGGAGCGCAGTCCTCCACGCCTGACGTTTATTACATCGATGTGGTTTGGCCCGCCGTTCTGGCCGACCAAGTAATCAACCTCAACCAATATCTTCAGAAAGAATCTGCTGATCAACTCCAGGGACAATTACAGAACGATACCGTCGATGGCCGCTTGGTCGCGATGCCGTTCAATACAGAGCTGGGCGTCCTTTACTACCGGGCTGATCTGCTTCGCAAATACGGTTACCAGCATCCACCGGAAACATGGGCGGAACTGGAGAAGATGGCCGCACGCATCCAGAAAGGAGAGCGCGCCGCTGGGAACCCCGATTTTTGGGGGTACGTATGGCAGGGTACAGCCTACGAAGGTCTTACCTGTAACGCTTTGGAATGGGAAGCTTCGTACGGAGGAGGGCACATCATTGAATCGGACGGCGCAGTCACGGTGAACAATCCACGAACCATTGAAGCGATAAAGATGGCGCGCCGCTGGATTGGGACGATTTCGCCGCCCAGCGTGATCGCCTTCAAGGAACAGGATTCAAGAAATGTGCTTCATGCAGGCAATGCCGCGTTTGCCCGCGATTGGCTGTGGAGGCAATTCAGTGAAGAATCTTTGGTTCCAAATTCGAGTGCGGTGATTGCGATTACGCTTCTCCCTGCAGGGCCGGCGGGTCGAGCATCTGCACTCGGAGGTCAGTCGCTGGCCATCTCAAAGTATTCCCGACATCCGCAAGAGGCCGCTGCTCTCGTACGTTATTTGACCAGCCACGATGAGCAGCTAACGTTATGGAAGAAGCATGCCATGCTGCCTACGCGCCGCGAGTTTTATGCCGATGCTGTCTACTTGCAGGATCGGCCCGGAATTGCACAGCTCTGGAAGGATCTTGCGAGCATAGCGGTTTCGCGTCCGTCAACTGTGACAGGTGAGCACTATGACGAAGTATCCCGCGCGTATTCCTCAGCGGTGCATGCTGTTCTTGCCGGGGAAATGGGTCCGGAAAGGGCGCTCGCTGACCTTCAGGTGGAGTTGGAGACGATTACTGGCAGGAAATCGAGCACAGTTCACTGATTCTGCGGAGTCATAAGCGATTGAATTCGAGCCCGGACCAGGGCAAGTCGGAACCCGTCGAAGTCGGCAACAGCATAGGCCAGTTGCTGAGGCATGCGTTTGTGCTGGTGGGCGGACTTATTCTGCTCGGGGCCGCAATCGCGATCTGGCAAATCAGCGTCATGCGCGAGCGCGCACAACGTTTGTATGACGTGGAACAGCCCGCGCTGGCGGTGCTGATCGCGCACAGTCATTTCCAAAGATTCCAGGCTGAACTCAGCCTGCTGGCGGAAACTCACGATGCTGCCCGCTTCACCGCGAAGGCTTCGGAGATGAGTCACGTTTTCAATCAGGACGTCGATCGGGCAGTTCAAGCCCTCTCAGGTCTGGGGCCAGGACCGGAGCGCGAGCGGCAGTTTACCGGACTTGAGGCGATCCGCACGATGTTCTCGTCCCAGATGAACGATCTGCTCGAACTAGCGCGCCTGGGAGACTGGGGCGTCGTGGAGTTGCGCTCGCAGAGCCGCGATCCCGTGCTCTCCGCCCTTTCCGAATCGCTCGTCCGTGATATCGACGATCTCGTTGCGGAACAGAAAAGGCAGGAACTCGACGAAATCGAGCGCGCGGGAAACCGCGCCATGCTTACGCTGTTTTCGATCGGCCTCGGCATTTTTCTGCTATCTGCATTCCTCGGCTGGCGCGTCACCCGCACGATCGGAGGCAGGCTTCATCAGATGGATGCCGCGGTGCGGGCTCTTGGCCGCGGCGAGTTGTATCAGCGCGTAAACGTCGGGGGTGACGATGAGATTGGGCGGCTGGCCACCGTGTTCAACGATATGTCGGCGCGTCTTAGCGAACTATATGAAACCCTGCAGCGCAGTGAGGCGCAATTCCGCTCTCTCATCGAGAACGTTTCTGATTTCATTGTGGTCCTGCAAGCTGACGGAACCATTCGCTACGCGAGTCCTTCGTTCGAACGGGAAGCGGGGGAGGGCCGATCTCTGATCGGAAGAAAGATCACAGAATTGGTGTCGGACGAAGACCGTGGCTCCGTGGAAAGCGTCCTGGCCACGGTACAGGAGAAAGATGCAGTCCTCGAGGAATCTCCTTCACCAGTGGAGGCCGAGTTCCGCATTCGTCGCACATCCGGCGGGTTGCGTACGCTTGAGGTTTCGGTGACAAACCTTCTGCAACATCCAGCGGTGAAGGGGATCGTCGTCAATGCGCGCGATGTCACGGAGCGTCGCAGGCTGGAAGAACAGCTGATGCGCGCGCAAAGAATGGAGGCGATCGGGACGCTGTCCGGCGGTGTGGCTCATGATTTCAACAACATTCTCACGGTAATCCTTGGACATACTGAGGTCCTGCTGCAGGCTTTGCGTTCCAATCCGCCGATGGCTGACCATCTCAAGAGCATCGATGAGGCCAGCCGCCGCGCCAGCGCTCTCACCCGGCAATTGCTGGCGTTCAGCCGCAAGCAGGTCTTACAGCCGAGAGTCTTCAACCTGAACTCGCTAATCCTGGATCTCGACAAGATGCTTCGCCGCATGATCAGCGAGGACATTGAATACAAAACAGTCATTGATCCTAAGCTGGGTTCGATCAAGGCCGACCCCGGCCAGATTGAGCAGGTAGTTATGAATCTGGTGGTGAATGCCCGGGACGCCATCGACGGCGGCGGAAGGATTACGGTAGAAACGGCGAACGTCGATCTCGATGAAGAATACGTGCGGACGCATCCGGGAGTGCGGCCCGGGCCTCACATTATGCTCGCGGTCAGTGATACCGGAGCGGGCATTCGTCCGGAAATCTTCCCCCACATCTTCGAGCCGTTTTTTACCACTAAGGAGGTGGGTCGGGGAACCGGGCTTGGACTATCCACGGTTTATGGCATAGTCAAACAAAGCGGAGGCAGCGTCTGGGTTTACTCTCAACCTGAACGAGGAAGTACCTTCAAGGTCTATCTTCCGAGAGTGGAAGAGCCGGCAGCGGTGGCGAGTGAATTCTCGCAGCACACCATTGTTGCAGGAGCGGAAACCGTTCTGCTTGTCGAAGATGAACCGGCGCTGCGCGATCTCATCAGACTTGCATTGGTGAAGAACGGCTTCACTGTCTTGGATGTCGGCAATCCGGCTGAGGCGATCAAGCTGTGCCAACAGCATAATTCTCCACTCCATCTCCTACTCACCGATGTGATCATGCCCGGGATGGATGGTCCTTCTTTGGCCAAACACGTGCAGAAAGCACGGCCCGAGATTAAGGTTCTCTATATGTCCGGATACGCGACGAACTTCATCATGCACCATGGAGTAGTCGATGCCGGCACCAACTTTATCGAGAAACCGTTTCATCCGCGGGCGCTTTTGAGCAAAGTGCGGGAAGTACTGGATAGTCCTCGCCGCGGAACCGCATAGTTTTTTCTACTCTCACCAAGCAAAAACGTCTGAAATGAATTTCTGTTTGCACAATTTTTTGGCATTAGCCTGTGGATGGCGTGCACTCGATTGAAAACAGATGTAGTTACAAAGGCGTGATTTTCGTTGACGGAAAAAATAGAAGGAGTGAAAACATATTCGTTCTTTGACAGCTTCTTAAGTTTTTCCGGTTGGTGCGGCGTCCGGGGCTCAAACCGAGTCACTGTTGAGATCGAAAGATTTCGATGGAGGGCAGGCAAGGGTCTATAGCAAAGCGCTGGTTGAGGAGAACGAAGAAGA
>DATJWZ010000514.1:0-35565 GCA_035500795.1 Candidatus Eiseniibacteriota bacterium | reverse complement strand
CCGTTTTCGGTGACGCTCAGGATCAGGTCGCCCTTGACAGCTACGTCGATGGCTTCCGGTTCTCCCTCGACTTTTTCTTTCGCTGGGGCTGGCGCGCCCGGCTTGAGCGTGGTCGCCATGCCGATGACGTAGTCGCCCTTTTCCAGGTCGATGCCCCAGACGCCGTAGGCAGCGCGGCCCATCGGGCGGACGTGGCTTTCGTCGAAGCGCACGGCCATGCCTTCGTGGCTCGCGAGGAAGACGATCTGCTGCCCGTCGGTGATTCGCGCGGCCACCAGTTCGTCGCCTTGCTCGATGCCGATCGCCATGATGCCGTTCGAGCGCACGTGCATGAACTCGCGCACCTCGGACTTCTTCACCAGGCCGTTGCGCGTCGCGAAGAAGACGTACTTGTTCTCTTCTTCGAGGTTACGCACGGCGACGACCGTCTTCAGCGTTTCGCCGGGTTGCAGCCCGACAAGGTTCCCAATGTGCTTACCCTTTCCGGCGGCGCTGACGTCGGGAATTTCGTAAACCTTCAGCCAGTACACGCGACCGGTGTTGGTGAAGATCAGGAGGTAAGCGTGCGTTGAGACGATGAAGAGGTGCTCGACGAAATCCTCGTCGCGCGTCTTCATCCCGGTGCGGCCCGTGCCTCCGCGGCGCTGCATGCGGTAGGTGGAGATCGGCGTTCGCTTCAGATAGCCGGAGTGGCTGACCGTGACGGCGACCTGCTCGTCGGCGATCAGGTCTTCGAGGACGATCTCTGCCGCTTCGTCTTCAATGCGCGTGCGCCGGGCATCACCGTAGAGCTTCTTCACTTCTTCCAGCTCTTTGATGATGACTTTGCGCAGCTTCGCTTCGGAGCCGAGGATGGATTCGTACTCGGCGATGTTGTCGCGCACTTCCTTTAACTCGTTCGAAATTTCGTCAATCGAAAGCTTGGTCAGGCGATGCAGTTGCAGTTCGAGGATGGCATCGGCCTGCTTTGAGGTGAACGGCTTTTCGGGATCGACCTTGGGCGCGCGGCCAGTGGTATTGATGTCGATCTTCTTGCCGCCGAAGTATTGCACCAAGTTCTCGCGAGCGTCGGCGCGGTTCGCGCTACCGCGAATGATCGTGATGACGTTGTCGAGATGATCGAGAGCCTTGAGATATCCCTCGAGGATGTGTTCGCGGTCTTTCGCCTTGGCGAGCAGGTAAGCGGTGCGGCGGCGGACAACGTCGACACGATGCTCGATGAAGTACTTGATGGCCTGGATCAGCCCCATTTCACGCGGCTGTCCGTTGACCACCGCGAGCAGGATCATCGAGAAACCCTGCTGCATTTCCGTGTGCTTGAAGAGCTGGTTGAGGACGATCTGGGCCTCAGCGCCTCGCTTCAGTTCGACGACGATGCGCATGCCGTCGCGATCGGATTCGTCGCGCACGTCAGAGATGTCTTCAATCTCTTTGTCGTTGACCAGCGCGGCGATGCGCTTGATCAGGTTCGCCTTGTTCACCTGATACGGAATTTCGGTGACGATGATCGCCTGCCGATCTTTGGTGATGTTCTCGATCGCAGCACTGGCCCGCATCATGAAGCGTCCGCGGCCGGTGCGGTAGGCCTCGAAAATTCCCGAGCGGCCGTGAATGATGCCGGCGGTCGGGAAGTCCGGGCCCTGCACGAACTTCAAAATTTCTGCGAGCTGCGCGTTCGGATTGTTGACCAGCGTGATGGTCGCGTCGACGATCTCCGTCAGATTGTGAGGAGGAATTTTCGTCGCCATGCCGACCGCAATTCCGTCGGAGCCGTTGATCAGCAGATTCGGAATGCGCGCGGGCAGAACGTCAGGCTCGACTTCGCTGCCGTCGTAGTTGTCGTGGAAGTCGACAGTTTCTTTGTCCAGATCTTCGAGAAGCGGCGTGGAAACCTGCGCGAGCTTCGCTTCGGTGTAACGGTCGGCTGCCGGAGGATCTCCATCGACGGACCCAAAATTTCCCTGACCAAAGATCAGCGGATAACGCAACGACCAGTCCTGCGCCAACCGCACGAGAGCGTCATACACCGCGAGGTTGCCGTGCGGGTGATACTTGCCCATCACGTCTCCGACGATGCGTGCGCATTTGCGCGTAGCCCGATTCGGATACAACCCCATCTGCTGCAGCGTGTAGAGGATGCGGCGGTGGACGGGTTTTAGGCCGTCGCGGACGTCGGGGAGGGCGCGGCCGATGATCACCGACATCGAATAGTCGAGATACGAGCGGCGCATCTCTTCTTCAATGTTGACGGGTTGAATGTTCAGCGCGCCTTGGCCATCGCCGCCACCAGGCGGCGGAGTTAATGGGAGTTCGGGGTTTTGATCTTCAGGCATAGTGAGCTTCTAGCTTCTAGCCGCTAGCTTCTAGCTAAAACTCTACGCGGCGGGGTGCAATTTTGTGCCTTGTTGATTTGGCGTAACTGGTGCATTTACAGGAGCTTATGAGCCCTGAGAACTGTTCCAATTATAACACGAAAAAGGATACGGCACGGCATGTGAACCAGTGAATAGTGTCGTACATGATTCTCGAGAATCCCCACTTCTCGCGCAAAAGGCGCGCGAGAAATGGGGCACCCAAATTACGAAGCTTTGTGGTGAGAACTCCTCTTCAGACCGCGAGAGCGGGTGAGGTCATAGGGATCCTTCGACTGCGCTCGGGATGACAAAACGCGGGCAGCGCTGCAATGGCACGGTAGCGATACATTTTGTCAATCTGAATCGCAATTAGAAGTTTGTCTATCCCGTATCGGGAAAACCTCTAGAAAATCTGCGCAATTCTGATTGATGTCACAGAGTCTTGCGCCTGTTCTT
This sequence comes from Candidatus Eiseniibacteriota bacterium, assembly GCA_035500795.1. Lineage (GTDB taxonomy): Bacteria > Acidobacteriota > Terriglobia > Terriglobales > Acidobacteriaceae > Sulfotelmatobacter. The sequence continues at coordinate 32,755 of DATJWZ010000514.1, read as the reverse complement.
GTTAAGCTGCGCGGCTATGAAGCGGATTCCGTCGCTGGATGGGATGCGAGCGGTGTCGATTGCGCTGGTGGTGGTTGGACATTGGGCGGAGCTGCGGTTTCACTCCAATGTTGCGGGGGCTTTTGCGAATCTGGGAGTGCGGATTTTCTTTGTCATCTCGGGATATCTGATTACGACGCTGCTTCTCAGGGAGCTGGAGAAGAGGGGATCGATTTGCGTTCGCGATTTTTACGTGCGGCGGGCGTACCGGATTTTGCCGGCGGCGATGGTGTTCATGGCCATCGCATTTGTTTTGTTCTGGCGAGAGTTGCGGTGGTATCACATGGCGGCGGCGGTGTTTTATGTGGCGAACTTTGATTTCACGCATCCGTGGTATCTGGGGCACTTGTGGTCGCTCAGCGTGGAGGAGCAGTTTTATCTGCTTTGGCCGGGTGTGCTGAAGAAGTGGTATCGACATCGCACGAAGATTCTTGTGGGCGTTGTGGCGTTTGCTCCGGTGTACCGCGTGGCGTGCCATCTAGCGGGATTACGCGGGCAGGCGGATGAAACATTTCCGGCAGTGGCGGACGTGATTGCGGTGGGATGCTTGCTGGCGATGGTGGCGAAATGCGTTCCGCGGATCAGCGGGGCGTGGGTGGTCGCAATGGGTTTGATTGTTGCCTCGGTCCCGACTTATTGGGGGCTGCGCGGATTCCACAGCGATCCGGTATTGCTGTTTGTATTGTGGCCGTTGATGCATTTGTCGATTGCAGGATTAATTCTGCATGTGGTGCGGATGCACTACTCATTGCTGAATTTGCGTGCGATGGTGTGGCTTGGGCAGATCAGCTATAGCCTGTATTTGTGGCAGCAGCTGTTTGTGTTCGGGACACACGGAAGGCCTTGGTATGGAGTAATTGCGGCGGTGGGTGCGGCTAGCGCGTCGTATTACTGTGTCGAGAAGCCTATTTTGCGGTTGCGGGAGAGAAGGGCGAGGGCTTCGGAAGCGATGTTTGCGGCGGCCGCATAAGCTGGGCTTGCGGAATCCCGCCTTTTGGCGAAAGGAGAAAACCTTTCACCACGGGGAACACAGGGTTACACAGGGCTTGGGTTACGTTTCCGTTCGCTTATCGAAAGTTATGGGCCTACTATGACTTCGTTTGCGGCGGAGGGGATTCGGAAGGGATGCGGGTGATCGCTGTTGGCGGCGATGGTTTCGGGAACGTTCAAGGCTGAGAGTTCGATCTTCTGATTCCAGGATCCCGTTGTGGCGTAGTTGGAACTGGCGTAGAGCGTGCTGCCAGCAATGGTATAAGCAGAAACTTCTTCCCGATGACCGTCACGGAAAATTAGAACGGCGGGCGTACTTGAGTCGCTGATAGCCGGATGGTTTGAACGCGTCACGAGTTTTGCCGGAGATGGGGAATCGATCATTTCAGAGTGCGACGATTGCTCTCCGCTGATCTGTACGTAGCGGTCGCCTTGCAGTTCGATCATCAGAGGCTGCGCGGGAGCGGGGGCCGGTTCGGTGACAGGCGCGGTTTGCGGCGGTTGCAGGACGATCACTTGTGGCTGGGCCGGGACCGGATATCCGGCGTCAGAGAGATAGTCGTCGTAGAAACCGTTGGAAAGTCCGAGCGGAAAATATCCTCGTTGGAAACCTCTGGGACCGAAATGTCCACCGTGGAAGGAAGTCGCTCCGCCGAAGTGCGCAGGACCGACGTGCTGCGCGGTCGCGAACGGGACCAGCATCAACAGAAGAGCGGGCACGAGAATGCGTCTCATGCGGGTCATAGTTCTAGCTGCCGAGTGACGCTGGGACCTCGAAGACGATTCCACGATCGTCGTTTTCCTTCTTGGTCGCGTCCAGGTTGAGATCGGAGAGCGGAACGCGGCGCGGGTGGCCGGGCGTGAGATCGAAGAGCGTCGAGCCGATGATCGCGTAATTGCCGATTTCGAGCTTGTGGCCATCTTTGAAGATCAGCATGGTCGATGGCGCCGGATCGGCGGCGGAAACAGTTTGATCGCTGGGCGCGTCAGAGTGGGGCGGCGGCACATCTTCGACTGGCGGGATATAGGAGCGAGCACCGGATCCGCGACGATCGAAGACGGTCGGTCCACCCTGATAGTCGACTTCGTCATTGGGATTGGGCTCTTCGGGCGCGTCCGCGTAGGCATTTGGGTCAACGGCGTAGGGGACGGCGTACCAATACGGCCCCGTATAGTTCCCGTTGCGATGGTGGTGCTGCTGATGACCGTCGTTAATCGGAGCGCGCGGGACGGAGGTCTTGGGAATGTATCCGCGAGGACCGACTGAAGTGACGCTCGAAGCTGTGCCATTGACGGGACGCCCGCCAAAGCCGGGCGATGTTACAGAAGAAGGTGGAGCGTTGATCTGGGCGACGGAAGATGGCGATAGAAACACAAGTACGCCCGCAAGAGAGATAAGAGCAACCGCAGGCGAGAACACCCGTCGCACCTTTATATGATACTCCAAGACAGTGGGCATGGCGGGCCTCCGGGGATAGAACGCGGGGTATGTTGTTGGATTGCAAGGGAATTTTGGTGGCGAAAAATCCCCACTTCTCGCGCAAAGGGCGCGCGAGAAGTGGGCACCCATAGCTTTCGGCTGATGCCTCACTGCAGACGAACGAGAAGCTGGAGAGACAGCAGATTCCTCCATCGTCGCGGCTCGACTGGTCGGAATGACAAGTGCACTGTGGCGAGTGCGCTGTGGTTTAAACATGTGCTCTATGGTGTGACTGACACGCGGAATATAATCCAGGTTACGGGATGAGAACGTTTTTTCGATTTGCGATTTTGGCGCTGGTGCTGGTGATCGTGGCGATGATCTCCGGACTGACTGCAATGCGGTTCGCGATTCACGGGCAGGAAGTCGCGGTGCCTTCGCTTGTAGGGCTCACTCCGGCAGATGCCGAGAAAAGTATCGGAGGATTGGGCCTGCAGATGTCGATTGAGCGGCAGTTTTACAGTCAGCAGGTTCCCGAGGGAAGGATCATGTCACAGCTGCCGGCGCCGGGGACGAAGGTGCGACGCGGATGGCAGGTGCGGGTGGCGCAGAGTTTGGGACCGACACGCGTGACGATTCCTGACGTCACGGGCGAGAGCGAGCACGCGGCGGAATTGAATATAAGAAGGCGCGGGCTGGACGTTTCGTCGATTGCAGAAGTTGAGACGCAGGGGATTCCGGCGGACCAGGTGATGGCGCAGAGTCCTCTGGCGAATGCGACGGAGTTGGTTGCGCCGAAGATCAGCTTGCTGGTGACGGCGGCGGCAGATCCTCAGGCGTTCGTGATGCCGAGTTTTGTCGGGCAGCCGTTGGGAACGGTGAGCCGGACCTTGCAGGATTCGGGATTCAAGTTGGGGAACGTGAGTGTGGTGCCAATCATTGAGGCTAGCGATCAGGACGGGGGGCCGAATCCGGGGCCTCCGGTGCAGCCGTCGCCGGCTAGCATTATCGTTCTGCAGACGCCGGTGGCGGGGCAGAAAGTTGTGGCCGGGGCCAGCGTGAGTTTCCAGGTTAGGTAGGAAGTCTGGCTTGGGTTTGGAAGTGCTGTAGGGCTGGTGATGAGGGCCAACGGCCAGCTAACGACAGTTATCGTAGGGCGCCTTCTGCAGCGTGCAAAAGAAAGCCGCCCGAACATCGAGCGGCTTGTCCGTGCGACACGCGAGTTCAGTGGAACTGTATGGCACCTCCGCATGAGGCGTAGGTTTCGGCTAGGCATTTGTCGCCGCCGCCGTATGTGACTACTGCAATCCCGTTGTTGTTTATCCTGAAAGACCAGCTCCAATCGCCGGGGAAACCGAGAACCTGCGAGAAAGCAGTGTCCTTCGTGGTCCAGCGAATGGCCTGCTCCACGCTGTAGTCGTTGGCCCAGCACTCGCCTGTCAGGTCACCGAGTTCGTTGATACCATCGGTGTAGCAGTTCTCGAAACCACCCTGTGGCATAGGCAGGACAACCGGATTGCTGTAGGTCGTCCTAAAAAGATCAAGCGGCTTCCAATAGGCGGGAATCCAAACACTAAAATCGGCTGGTTCGATGTCGCCCGAGATTTCCCCGCGGTCATTAATATTGAATGGCTCTGAGTTCGGGTAAATGGCGACAGCGGGAAGCTTCATGATCTTCCATTTCCCATTCCGGAGGGGGGTCCAGACCACGCCGACAAATTCACCGTTGTCGCCGCTGCCTTCTCCAACGATCTGACCAAAGTCATTTACCGCCCACGCATACCACTTCGTGATCACAGCAAACCCGGCGGTGTCGAGTTTGTGCATTTTCCATTTCGTGACCGGTTGTCCGTTCTTCCACGCGACAATCGGTGTCCAGACCACGGGAAGTGTCGGAGCACAGCCCAGGCAGCTTTGCTCGATTCCACTCCAACCGACGATCAGGGATCCCCCCTTGTTCACTCCTGCCGCATAACTCGAGTTGTACTTTGGGTAGCCGACATCGGCGAGAGTGCCCAAGTCCACGATGCCGGACATTGCTGTCCATGCAATCGCGTGGGGACGGTTCTGGTCGGTACTGGCAGAATGCCCAACGATCAAGCCTGTGTCCGAGATCGTAATGAGGCCTTCGTCCCAACCGCTTTCCGTTCCACCTAGCGTGCCGAGGTCAATCCACTCTCCCGCGTGGGTGCCAAACAGGGGGACAGCGAGGTTGTGGGTAGAGCCGTCGGGCAGATCGCCTTGGGCCACTGCCATTCCAAAATCGTTGACGTCTCCCATGGAAGCCCAAGTTCCTCCTGGGTACGCCCCGAGTTCCCAGACCTTGTTTTGTGAAGCATTCGACCGCACGGTGTACGGATTGCGAATGCCGGCTGCTGGCGACATCCGGTTCGCGGCATTGTGCCGCCAAGGATGACTTTTCGTGTGTGAGGCCGATTGTTGCGCCCACACCGTCGAAACGAAGCAAGCACATAGAAGCCAAGCAAGGAAAGAGATACGCTTCATGATTTAACCTCCCGGAATAGACCACGTGTTGGACTGTTAATGAAAAGAAGTGTTGATGTCCCGCTCGCCTCAGGCGTGCTGCATCTCGTGGCAGGAGGTGCTCATCGCAGGGCGAGAGAATGTAGGTTGCGAGTTCTTAACAGCGAAATGTTTGATCGAGAATGAGGGCCAAGTCGGAGAGGGGATGCATTGCTGGTGCTCTACACACTGCCTGGACCAAAGCTTGTTTGGACGCGGGAAACAAATCAATCGGAGCCATCAGAACAGCCTGAAGGGGCCGTGCAGATTCCTGCACCAGGTCACCGGAGAATCGCAGTGTCATATCGCAAGGCAGAGACTCAGACTCGTCGTATACGGTCTCAGGCAAATCTTCCGCCGGAAAAGCTAGAGAGACACCGAACACTGTGAGGAGAAGGAGAACGAGAATAGAGCGCGGCTTTTGCATACGCGCTTTGAATGCCCAGGATGCCTCGGCGGGTGGGTACACTCCCACAGAATTGGAGTCGTGCTCGTTCGGGGAGGCTAATGTGGGTTTTTACGCTCAGAAAGCCAGCACTGTCTGTGATCCTGGTCACGGTAGAAGACGTGCTTCCTTCCTTCGGGTGCAGCCCGCGTCAACTGGCGTTACACCCGATAACACTCGTCGATCCTATTTAGCTTAGACCCGAATAGCTTCTTGGAATTCGTCACGCAGAAACCCGCGCGGATGGCGTAATCTCGACCGTCACGGGAACGCTGAGCCTCCGTGATGGCCAGCTACATAAATCTCATATTCGGCTTGTAGCAAGCAGCGATCATGCAAGGATCGTAGCGCGATGCAGAGGATTGTTGGTTGCGGATTTGCGGTGGTTGGAGCGTCGCGGTCAAAGCAACATCGTCCGACGAGACCGTTGCCGGGGTAGGGATTTGTCGACTGCGCTGTGACTCCGTTTTGCTTCATCACAGCTTCGCTCGGAATGACAGAGCTGATTTCCTATAGTCTCTTTTCGAGGATTGCGGCGAAGAAGCCGTCGCAGGGGTGTAGGCCCGGGATCGTGCGAAGGTAGTGGCCGCGGGTTAGGGATTCGGGATCGGGATAGACGAGTTGGCCATCTCCTTTAAGATGGTTTAGCTCATCTGCGCAATTGAGTAAGGTCACGGAATTATCTTCGGATAGAATCTGGGCGATCACATCTTCGTTTTCTTCTTTTTCCAGCGAACAAGTGGAGTAGATCAAGCGTCCTCCTGGAGCGAGATGTTTCAGGGCGGAACTGAGGATTGCGAGCTGACGATCGTGGAGGTCGGGCAAGTCTTCCGGTTTGAGACGCCACTTGATTTCGGGATTGCGGGCGAGCGTGCCGGTGCCGGAGCAGGGGACATCGGCGAGGATGCGGTCGTAAGGGTCGGAATCAGGGAGAGTGCGGGCGTCGGCCACTACCGTTTTGATTTTTCCTGCGCTCGCGCCCCAGAGCTTCTGCATGAGGCGAGCGCGGTGGGGATGGACTTCTACGGCTGTGATTTCGGAGTTTGGGTTTGCATCCGCGATCGCGAGAGTTTTGCCACCGGGAGCTGCGCAGCAATCGAGGATGCGTGCTTTGCTTTTCTCGGGCCGACCTACCAGAGCGGCGACTAGTTGCGAGGCTTCGTCTTGAATGACAACTTCGTCATTGCGGAAGGCTCCGGTTTGCGTGATGTCGCCCGAAACGATGCGGCGGGCGTCGCGGAGCAGAGAACCTGGTTGGAGTTGGATTCCCCTTTTTGCTAGTTCTCCTTCTACTTCCAAGGTTCGTAGTCGGATTGTAGTTATTGGGATGGATTGGTTGTGAGCGCAGATCTTTGGTGCCGAGTCGGCTCCGTATTCATCTGTCCATCTTCCAACCAGCCATGCTGGATGGGCATAGGAAGTTGCGATCTGCTGGATCGAAAAACCTTTCACCACAGGGATCACAGAGGAACACAGCGGACCGCTTTCGGCGGTTGGGGTCGCACTCAGATTTCGGAGGACAGCATTTACGAATGGGGCTGCGGATTTTTTTCTGGCGCGCTTGACGAGTTCGACGCTTTCGTGGAGTGCGGCTCGTTGTGGGATTCGCGTGAGATTACGAAACTGGTAGACGGCGAGGCGCATTGCGATCAGGATCTCGAGATCGAGTTTCTTGAGCGGTTGAGAGGAGCTTTGCGCGATTTCATCGTCGAGGCGGGAGCGCCAGCGGAGGACTCCCATTACCAGTTCGGTGGTGAGGGCGTGGTCTTGGCTGGAGAGATTCTTAAAGGTGCTCGAGTGAAGAAGTTCATTGGCGTAGGACGATTCGCGCTCGACTCGGAGCAGGATATCGAAGGCTGCGGCGCGAGCGGGGGAGACGGGCATTCTTGGTGCATTGTACGTCGTGTTCTGCGGACGATGGACGGGGCGTCGGTCGGGTAGGGATGTTTCGACTCCGCAATGAGGATCGCTTCGCTCCCCCTCATCGCTGCGCTCAACATGACACTTCTTGGATATTGCACAAAGGGGCTAAAGCCCCAATCACGCCGCGGACGCTTAACGCGGCCCTGAAGGGCCGCTCTTCCACAGCACTAACGGCGGTCAGTGCGGTCTTTGAGGCGAGTTCGGTTCGCCGGACAGCCGAGGCGGCTGTCCCTACATATCTTGCCTACATGCCTAGCTTTTCGCCCGGTTTTGCGTGGTAGCCCTGGAGGAATTCTTTGCCACTCGTTCTCTTTTTTCCTTCTAGTTGGAGTTCCAACAACTCTAGAGAAGTGTTGTGTCCGCAGCCGACGAGAGGGCGGTGGTGTTCAATGCGAATCTCGGCCGGGGGGATTGATGTGGTGATTGGTTGAATTTTGTGGAGTTGAAGATTTTTGCCACGGAATTTTGTGTAGGCGCCGGGCCAGGGTTGAAATCCGCGGAGGCGATTGTAAATTTCTGTCGCAGGGCGCGAGAAATCGACTTGGCCGTCTTCTTTCTTCAGGATCGGCGCGAGTGAGGATTGCGAATTATCTTGCTCGCGCGGTTCGATTGTTCCTGCCTGAAGTCCGCTGAGAGTGTCGATCATGAGGTCTGCGCCTTGTGCGGCGAGACGTGGCGCTAGCGTTTCGGCGGTGTCGTCAGGGGCGATGGCGAGTTTCTGCTGGAGGAGGATGTCTCCGGTGTCGAGGCCGGCGTCGATGCGCATGGTTGTGTTGCCGGTGATCGCTTCTCCGTTCGCGATCGCCCACTGAATCGGAGCTGCGCCGCGATATTTCGGGAGTAAGGAGGCGTGAAGGTTGATGTTGCCGAGAGGCGGCAAGTCGAGCATCCATTGGGGGATGATGCGTCCATAGCCGACGACGATGATGGCGTCGGGCTTGATCGAGGTGAGTTGGGCGCGAAATTCGTCGTTTTTCTTAATACGATCAGGTTGGGTGATTGGGAGACTGAGTATTAACGCGGAGTCTTTGACGGGTGATGGGACGAGTTCGAGGCCGCGTCCTTTGGGGCGATCGGGTTGGGTCACCACAAGATGGATACGATGACGCGCGGCGAAGAGTTTTTCGAGAGTCGGGACGGCGAAGCGGGGAGTGCCGCAGAAAATCAAGTCAAGAGGCATTTTGTAATTGGGTAATTTTGTAATTGAGTAATTGAAACGACCACAGGGGCTAAAAGCCCTGTTCTTATCGCATTTAACGCGGCCCTCGGGCCGCTCTTCCACGGACTGGTTAGATCACAAAATTACCAAATTACCCAATTACAAAATTTCTACCATTCTCCGGCTTTGATCAGCTTTTTGATTTTGCGTTTCATGAGGTCGCGCTTCAGGCCGCTTAGATGGCTGATGTAGAGCTTGCCGTTGAGGTGGTCGGTTTCATGAAGGAAGGCGCGGGCCAGCAGTTCTTCGCCTGTTTTCTCGAACCAATTTCCTTTTGCGTCCTGGGCGCGGACCGTGACTTTGTTGGGGCGCGTTACGTTTTCGCGAAAATCGGGAATGCTGAGGCACCCTTCACTTTGTGTGTGTTTGCCTTCTTTGTGAATGATCTCGGGATTAATGAGGACGAGTTTGGCGTTCGGATCCTCCTTGAAAGTGACGTCGATGACGGCAATGCGGCGCGAGATGCCGATTTGCGGTGCGGCGAGGCCGACGCCGTGAGCTTCGTACATCGATTCAAACATGTCGTCGAGAAGCTTCTGGAGTTCGTCGTCGAAGACGGTTACCGTTTCCGCGGGCTTCTCGAGGACTGGATTGCCGAATTTTACGATCGGGTAAATCATCAGTAGTTCTTCAGTTGCTGACAGTATCCCTGAAAGTTGCGCAGGGTTTCCGTCATGGAATCACCGCCAAACTTATCGAGCGCACAACGGGCGAGCGTGAGAGCGACCATCGCCTCGGCGGCGACGCCGGCAGCTGGAACGACGCAGACGTCTGAACGCTCGTAGGCTGCCTTTACGGTTTCGCGTGTTTCAAAATCCACGGATTGCAACGGGCGGCGCAATGTCGATATTGGCTTCAGATATCCGCGAACGCGAATTTCTTCTCCGTTAGAGATGCCGCCTTCGATACCGCCGGCATTATTGTGGGTGCGGGAAAATGCAGTGAAGCCTGAAGTCGCAGCGTAGCCGATCTCGTCATGAACCTGCGAGCCTGGGATGAAGGCGGCGGCGACGCCCGAGCCGATCTCTACCGCTTTGACGGCCTGGAGGGACATGACTGCCGAGGCGAGGAGGGCGTCGAGGCGCTCGTCCCATTGGGCATAAGTGCCGAGGCCCGGTGGGACATTGTGCGCAACGACTTCGAAAACGCCGCCGACAGTGTCTCCAGTTTTGAGGACCTTGTCGACTTCTTCTTTCATGAGCTGCTCGATTTCGGGGTCGGCGCAGGCAAGAAGAATTTCAGTGCGATGGTGAAGCTGGCGAATTTTCTCCCACGGAACTTGATGGGGGACGCTCACGTTGCCGGTCGTCACGACGTGACTTAGAACTTCGATTCCCAGTGTGCACAGGAATTGCTTTGCGATTGCGCCGATGGCGACGCGGGCGGCGGATTCGCGGGCGGAGGCGCGCTCGAGAATATAGCGGGCTTCGGGGAAATTGTATTTCAGAGCGCCGGCTAGATCGGCGTGGCCGGGGCGGGGAGACTTCACGCTCTTGTGTTTCGCGGGATCGCCTTCGCCCGTGGGAAGAGATTCCTGCCAGTTTTTCCAGTCGCGATTGGCGATTTCAACGGAGATGGGAGAGCCGATTGTGATGCCGTGCCGGACACCTGAAAGGATGTGGGCGGTGTCGGTCTCGATCTTCATGCGGCCGCCGCGACCGTAGCCTTGCTGGCGGCGCCAGAGTTCGCGGTCGAGGAATAGCTGGTCGACTTTCAGTCCAGCGGGAATGCCGGATAGGAAGGCGACGAGGGCCTCTCCGTGCGATTCTCCGGCAGTGAAGTAGCGCAGCATAAATTTTTGATTGTACCTGATAGAGCCGTAAAACTTGCCGTGATGCAGGACAGGAGGGCAGATTCCTCCATCGTCGCTGCGCGACTCGTCGGAATGACAAAACCTGGATACCAGGAATTTTGTCAGCAACCGAATCGCTGCGGGGGGATACAATACATGAACTGTTCTTCGCGGTTCAGCCGCCTTCGCCACTCTAAATTTTCTCTGGCTAAGTAAAGGAGCGCCTGTGTGCCCCCACGCACAGATGAATGAAGACGCAACGATCCGGTGCACGCTGGCGCATGACATGGTCTGGCTGCGGCAAGGCCTGCGGCGTCTTTTGGAAGATCAGCCGGATATGACCGTAGTCGCCGAAGCGGGAAATGCGGCTGAGGCGCTGCGGAGCATTTTAGAACACCGGCCAGAAGTGGCGATCGTCGACTGGCATTTGTTTGACTCGGCGCTCGGTGCCGAGCAGATGATTCTGCAGGACTCTCCGTCGAGTAAGGTGGTATTTCTGAGCACGACAGAGAAAGAAGTCCCGCAAGGGGCGGATGCAGGTTATTGCGCGGTGCGCGATACGTCCGCGGAAGAACTGGTGCGGATGGTGCGTGCAGCCGCGGGCAGAAATCTGCAGCCGGTACCACGAAGCAGCGAGAATTCAGTGCGGGAGTTTATTCCGCGGAATCGGATCTTGACGGCGCGGGAGCGCGAGGTCCTGAAGCTGCTGGCCGAGGGCAGGACGGTGCGCTCGGTTGCGGGAGTTTTGGGATTGAGCATCAAGACGGTGGACGCGCACAAATTCAATCTCATGCGCAAATTGGGCATTCATAATAAGGCCGAATTGGTGATGTGGGCGATTCAGAAGAAGATGGTGAAGGTTCCAGTGAATTTCTAGACGAGGGCGAAAACCCCATTTGTTTGAGTTCCCCCTGCGCCACATCGGACGACTGACAGAATTAAGAATCAGATTCCTCGATTACGTCGCAGCAATCTCTTCCGCCGCTTCGCGACTGTGCCAGCATGCCCCGCCCGTTTATTCGGTCGTCAGTTTCTTACCCGTAGACAGTCAGTCTCTGGTTGCGGCCTCTGCTAATTCGGTGAGGCTTGTGACCGTCAGGTCTGGCGTGGCTTCGGCGGCTTTGACCGCTCCAACTCCTGGTCGTGCGGATGGGCGATTGACCCAGACCGTTGCCAGTCCCAGCGACTGCGCGGGAACCACATCGTGATAGATGCTTTGACCGACGTGAAGAACGCGGTGAGCCGGAGCATTGATTCGTGTGAGAGCCAGTTCAAAGAGTTTCAGAGAAGGTTTGTATGCCTGGGCCTGCTGCGCCGTGATCACCTCGTCGAAGTCGACTTCGAGTTTGGGGCGTGTAGAAGCGAAGAGATCATCGTCTACATTGGAAATAATCGCGAGACGGGAACGAGCCTTGAGCCGATGGAGAGCGTCGACTGTATCGGGCCAAGGTTTCCAGTCGGCGAGGGAGTCGGGAAGCGAACGGATTTCGACGGCGGTTGGGGTGAAACCCAATTCGTCTCCGAGCTGGCGCACGACAGAGGAGAGGACGTCGCGATATGACATGAATGGACCGGACTCGGAACGCTGCTCGAAGTCTCCGTAGAGCTTTAACAGAGTGCCGTCATCAATCTGTGTGGAGTGCGCCGAGAGGATGCGATGCAGAGTGGCAAGAATTCCGGTTTCCCAATCGATGAGAGTGCCGTAACAATCGAAGGTGAGGATTTCGAAACGGGTAAAGTCGAGCATAGCGAGATTATTTCAGATGAATTTCCGTCAAAATCAAAATCCCCACTTCTGGCAACTTCCGCCAGAAGTGGGGCACCCATCAATGGTTAGAATCGCGATTACTGCTTGATTTCGAGTGGTTGTGAGAGTTCGAAGGTGACGTTGGATTCGGCTGGCAGCACGATATCTTTGTTTCCCGTGAATGCTGCGCCGCCTGTGCCTGCGCCCGCTCCTGCAGCCGCGCCGATTGCGGCGCCTTTGCCGCCGCCGGCGAGCGCGCCGATGATTCCGCCGAGAGCTGCGCCGCCGCCTGCCATGACAGCAGTGCGCTTCCCCTTACCTTTTTGATTGAAGCTCTTGGTGCTAGCCTGCACCGGAAGATTGACGCCTTTGATTTCCACGGAGTCAAGACGGACCGACAGGACGGCGCCACCCGCGAGTTTCCCCAAAGGCTTCGCATCGGTCACCGTTCCGCTGACGTTGGCACCTTGCGGAATCGCAATAGCGCCGCCAACACTGACCGGCTGCGAGACGCTGCCGCTAAATGTATCTCCGGGCTTGCTGGTTTTCGAACCTAGCGGGGAGCTCAAGCTGACAGTGATAGCAGTACCGGCTGGCACGACGATGGGCTCACGCTTCGCTTCTTTGTGGTCAGCAGCACGATGTTCCGCGTGCTCCTTTCGCTCACCGGCCTCTTTGCCGGATGCTTGGCCAGTGCTTCCCGAAGATTGATCACTTGCGGGAACAGCCGCGCCGGAATTGTCGGTTGCGGCGGAGTTGTCCGAAGGTGGCTTATTGCAGGCGACAGCAAAGGCGAGATAAACACACAGCGACAATAGGGCTAGACCCGAGCGCATAGAACCTCCATATATTTTTGCGGTGAAATGATCGTACCGGAATTAAAAAGGAGGTACAACGGGTGGGAGCCTTTGAGAGCAACCGAAAGGGCATTGGACTGATGAGACCAGTAACGCGGTACTCAGCACTCCGTTAAACCACGGGAGAAGGCGAGGCAGCGGTGCGGTATTGTCTCCACATAGTTATTTGGAGACTAATCCTGGCACGGTGACACTTTTTTCTGCGACGTCGCTGCGCGATTCGTGATGATCGCTCACTGGTTCGGAGACCGGTTCCGGCACGGCGGCAGGCCTTGGTGGATGAATGAACTTTTCTGAATTCAGTAGCGGGCGTCCGAGGGACGCGTTGTAGCTGGTCCAGGGGCCGTCAAGCATGGCTTCGCGCTCGAAATGGGCGCGCATGGCTTCCATCTTGGAGTCGAGGTCATCCATGTAGTGGAGCATTAGAGCTTCGGGAAACATCGGAAGCTTGGGGGACCCGAATTCGTATTCACCGTGATGGCTGATGATGAGATGTTCGATCAGAGTCTTGAGCTCTTCGGGAAAGTTGGGTAAGTTCGCAAGCTTGGCCTGGAGCATTTCGAGTTCGATGATCATGTGGCCGAGAAGCTGGCCTTTTGTCGTGTAAGAGAACGAGCGATTGTAAGTGAGCTCGTGGATCTTGCCGATGTCGTGGAAGAACGCGCCGGTCAGGAGAAGATCGCGATTAATTTGCGGATAGTTGCGGCAGATCAGGTCGCAGGAGCGGAAAAGAGAGACGACGTGATCGAGGAGGCCTCCGATGTAGGCGTGGTGTAAAGTCTTCGCGGCCGGAGCGTTGCGATAGGCAGCCGAGATCTCGGGATCGGCCATAAAGGATTGGACCAAGGCCTTGAGATGGGGGTTTTGGAATCCCGCGACGAAATTGGTGAGCGTCAGCCAGAGTTCGTCGATGTCCTTTGTGGTTTTCGGCAGGTAGTCGGCAAATTCGATTTCTGATTCGCCTAGCTTGCGCAGCTTGTGAATGGTCAACTGGAAGCGCTGCTTGTACTTGTTGATCAAGCCTTTGACTTTAATGAAGTCGTCTTGCTCGAAGGCGTCGAGGACTTCTTCGACGTTGTCCCACATTTTTGCTTCGAGCTGTCCGCTGCGATCACCGACAGTGAGTGCGATGTACGGCTCGCCGGTTTTCTTGGGCTTGATTTGCTTGGCGACGACAACGAAGGTTGAGGTGACGACCTTATTCTCGTGGCGGGCACAATCGCAGATGAAAAAGTCTTTCATGCCGGATGTCTGAGTATAGAACAAGCGGGGCTGGATTCCGCACTGGGCAGGGTGCGGGGCGCTGCCAGCGGACAGCAGATTCCTCCGTCCTCGCTGCGCGAGTCGTCGGAAAGACAACCATTTAGGGGGCCTGCACAGCTGCTCGGTGGACGACTTTTTATTCGAGGCTATTTTTTCGTGCGGCGCTTTTGGGATTTCACGCGCACTTCTTCCATCACTGCGAAGTTGATTTTCTTTTCGACTGGGTCGATGCGGTCCACGATCACGCGGAGACGGTCTCCGATGCGGTACGTCTTGCGCGAGTGCTGTCCGATGATCTCGCGCGTGTTCTCGTGGTAAGTGTAGCGGTCGTCGATCAGAGTGTTCAATGGAACCAGGCCTTCGACGAAGAGGTCGGTGAGCTCGACGAAGAATCCGAACTTGGTGACGCTGGTGATAAGGCCATCGAAGTCTTCTCCGATGCGGTCTTGCATGAACTTGGATTTCTTCCATTCCATGAGTTCGCGCTCGGCATCGTCGGCGCGGCGTTCCGATTGGCTGGATTCTTCGGCGATCTCGTGGAGTTCTTCGAGCGGGATGGGACCGGAGAGCGGGGAATGGTCTTCGCGGTGGGATTTGTGGTCGCGGCGTTTGGACCAGGGGGATGGGGCGTCGGGCGCCGGGGCTGAAGCCCCTGCTTTGTTCGCGCTCGACGCGGCCCCGAAGGGCCGCTCTTCCATGGTGCTGGTTAGAGAGTGTGAGATTTCCCCATTGGTGGTCCTGGTCAGTAGCGGGCGAGGCGCCCGCTCCACTTGTTCACTTTCACTTCTAAAGACTTCTTTCAAGATGCGATGCACGATCAGATCGGGATAGCGGCGGATGGGGCTGGTGAAGTGTGTGTAGGTTGGGGCGGCGAGGGCGAAGTGGCCTAGATTTTCTTCCGAGTAACGCGCTTGCTTCAGGCTGCGGAGCATGAGATAGCTCAGGATTCGCTCTTCCGGTTTGCCCGCGATCTTTTCTGTAAGCTTTTGGTACATGCGCGGGGTGATGTGGACTTCCTGCGGAACTTCAATTTGGCGTACACGCTTTCCTGTGCCATATGCCGCACGGCGGTCGGCTTTCATCTGGACGCGGTGGATTGGCAGAGCGCCAACGCCCAGCGAATATCCGAATGTGGCGGCGATCGTTTCGAAGTCGTACACGCGCTTGGCATCGGGCTTCTCGTGGATGCGATAGAGACTGGCGATGCGATGCGACTCGAGATGGTGCGCGACGGTTTCGTTGGCGGCGAGCATGAATTCTTCGATCAGGCGATGGGCGATATTGCGCTCAGAGCGGGCGATGGACTTCATGAGGCCGAACTCGTCGAATTCGATGACGGGCTCGGGAAGGTCGAAGTCGATCGATCCGCGACGCTCGCGCTTGCGGTTGAGAATCTGCGCAAGGTCGCGCATCAACTCGAAGTTGCCGACCAGCGGGGCGTAACGTTTGCGCTGCGATTCGTCGCCTTCGAGCACGGCATTGACGGCGGTGTAAGTCATGCGCTCGGCGGAGCGGATCACACTTTCACAGAGTTCGTAGTCGACAATCTCGCCGCGGTGATCGAGTTCCATGATGCAGGACTGAACGAGACGATCGACTTGCGGGCGCAGACTGCAGATATCAGTGGAGAGTTCTAGCGGCAGCATGGGCACGGCGCGGTCGGGGAAGTAGACGCTGGTGCCGCGGAGGCGGGCTTCCTGATCGAGCGCGCTGCCGGGAGTGACGTATTGGGCGACGTCGGCGATGTGAACCTGCAGTTCGAAATTGTTGTTGGGCAGCATGCGGACGAGGACGGCATCGTCGAAGTCGCGGGCGGTTTCTCCGTCGATGGTGACGATGGGGAGCGAGCGGAAATCGCGGCGGCGACGGAGTTCGCGGGCCGGGATCGTGGGCGAGATCTGCAGCGCCTCTTCAAGCGTGGCTGCGGGAAAGTGGTGCGGCAGGTGGAATTTGCGAATGGTGATTTCGACGTCGACGCCGAAGTCATCTTCGCGGCCGAGGATCTCGATGACGTTGCCGCGCGGGCTTTGGGTGGCGCTGGGCCAGTCGGTGATCTCGACGTCGACGACTACGCCTTCCAGGTTGGTCCAGTCGTCGTGACGGGCGACTTCCTCGCCCAGGACGCGATGTTGTGACTTCTTCCTCTTTGTTCTCTGTGGTGGGTCTTCGAAATCTTTCACCACAGGGGACACAGGGAATTTTTGGCCTTCTGGAATCACGATCTCTTGCGTGATCTTGTTATCAAACGGTTTGACGTAGTTTCTGCGGCCGCCGTAGTGGAAGATGCCGACTACCGTAGGATGAGCGCGATTTACAGGGCGAACAATGCGCCCTTCGGCACGGCCGTCGTCACGGATATTCGTGACATCGACGAGGACCGAGTCGCCGTGCATGGCGTTGCCGACCTGGTGCGGAGGTATGAAGATGTCGCCAGCGAGCTTCGACTTCAGAGGTCCGTCCAGAGATTTGGGATCGGGGATGACGAAGCCGAAGCCATCGCGGTGCATAGATAGACGCCCGGCGATCAGATTCTTGTCGGCAGCGGCTTGCGGGAGTTGGTAGCGGTCGGTGTCAATGGGAATCAGCTGTCCGCTCTTTACCAGCTTATGTAGATGGTCATTCAGTTCGCGGCGCTCTTCGCCGTGGAGTCCGAGTTCGCGCACGAGTTGTTTATATCCGGCCTGGCGCTTGGGTTGGCGGGCGATATGTTTGAGGATGGTGGAATCGGACAGCATGTCTTTCGAGCTCCGAGCCGCGAGCTACGAGCTCTCAGCTGTCAGCTATCAGCTTTCAGGATAACTCGTAGCGGCTTCCAGCGGGCGGCATTCGGCTTCCAGATTGGCTTCGGGCTTCCGGTTCCGCGTTGACTTAGGACTTTTCGCCTCCTAAGATGCTGCGAAAGTTTTTCTGGAAAACTAACCAATATGGATCTGACGCGGCGGGATGTGTTGAAAGGCATTTCAACGGCAGGTGCATTGAGTGTTGCTACGGACTCAATCGCATTTTCTTTAGAACCCAGACCCTCAACTGCTTCTTCGAACGTTCCCTGGCCGAGGACGCAGGGGAGCCCGGTACTCGAGAGCGTGCGGCCGGTGATCGAGAACTCGCGAGATGTGCGGACGAATTATGACAAGATCCGCGAGGTTGCGGGATGGATGGCCTATGAAGAATTGCCATTCCCTAACCTGGCTGTGCCTTTTGGCATGGAGAAGACGCCGGATGTGGCGATCGATTTCATCATGGTCGGCACGACGGTCGATACGGCGTTCACGGATTTCAAGACGCATGTGAAGTTTCAGATCGATTATGCCGGAGAGCATCATTCCGATTCGGATGCGATGTTCGCTTGTTTGAAGCGGGCGATGGACAACGGCGTTCCCATTCTGGATGGCAAGTTTCTGGCAAAGATGACTCGTGCCGATATGGACAAGATCTTTGCCGGGAACATCGAGATGCCCATGCTGGATGAGAAGCTAGAGTTGTTTCATCAGGCAGGCTCAATTCTCGCGTCGAAATACGGCGGACGCTACTCCAACTTCATCAAGTCATGTTCGCCAAAGCTCTACGACAACGGAAATGGCCTAGTGGAGCGGCTGGCCGCGGAGTTTCCGCGATTTGACGATGTCAGCCAGTACGACGGGCACGAGATCAAGTTTTACAAGCTGACGCAGCTTGGGTATTGGCAGATTTATTCCGGGCTGCATGGGACAGGCGGGTTCAAGCTGGAGGATCCGCAGAAGATGACTGCATTTGCCGACTACATCGTGCCGGTGGGCCTGCGGCTGATGGGGATGACGAGCTATTCTCCGGAGTTAGAGAAGGCGATCAATACATATCAGATGATTCCACGCGATAGCAGGCAGGAGATCGAAATTCGCGCGCACTGCTTATACGCGACGGCGCTGCTGGCGGATGAGATTAATAAGATTCGTGCGGCGGACCAGCAGATCATTATTCCGCAAATCGATGCGCGTCTATGGACCCATTTTCATACGACAAGCTGGCCGCATCATTTGACGCGGACGATTATGTATTAGGCTTCCGACTTTCGGCATTCGGATCACAGGGATTAAAGCCCCCGATCTATTTCTACAATCCTTGACGCGGCGCTAAAGCTCTTCCACGGTGGCACAAGCGTCCAGGTTACGTTCGCAAGCGTCCCAATTAAACAGGGTTGGATAAATTCAGATCACCAGGTGTCGCCGCCGGATTTTGGCGGCCAGGCTTTGAGCGCTTGCCGGACCATCACAATCTGGCCGGTGTGATAGCTGTTGTGGGCGACCATTTGCCAGAGGATTGCTTCGACAGAACTCAGCTTGCTGGACTGTTGCTCAAGGGCGGCAGAACTGGATTCAATCTCGCGATTGAATTCTTCTGCCGTGGATTTAGCCAACTTGGCGAATTCCGATAGGAACCACGAGAAGTCGCGTTTCAGTTGATCCCAGTTCTGCGGTGTGGATGGGAAGCTTTCCGTGTTGTGCTCTGGGTATTTTGGCTTCTGGCCGCGGATGCGCTTGAGTTCGTAGTTCATCCAGTAGTTCATGTGGAAGACAATATCCACGATGGAATGCGGGAAGCCATCGATGTGGTATTCGGCGAGTTGAGTGGGAAGATCTTCGATGCAGGCGAGCGGGTCGGCGTGAGCGCCTTTACCACGGAGGAGTTCGGTGAGAGATTGCGGGGAGGTCATACACCGAAAGCTTACACTCCAAACTGGCGGAGGTGATGGTCCGTGTGCAGATAGGCAAGTCGCATCCATTCGGTGCGTGACATCTGGCCGAGAAGTGGATGAATCGGCCAGACAAAGTCATCTGCCAACCCTGCGAAGCGATTCAGCAAGATTTTGAATTCGGCCGCATCTTTTTGGAACTCGACTGGACGCGTGCCAGTTCGCTCCTGGTCGACCTCAGGCACGGTGCGGAATTCCTTCGGCCACCGGACCGGTACCCACAGGCATCCCCACTTCAATAGCTTGCTGGGATAAGGGAATCCCAGAGGAGCGGTACGGATTGCACCCATGTAGAGTCCGAATGCATCATTGAGATGACACAACATCTGGTGAGCGGACATTCTGCCCCAACGACGGGGTGTTTGAGGAGTGAGCGCTTGCGAGCGAGAGAGGATCTCGCCTACGTCTTTAGGATTGCAGAGGGTCTTCATGATTCGAACACATCTTCTAGTATGGCTGGTTCTCTGCAACAACTAGTATGGCTGGTTCTCTGCAACAACGATGTTCGATTCCACTCGTTTAGTTTTCGTGGCGCTGTCGATTGTATGTGAGGTTCCTCGGACCGCTTAGCTGCGGCCCTCAGGATGACACCGTTTGTTAGAACACCATATCTGCCTCAGCGCTTCACGAAGTACTTTTCCTCGAGGATGCGGCGGTGATGAAGCTCGTGGCCTGCGGTGATATAGGCGATCGCGCGGACGCTCACTTCATTCTTGTTCGCGATGCCGCGTCGTGTCCAAGCTGCTTCATCGAGATTGCGTAACAACGTCAGTGTGGCTCGGCGAACTGCGATGTAGTCTTCGATGACCTCGGAGAGCGCAATTTTCGCGAATGGACCGTTGCGAACATAATCATCCTGCTCGAATCCTTCAATTGGGGTGTGATCGGCGCGCGAAATCCGCAGCATGCGATAGGCGAAGATGCGTTCGGTGTCGCAGACGTGTCCGAGGACTTCTTTCGCCGACCACTTGTCGGGGGCGTACCGGAAATCTCCGTCAGCCTCGTCGCGTCCGGATAGCAGAATCAGCATTTGACGACGTTGTGCTTCGAGCGTGCCGAGAATGTCGGTTCCGGAGATGAGGGAGATGTAGCGTTCATAGTAGGGTGCGTATTCGCCGGGTTCGGGATGTGGAATGGAGGCGGAGGGGGCGGCAACGGCTGGTTCGGACATGAACGGCTCCTTCAGTGCGGATGAATTTTGAACTTTTGGGGACCGGGAGACAGCTTATTCGTTAGACTGCCGGTGCAACATTGGGTTTCGATAATTCTTCTCCCTAAGAGAATAACGCCGGAAGTCTGTAAAAGGATACAGTCGGAAAAAAATTCCGGGAAAGCTTACATCCTTCGGATGGAAAAATCTCCGGCTTGGCAAGAACAGGCCTGGGGGTATGCACCCTTCAAGGCGTGGCAAATCGGTTACTTACGTTGAAAATAAAGGATTTTCCACAGCACTCAAAATGAGACGGAGGAGTACAATCGCGAATGGTCACCAAAGTGCGGCCAAAATACTCCTAATCCCAACAAAGGAAAGGACCCTGTTACCCCATGTGGAAGCCGACAAATCAGCCTCAGACCCCCGGCCGGCCAGCTGAGCCGGAGCGCCCAACTACGTCTACCCCCAGTGCGCCAGTGATGGCCAGCGAGCCCCCAGCGGCTCCACGACCGGTCACGACGACCACTGCGGACCAGGCGACCATCGGCAAGTCGCTCGTTATAAAGGGCGAGGTGACCGGTTCCGAATCGCTGTACATCGATGGCCGTGTGGAAGGTTCGATTAATCTTTCTGGCAATCGCGTCACGGTGGGCCGGAACGGAGTCGTCTCGGCCAACATCAACGCCCGCGAAATCGTGGTACTTGGAAAAGTGCGCGGCAATCTTACCGCCAGCGACCGCGTGGACATCCGCAGCGACGGTTCGCTGACCGGCGACGTTGTCGCGGCGCGCATCTCGATTGAAGACGGCGCGTTCTTCAAGGGCGGCATCGATATCCGCAAGGGCGGCCAGCCGCAATCGCAACAGAAACCGAACGGCGAAGAGAAGGCCGTTTCGTCGAGCGAGCCGGCGGCCGTGGGCGCGCGCGCGTAGGGTTTCGTCTGAGTCTTGGCCGAGTTTTTGAAACGGGCATCCGTGTGGATGCCCGTTTGCTTTTACAGCGCTCGGCATTCCGGCACATAATTCCTGCAATAGCCGATCAGTCCCAACGTTCTTTCGCTGAAGTCACACCCGGCGGTAACGTCGATAGCGTGGGTTGCCCAGAATAGCCTGATAGCCATGCGGGGCTACTTAGTAATGACGGCTTGCCTTGTGGCCTGTGTTGCCGGCTTTGGGCAAGACACCCAGCAACAGGCTCCTGCCGATCCCCAGCTCTATGTCAGTAATTACGGCAAGCGCTTCGTCTACTTCCTTCCTCACCCCGAGCAGGTTCGCGCCGCATGGATCGAGATCGTAGATCGCCCGCTTCTCCTCGACAAAAAGGCTGTAACAATTCAGGCGAATGGAGCGATCGACTGGGAATGGGACCGGAGTACTCTCAATGACTACGAGCAGCCGGAAGACAACCTGTGGCTCTCGATCTGGGATCCGAACGGAGAAACAGTCACTTGCGACGTAAATACAGTCATGAGTTCGCAGCCGGGAGGCATCGTAACCGGCGCAACCGTTGGCGCGCGCCAGGAACTCACGCCGATGCCGGTGCTTTACGGAACCTGGATGCGGGCTGCGCAGGGATCCCCGTCGTTGACAGTTAATGCAATGGGTCGGGATCTTGGTCCGAGCGCGAAGCTTCAGGTGGATGCATCACGAGGTGGGCGATGCGGCCCGGAGAACCTGCATGTACATGTTCTGAACTTGGGGCATGCCACGATCACTCTCGATGGCGACTGCCTGCAGAAGGCGGGCATCCTTCGCATCACGACCGAGAACGACACCGGGTATGGCGTCAACGTCCATGTAGCCAGCCGCACGAGTCCTGTACTGCAGTCCGTCTCCCCCTCGACCCTCCCGGATGATCTTCCCCAGAACGATCTGAAGCTTGTCTTACGCGGAGATGGCTTCACGAAAGATTCGAAAGTCTTCGCCGGATACGATCCCGACGCGAACGATTTTCAGAGAGTGCAGATGTGGCTGGAGACAGAGTACGTATCGCCCACAAAACTGCGCGCGCATGTTGATGGCACGCAACCGCAGCAAGATACGGTTGCGCAACCGGAAGGCGAGAATCTTCGGCTCTGGGTCACGGGAAATGAGGAGAAATTCGAACTCTCTCGGCCGTTCGATGTAAAGCTTCGTCCCACCGGTAAACCGCTTCCGGATGGCCGGCTTTCTGAGGCGGACTTCCGGCGGTGGAAACCAAAGACCGCGGAAATTATTTCAGTATCTCCGTTTCCCATCCGGCTGATGGATGAGCACAGCCCGGAAGAACAGGAGGTCACCATTCGCGGCGAGAGCTTCTCCCCTCAAGACAAGGTCCACTTCTCTTTCGGAAACAACGCGAACAACGACAAAGAAGTACGAACGCAGTATGTCTCGCCGACGATGATGCAGGCGTGGCTCCCGCGCCAGTTCTGGCGTAAGCATGCCGTTTATTACCGTCTGGTCGTGGTGACCACAGACGGCAAGCGGTACATCCGAGAGGTGGAACAAGCCTATGGAGAGTCATTGTAAGTGAGTGACGCGGAGTTTTGCGTTCGGCAAGGGTGAGGTTGCGAACGCATTTCATGACTTTAGGCACAGGAGCCAGTTCGGTTGCTTGTTCATTCGACAAACATACAGTCTCCGTACGAATAGAACCGGTAGCCCTCGGTCACAGCATGGCGATAGGCATTCAGAACATGGTCTTGTCCTCCGAGTGCGCAGACCAACATGAGCAGCGTCGATTGTGGGAGATGGAAGTTAGTCAGAAGGGCACTGACTACCTGAAATTTGAATCCGGGGTAGATGAACAAGTCCGCCTCTCCAGACCCCTCCAGAATATTTCCTCTTCCTTTTTGCGCCGCATATTCCAGCGTGCGGACTGTGGTGGTGCCAATCGCGACGATGCGTCTCTTTTCGGAGAGTGCCCGGTTCACTTTTGCCGCTGCTTCTTCCGAGATCGAATAAGACTCTGAATGCAGCTTGTGTTCCTCGACAGTCTCAACTCGCACTGGCTGAAACGTCCCTAGGCCTACGTGCAGCGTGACTTCTACAGTTTCGATACCCCGATCGACTAGTTTGGCGAGAATTTCAGGAGTGAAGTGCAGGCCGGCGGTGGGAGCGGCAACCGATCCGCGCTCTTGGGCGTAGATGGTCTGATAACGGTCCCGGTCGGAGGAGGCATCTTCACGCGAGATGTAAGGGGGGAGTGGAATGTGTCCGATGCTCTCGATCGTGTCAAAGAAATCATCCCCCGGAGCAAACCGGATGTGGCGCTCGCCGAATGCACCGCGGGAGATCACTTCGGCATGGAGTTCATCATCCTCCCCAAAGAACAATTGTTCGCCAACGGCAATCTTGCGACCCGGCCGCACCAGGCATTCCCACTCATTCGGATCTTTGCGCAATTGCCGTGTAAGCAGAACTTCGACGCGTCCCCTGAGGAAGTCATGTGAGGCCGGATTCTGCGGACTTAAGGCTTGCGATCGGACTCCACCGCGGCGGCCATAGAGGCGCGCCGGAAAAACACGGGTGTTATTGAATACAACGAGATCATCAGGGCGGAGCAGGTCGGGAAACTCAATGAACCGGCGGTCTTCAAAATGCCCGGTCGCGGCGGAGAGGTGAAGAAGCTTTGAGGCGGCGCGATCTGGTAGGGGCTGCTGTGCTATGAGTTCATCCGGAAGATCGTAATGGAAATCGGAAACCAGCACGCAGGCTGATTATAAGGATTTCGGCCCAATGACGGGCCTTTCCACGTTTTTTAACAAACGATTTTCGTTAAAATTTTGGATTGTTTCGGGCACAATAGTACTGATACTATGCGGTTGCCAGTGTGCGGCCTGCTTTTTGTAAATCCCCCAAAAGGTTATCCATGCCTACGGAACGCAAGCATAGGGAAGAAATCGTCCGGTACGGAAAGATGCTGCACGAGCGGGGATTCGTGGCGGCCATGGACGGAAATCTCTCAGTTCGTCTAAGGGACGACCGCATTCTCGTGACTCCGACGTGCCTGAGCAAAGGCGCGATGAAACCGGCGGACATGGTGATCGTCGATCTGGATGGCACTCGCGTGTCAGGTCATCGCAATGTGACCAGCGAGATCGGCATGCACCTGCTGATCTATCGCATGCGGCGGGACGTGCAGGCGATTGTGCATGCGCATCCACCGACGGCTACAGGATTTGCCGCAGCGGGAATTCCACTGACCGAACCTCTCGTGTGCGAAGTTGTCATGGGCCTGGGATGCATCCCGCTGGCGCGGTATGGAACGCCGGGAACTTCAGAACTGGCGCAGACGCTGGAGCCGTATGTTCCGAACTATGACGCTATCCTGATGTCGAATCACGGCGTAGTGGTGTACGGGGATACCATCGAGCACGCCTATATGAAGATGGAGACGGTTGAGCATTTCGCGCAGATCGCCCTGGTCACGCATCTGCTTGGACGGCAGCAACCCCTACAGCAGGTCGAGATCGAGAAGTTGCTGCATGCTCGCACACAATATTTTGGTGCGAAGCTCGCCGCGGCGATGCCGATTCCACGCGCACCACAGAAGGTCAGCTAAGCACAGGGCAGAATCCCTCTTTCCCTTGGCGCATCAACTCGTGGCCCTGAAGGGCCGCTCGTCCACCGTAGCCTCACATTTGAATTGGCGAGGCGCGGACTATTCTCCTCCGATTCGAAAGCGGACGCCTCCGCGAAAATTGAATGGCATTGCCGGGTATCCGACGACTTCGTTGTAGCGGTGGTCGAGGGCATTCTCAACATCTATATAGGGTGTGACTCGCGAGGTGACCGCATACCAGCCGCCGAGATCGACGCGAACGTAACCTGCGGCGTGATTAATGCCAAATCCATAAAAGTCGGAATCGGACCGGCGTCCGACGAAGCTGCCGCCGAGATTTGCTCCCCATCGCGACCCAAGATACGTCAGCAGTGTTGTTGCCGAGTGCTTTGGACGGCGGAGAAGCGGCTGGCCCGGGTCGTATGTGGGATCAATTGGGACCGGATTGTCAAGGTACTGTGATGACGTGTAGGTGTACGCGCTATCGAGCAGAAGGCGTGAGCGGATCTTGGCGCGGAACGCGATCTCCGCGCCTTGGGCGAAGGCTTTGTTGACGTTCACGTATTGGCCGACAAAGGTTACGGGATCGACTGTTACATAGTTGATCTGATCGCGAAAGAGATTGTTGAAGTAGGTTGCGTTTAATTCCCATTTCCCATTCAAGAACAACTGCTGCAGGCCAGCCTCAAAGGCACGCACACGTTCGGGCTTGAGTGTGAGATTCGGTTGCGTGTACGGAGGTCCTGCGAATGTTTCTTCGAGGCGCGGCTCCTTAAATCCGGTTGCGTAAGAGAATCGCAGGCGTGTGCCGGAGAATATTTCGCCTCCGCGCAAAGCCTGCCAGGCGACAGCGACTCGAGGGACGCCGGTGTTGCCGAAGGCGCTATTGTGAACGAAGCGTCCGCCGACGATTACATTCAGAGTCTTCCAGGTGATTTGCTGCTGCAGATAGGCGTCGTTGTTCAGGCGCTGGCCGTGGGTTTGCGGGCCGTAGTCGACATCGCCAACAAATCCATTCTCATTCTCTACGCGATATCCAAATGTTGTATGCGCCCAGCTTCGTTCTGAGTAGTCGCCTTGATATTCGAAGCCAGCGCGATTAATGTGATCGACTTCGTGCGATGGAAAATCGAACGGGCCGTAAAGCGGGCTGATGCGGTCAGGGTCGCCGTTCAGGTTCAGTTCGTTGTAGCGGTAGAGATAGTCGAATCCGGTGAAGTGGTGCTGCCATCCGTTCGGCGTGGCGATTGCAAGTTCAACGCTGCCCAGTAGGTTATTCAGTTGCGACCAATCACCGGGATCGGGCGGCAATGGCGCGAGTGTTGGAGGAGATCCTATCGGTACAAGAGGGTCGTTGCCGTTGAAATTCCATTCGCCGGGAACTCCTGAATGGCTGTTGGAATGCCGGACTCGCACGCGCAGTGATGTGCTGTGATTGAGCGCGGTTCCAATATTTCCGCCGAGGAGCGAATCGGAATAGGAATTATTGACGTACGCACCCTCCGTGTTGAATTGGCTGCCGAACAGGTTGTAATCGAAACGGCCATGCGCCCCGCCGAGCGAGGCATAGCCGTGGGCCGTCGAGAAATTCCCGCCATCGGCGCCGAAGCGCAATTCCGGAACCGGAGTGCTTCCGGTGCGAGTCCAGAATTGCATCACGCTGGTCATCGCGTCAGAACCGTAGAGAGTGCTCTGTGCGCCGCGAACAAACTCCATGCGGTCGGCCTGATCCATCGAAAGCGTACCGAAGTCGAACGTGCCACCTGGTTCGTTAATGGTGACTCCGTCGACGATGACTTTGTTGTAGCGGGATTCTCCGCCGCGCACGAAAAGCGAGGTCAATCCTCCATGCTGGCCCGCAGCATTGATGATGGCTCCGGGAAGAAAGCGGACAGCATCGGCGGCCACGATGGGCTGCATGGTGATGAGTTGCGGCCCAGTGAGAGTGTCGACATCCGCGCCAGCAGCCTCACCGGGAACTGGAGTACGAGTTCCGGTGACAACTACGGTCTCTGCGGAGGTTGCGAGACGAAGCGTTACCGTTAATTCACTGTTTGAGGTGCTAATCGTTTCAGCCGCGAATCCTGGAGCCAAGACTTTGATCTGCGTGGGCCCGGTGACAGCCGTGTGCAATGTAGCAGCTCCTTCCGCGGATGTAGTTTGGGTTGCCAGGATGCGGTTGCCGCTTGCGGAAAGTAGTTGCACTTGCGCTCCGGCGACTGCAGCGGAGCGCGGATCAACAACCTTGACAGTGATGTCGGCGGCGAACGCCGAGATCGAGAGAAGAGCCAGGACAATGAGAAAGCGCATTCGATCCTCCTTTGCACGCGAAAGGGATTGAGTAGACGGATCGCGCCGGTCTCCTGGCTTTGCGAGTAAGAATGCAGTGCATCCAAAGTCGCTCGCGGTCTTCCCGGGAAATTCCCAGTGGCCGTGAGCAATGTCCTCGCTTACAGTTGCGCGGCAGCGCGGGATTTACACCCGCTTCCCTGTCTTCGCCGAGCGGCGAAGACGCGCGTTCCGAAGGCATTGAAAAAGAGCTGAACGTCGGAATGAATGTAATGGGCAGGCGGGGGGATGTCAAATCTGAGAATCCGGGAGATGGTTACACCCCCATTATCGACGTTCGCTTGAATTTCAATTTCTCTGTGTACTCTGTGATACCTGAGGTGAGTCTAAAAATATCTTTCACCACAGAGGTGCACAGAGAAACACAGATTGTCATCTGATTAGTTAGTGGCGGAACCTGCTGATTATGTACAGCACGAGCGAGAGGACCACACTCAGCAAGATCGAGGTCGCGAGTGGGAAATAGAATGTCGTGTTCTTGCCGCGATAGAGAATGTCACCCGGCAGGCGGCCGATGGGCAGATGAGTGCGGCCGAGCAGGACCAGCGCGAGGCCGGCGATCACCAGAACGACGCCAAGAACGATGAGGATTTTTCCGAAGTCGGTCATATCAAGTCGCTGTCATGATTGCCCAAAAGCCCTGTCTGTAGCCCTTTCCGGCAGACCAGGATTATGACAGAATAGCGTCCAGCAGTTGCCTCTTCGTCTTTCTCACCATTGTAAATCGCTTGACTTTCTGCAAGGAGGCCCACCGTTCCATGCTCAGTAAGACATCCGCAAGATTTCATTCTCGTTTTTCACGCAATCTTCGCTCGATCATAGTCGCCCTGACGCTATCGGCTGCCACAGGCGTCTGCCAGGATGTTCTGACCTATCACAACAACAACGCTCGCAATGGCCTCGATGTGCACGAGACCCGCCTCACGCTATCCAATGTGAATTCTTCTACTTTCGGCTTGTTGTTTACCTTGCCGGCGGACGGGTTGGTTGATGCAGAGCCTCTCTATATCTCTACACTCACGGTGAATGGCGCAAAACACAATGTCCTCGTCATCGCGACGGAACACGATAGCGTCTACGCATATGACGCTGACACCGGGGCGGCCCTTTGGCATGTGCGAACGCTGAAAGCCGGAGAGACGACGTCGGATGATCGCGGGTGTTCACAAGTCACGCCCGAGATCGGTATCACATCAACTCCGGTGATCTACCGGCCGAAAGTCGGTCATCCGGTTATCTACGTCGTTGCAATGTCGAAAGACCGATCCGGAAATTATCACCAGCGTCTGCACGCGCTGGACGCCACCAGCGGCGCGGAAATCCTCGGCGGCCCAGTGGATATTGCGGCGAAGTATCCCGGAACAGGAGATAACAGTAGCAACAGCTACGTGATATTCGATCCCTCGCAATATAAAGAGCGGGCAGGGCTGCTGATGATGGGCAGCACCGTGTATCTGGCGTGGGCTTCGCATTGCGACTTCCGGCCTTACACGGGTTGGATCATGGGTTACGACGCAAGAACGTTGAAGCAAACAAGTGTTCTCAATGTCACGCCAAACGGGAATGAAGGAGCGATCTGGAACTCGGGCGCAGGTATGGCCGCGGACAACAATGGCAACATCTTTCTGCTGGATGCGAATGGAGTGTTCGACGAGAAGCTCAATGGCTCTGGATTTCCGTCTGAGGGTGATTACGGCAATGCGTTCCTGCGCCTGACGACCAAGGGTGGTGGGCTTGCCGTGGCGGACTACTTCGAGATGGATAACGAGGAACAGGAAAACAACACCGATACGGACTTGGGATCCGGTGGTGCGTTGCTGACCAATCAGAAGGACTCAAACGGCAAGACGTGGCAGCTAGCTGTCGGCGCCGGTAAAGATTCAAACTTGTATGTCGTTGACCGCACGAACATGGGGAAGTTCAGCCGGTCCAGCAACAATATTTACCAGGAACTCCCGGGCGTATTGTGGTTCGGAATCTGGTCGATGCCGGCGGCTGGTGCCGACAGGCTCTATTACGGTCCGGTTGCCGGGCCAATCCTCGAATTTCAATTCAAAGATGCGAAGCTGCTCAGTGCGCCGGTCGCCCAAACCTCGGTAACGTTTCCTTATCCGGGAGCAACGCCCAGTATCTCAACCAATGCGGGACAGAACGCAATTCTCTGGGCAACCGCGAATACGAATCCAGCAGTGCTGTACGCCTTCAACGCGCTGACCTTGCAAATGCTCTACAACTCGAACCAGGCCTCGAACGGCCGGGACCACTTTGGCAATGGAAATAAGTATGTCACTCCAATGATTGCGAATGGGAAGGTGTATGTGGGATCGCAGACTGGCGTGGGGGTGTTCGGGCTGCTGCGATAGTTTCGAGCGTTCCAAGACATTCGAGGCGCTGCATCATAAAGCAGATTACTCCTTTGGCGCTCTGCGACTTGTCAGAATGACAAGACTTGGGATATTTACTTTACAGTGAAAAGTACTTGACATTGCTGGATGGCTGGATATAGCCTCGTTGCATGTTAGATTCCCAGCACCATCGTATTCGGAGGATTCGCCGTTCGTTGCATTCCTCGGGCACGTCGGCCCTTACGCCGAAACTTGCTGAGGATCTGCGCTACATCCGCGACACAATGGAGCGCTCCGCGGCATTCACCGCGGTTTCGGGCTGGGGACAAGTTTTGACGGGCTGCACGGCGATCGGCGCGGCATGGCTCGCGGCTCGTCAAGCTGCTCCGTATGGATGGCTCAGAGTGTGGCTCGCTGAGGGCTTGCTTGCAATTGCCATCGGTTTGCTTTCTTGTACGTGGAAAGCGAACCGGCGCGGACTGCCACTATTTTCTGGTCCTGCTCGGAAGGTAGCGCTCGGGCTCGCACCTCCCATCGTCGCCGGAGCATTCCTCACATTCTTTCTGGTTCGCGCGGGCGTTGACACGGCTCTTCCCGCGATGTGGCTTCTCCTGTATGGGGCCGGGATCATGACCGGTGGCGCGTTCTCCGTACCAATCGTCCCTGTGATGGGAATGTGCTTCATGCTGTTGGGTGGGCTCACGGTGCTCGGTCCGGCAGGCTGGGGCAACTGGTTTCTGGCGGCTGGTTTCGGCGGACTACATATTGTCTTTGGATTCCTCATCGCAAGGAGGCATGGTGGCTAGGGTAGTTTCAGCACATCGAAAGCATAGTAAGGTCGCCGGGCACCAAGCGCACAAACATCCACGGCAGGATGTTCCCGCGCACGCACCCGAGTTGCCGGAACTCGACCGGCTGATTCATGAGCGAATCCGGTTGGGGATTGTCAGTGCGCTGGCAACCAACGACTCGCTCAGCTTCAACGATCTGAAACGCGTCCTGAAAACCACGGACGGCAACCTGAGCGTGCATGCGCGAAAGCTGGAAGAAGCGGACTACATTTCGTGCGTAAAATTTTTTGAAGGACGAGTACCGCGGACGGAATACCGGTTGACGTCCAAGGGTCGTGCCGCGCTGTCGGAATACCTCGATCAGATGGAAGAGTGGATCCGGTTGACGCGCGAGCCATAAATTTTTTTCTTCCTATGCTTTGCAGTATAAAGTCCATTGCGGCAGGACCTTGGGTACCCGGCTCCCGGCCATATGGTCTGATTTCGCAAGAGTCGTTTTCGCGGGGTAACGCATGACCGAAACCAACGGTAGTAGACCAAGCGTTGATCTCAGGGATGCGGCGCGGTTCTGGGAGCCGCGACGCCTCTGGTACAACGTGGTCCTGCTGCTGATCGTTGTGCTGTGGGTGGCATTGACTTGGCCGCATTTTCGTCCAGCGATGAACTGGGTGGCACTCGGCAAGATGACTGTCCTCGCCTTGCTGGCGAATCTGTGTTATTGCGCCGGATACGTGGCGGAAGGATTTATTCAGCCTCTATTCCCCCCAACATTCTGGCGGCGTGCGCGATGGGCAGTTTGGATTGCGGGAATGCTGTTTGCGATTCTGCTTTCAAACTATTGGATTGCCGACGAAATTTATCCAGACGTGCAACAAGACGCGGCGAACGCTGTAATGGGTGGGAACGTGACTGGAAGTGTGACGATGGCGAGCAATATGAATTTTCCAGCGCCGTTAGCGATTGTCGGGTTTCTGGGGGCGTGTGTTGGATTGTTCCTGGCGATCGCGGCTGTTGTGATCTTCTGGCTCGCGCGGAAGCGGAGGTTTGCGCGCTATGTCCTCCGGACGATAGGAGCAGGAGCGGTCGTCTATTTCACGCTCTTGTTCGCATTCTCCGCGGGAAGCCGGGCGAGCACGCTCGCGCGCGGAGAGGAGAAGTACTTTTGCGAGATCGATTGCCACCTGGCCTACTCCGTCGTCGGGGTTTCGACGAAGCCTGACGGGGCGGCGAACGATTGCGTGGTCACATTAAAGACACGCTTTGACGAGACGACGATATCGCCGCATCGTCCGAA
This sequence comes from Candidatus Eiseniibacteriota bacterium, assembly GCA_035500795.1. Classification (GTDB taxonomy): domain Bacteria; phylum Acidobacteriota; class Terriglobia; order Terriglobales; family Acidobacteriaceae; genus Sulfotelmatobacter. The sequence goes on along the minus strand of DATJWZ010000514.1, from coordinate 1,331 downwards.
GGACGCGCCGCTGATGCCTTCGCCGCGCGAGGTGCGGGTCATTGACAGTGCAGGACGCGTGTACCGTCCAGTGGCCAGTACGGGGGCGTCGTTGATGACGCCGCTCAAGCCTGGAGAATCGTATACAACGCAGATTGAATTTCGGATTTCGAAAGATGCTAGCGGATTGCGGCTGCTATTAAATACGATTCCGCAGTGGCCTGACCGGCTAGTGATCGGAGATGAGAACAGCTGGGGACATAGGAAGACGTACTTTGCTCTGTAAATTACCGGGGCAAACCCACCTCAGAGGTCTTTTCGCGCCGCTTTTCCACTGTCTCCGACCATCTACGCTACGCTCCGAGCGCCTTCTTGATTTCATCGGCAATTGCGGCGGTGAGTGCCTGCATCTTCTGTTCGGATTCGGCTTCAACCATCACTCTAGCTAACGCTTCGGTGCCCGAATAGCGAACTACCACTCGCCCTCTGCCGCCCAGTTCCTTCTCTGCCGATGCGATTGTGGCCTGAATCGCGGGCACCTGCGCGAACGGGACCTTTTCACGCACACGAACGTTCTGAATTTTTTGTGGGAATACCTTCAGATCAGCAACCAAATCGGCGAGGGGCTTTCTGGAACGAACAATAATGTCCATCAAACGGAGTGCGGTCAGCAGTCCGTCACCCGTTGTAGCGTCACCGTCGCGAAAGATGATGTGGCCGGATTGCTCTCCGCCGAGCGTGGCGCCTGTCTTGAGCATCTCTTCCAAAACGTACTTGTCGCCAACGTTTGCGCGAAGCATGCGAATGCCGGAGTTCTTCAGCGCGATCTCGAGACCCATGTTTGACATGGTGGTGGAAACCAGCGTTTCGCCCGTCAACTTTCCTTGCGCCTTCATGTCGCGGGCCGCCGCGAGAAGTACAGCATCTCCATTGACAACGCGTCCGTTCGCATCGCAAAAGAGGGCGCGGTCGGCATCGCCGTCGAAGGTCACACCGAGATCGAACTTGCCGCGCGATTCGGCCACCTGTTTTCCGAGAGTGTCAGGATGTAAAGCGCCGCAACCCTCGTTGATATTCTTGCCGTCAGGTGAGACATGAGTGAAAGTCGCCTGAATGCCGAGCTTGCGAAAAAGCTCGGGAGCTTCAGCCGTTGCGGCTCCGTTGGCACAATCCACCAGAATGCGCAGTTTGTGAAGGTCGGACGAAATACTCCCGGCCAGCGACTGAATGTATGCGTGCCGCAACTCGGCTTCCCCGGGCAGAGACGGCTGTGGGATTTTCAGCGCAGTATCGTCGCCTGCCGCTGGATTCTGCAAGAGCGCGAAGATTTCCTTTTCGATGGAAAGCTCGTG
>DATJWZ010000513.1:0-10838 GCA_035500795.1 Candidatus Eiseniibacteriota bacterium | reverse complement strand
TGCCCGATCTTGTACTCGGTTTCAATCTCTCCCGGAGTAAAACGTGCGAATACCGTTCGCGCAGCTTCAAGACCGGCAGAAATGCGCTCGAGGATGTCGGCGTACTTGGATGAAGTCATGCAGTGAAGGTCAGTCCTGAATAGGTTACGCCCACAACATACGGGCTCCGGTGATCAGAAGCAAGGCGCACAAGATTCGCCGCAGCCACATCATGGGAAGACGAGTAGCGATGTGAGATCCAATCAATCCGCCCGGAATCGAACCAATCAGCAGCGTCAATACCAGCGTCGGGTCCACGTTACCGAGACGGAAATGCATGAAACCCGTGACTCCTGTCAGGATTACGGCATGCACGATATCGGTTCCGACATTAATTTTGGGCGGGAAACTATAAAACAGCAACAAGAGCATCATGATGATGCTGCCAGATCCAACCGAGGTCATGCCCACAAGGAATCCAGCGACCAGGCCTATCAGGACCATTCCCGCGAATCCCTTCATCGACGGAGGACGGTTGGCGACACGCTCTTCGATCCGCCTCTGAAACAGCATGAGGAGTGGAATGACGATCAGCAGAACGCCAACGGCACTCTTGATGAAGTTGTTGACTCCATCCCCATAGAGGTGACGGATATGCATGAGGAGCTTAACGCCACAGATGGAGCCTGGGACGCTTCCCAAACCGAGCGCGATTACGACGTTGCGCCGGACCGTGCCCTTTTTCAAATGCATAAGGCTGGCGGGAACTTTGGTAAAGAAGTTGAATAGCGCGTCCGAACCGACCGCCATAAGAGCTGGCACTCGCAATCCAAAGATCAGCACCGGCAGCAGTAGCACGCCGCCCCCAACGCCGCTCATGCCGATCAGGATGCCTACGATGAATCCGACCAGGATCTTGAGTGCCAGCATTTCCATCTGTATACCGCCCTACGCGGCTGCTCCATTCACTCCGATGAAACCTTCGCGCTCCAGATGCAAAACAATTTCCTGCGCGGCTTCCTCGGGTGACAATTCTCCCGTGTTGATTGTTACTTCAGCATCCGCCGGAACCTCGTACGGATCGGAGATGCCGGTGAACTCCTTAAGGATTCCCGCGCGCGCCTTCGCGTAGAGTCCTTTGCGGTCCCGTTGTTCGCACACCTCGACCGGAGTCGCCACATGCACCAGGATGAATCCGCCGTAAGGCTCGATCAGCTGCCGCACGTGCTTGCGCGTTGCATCATAGGGAGCAATGGGCGCACAGATTGCGATGCCGCCGTTCTTCGTAATTTCCGAGGCCACGTAACCGATGCGGCGGATGTTGATGTCGCGGTGCTCTTTCGAGAATCCAAGTTCCGACGACAGATGCTTGCGGACCAAATCTCCATCGAGCAGAGTGACCGGACGCCCACCAACTTCGAGGAACTTGGTCAGCAACGCGTTGGCGATTGTTGACTTGCCGGAGCCCGACAATCCTGTGAAGAAGATCGTCACGCCCTGGTGAGCGCGAGGCGGGAAACTGCGGCGCAGTTCCTGAACTACTTCCGGGTATGTGAACCATCCCGGAATGTCACGGCCTTCGTTCAAGCGTTTGCGGAGTTCCGTACCAGAGATGTTGAGCACTCGATCCGTAGGCTTCACTTCGTCGTCCGGAATGTAGCGGTCCTCCGTTTCGAGGTACACCATCATGCTGAAGGGCACCATGGTGACACCGATTTCGGACTCGTGCTTCTTGAACACTTCCTGTGCCTCGTACGGGCCGTAGAACGGCTTTTTCGTTTCCGGATCCGATCCCGGACCGGCATGATCGCGTCCCACGACGAGGTGCGTACATCCGTGATTCTTGCGAATCAGTGCATGCCACATTGCCTCGCGCGGTCCACCCATGCGCATCGCAAGTGGGAGAAGCGAAAGCTTCTGGGTCCCTTGCGGATACTTCGAACTCAACAGCTGATAGCAACGCACGCGGGTGTAGTAATCGACGTCGCCCGGTTTCGTCATTCCGACGACAGGATGGATCAAAAGGTTGGCTTCAACTTGCTTTGCAGCGCGAAACGTTAGTTCAACGTGGGCGCGGTGCATGGGATTGCGAGTCTGAAACGCAACCACGCGACGCCAACCCAAGCGGGCAAACTCTGCGCGCAGCTCGGCTGGAGTAAGACGCAATGAGCGGAAATCGTAGTGCGAGGGCGCCTGCAGGCCTTCGATTTTCCCGCCAACGTACCACGGGTTGGCCTTGTTCATCGCATAGTCGGCGCCTGGATGAGCCTTGCTCGTGGACTTAAACACCGCTTTCGCTTCCTCGGACCGATCGGGTTGCCAAACTTCTTCTACATGAAGTACCGCCAGCATCACGCCTTCGGCATCGCGCAGCGCCACTTTGCTGCTTCCCGGCGTGAGCTTCTTTGCAAATTCCTCAGTAACGTCGAGCGTGATCGGCATGGGCCAGAGGATTCCACTGGCCAGGCGCATGTTGTGACAGACGCCCTCATAGTCGGCTTTGTTCATGAAGCCGCGCAGCGGAGAGAATCCGCCACTCATCAGCAATTCCAGATCACAAATCTGGCGGGCCGTAAGGTCCCAGGATGGCCATTCGCGGGAATGGGCTTTCAGTTCTGTAGCTTTCTCTGGCAACGCGAACAGGTTAACCAACTCACCGCCGTGCGGCGCGATCAAATGACTAGTCGAAGCAGACAAGAGTATGAACCTCCCGAGGTTCTCAGTTTTGAAAAAGTTTTATTGCATGTAATTCTTCGCAGAAGGAATCAATTCATGATTTCCGGACTGCACTTGGGGGGATTTCTTACGAGACTGCAAACGGCAGGTCGTCTGACCCGAATTGCCTTCCAGCCTAGCTTATAAGGAGCACTGCACTTACCTTCGCAAGCTCCGTACCGCTACGATTTTGCCATTGTACTGTAAATTGATAAGGATAAAGGGTTAATTGTTGAGAAAATCTACAGCGCAATGGTTTTAGTTCTTCTTGTGCAATTTTTTGCGCAACTCAGGAATCACATTTCCGTCCGCTGCAGCGTTGTATGCAAAACTCTGCGTGAGTCAACCGTTTCAGTGCCGGGTTGTATAACGTAAGCGTTACGCCAGCCGGCAGATTCGCATGGCATTCAACATGCCTTCCACGGCTGCGGCCGCCGGATATCCACTTGAACTTTCGAGTTCAACGAGCGACCAGCGACTCTCTTCGCCGGCATCTCCCCTAATGCGGAGACGCTTGCCAGGTTCCTCGCTCAGCCTCACCTCGAAAGAAGACAGCGGCCGTGAGAGGCCCGTACCGTGTGCCTTCAGGAAAGCCTCCTTGCACGTCCATAACCGAAAGAAAGCATGGAGCCTTCTTCCCTCAGGCAACTCGCGTATCAATTTGCGCTCGCCCGGCGAAAAGAATCGTTCCGCGAGTGGCTCGCACTCGACATCGCTTCTGATTTGTTCGATGTCCACGCCAATTTCTCTGCCACTGGCCACGGCAACGACCGCCTGATCTCCGGAATGCGACACGTTAAAACGAACATCGGCGGAGACATCGGCAAGACTTGGCTTCTCTCGCGACGAATACTTGAATCGCAATTCGCGAGGGTTCGACTGCAAATATGCGCCGAGAATCATTCGGGTTCGGGCGCGCGTTACGGAAAAGCGTTGTCGATCTCGCTCGAAGTGGAAACGTGCCGCCCGCTCGCGCTCGTCGTGCGAAAGCATCCCAGCTATTTCTTCTGGACGAAAAGCCGGTATCAGGGGGCTAAATTCCCAGATGTGGATCTCTCCTTCGCCAGGAGGAGGCACGGGCGCAACATTCAACATACTGCCATCCAGTTTGGAGATCGCCACCCGCACTTGACTGGAATCCTGTTTCATCCGTTCACGATCCTGCGAATCCCGAATTATAGCGAGTTCGATCTCTGCCATTGGCAAGGCCGCGGCGAATAAATAATGCGGGCCGCGATTCCAACCTGCTCTTCCCCACAGTCATGATTCCCGGTATCCTGAACCAAAGCCGTGACATCTGTTGCCCTACCCCGGAAGCTCGCAAAGCCGGCCACGAATCGCTGGGCCGGATGTGTGTCTGTCATTGTTCCCGTCTACAACGAAGTCGCGCATCTTGACGAGTTGCTGCAGGCAGTGCTGGCTTCTCCCGCCAGGAAGGAAATTATCATTGTCGACGACGGTTCGACGGACGGCACTCGCGAGAAGTTGCAAAATCTCGGCCCAATCGAAAATGTGACGATCGTCTTTCACGAAAGAAATTACGGCAAGGGAGCCTCGATTCGTACCGCACTCAACTATGCTCGCGGAGAATATGTCCTGATCCAGGATTCCGATCTGGAGTACGATCCCAAAGACTATCCCGTCTTACTTCGTCCGCTCCAGGAGGGCAGCGCGAACGTAGTTTACGGCGTCCGTCCGGATCGGCCCGAGCGCGGACTTCGTTTTTTTCTTGGAGCAAAACTGCTCACGTATCTCACGAATTTTCTCTACAACGCAGGAATTCACGACGAAGCCACGTGCTACAAAGTTTTCCGGCGTTCGACTCTGATGCGGATTCAGTTGGACTGCCGCCGTTTTGAATTCTGTCCTGAAGTAACGGGAAAATTGTGCCGAATGGGAGAGCGAATCGCCGAAGTTCCGATTCACTACGACCCACGCTCTGCCGACGAAGGAAAGAAAATCCGTCATTCCGACGGGTGGCTTGCCATCTGGACGCTCATTCGATACCGCTTCAGCCGACGCCGCGAGTGGCTGCTGCAAAATTCACGGCCAGTTGCGCCATTCGCAATCAGCTTCACGCGGGTTCCCGACGAAAACGAATGAGCCTCGTAGACGCTCAGGATCCACCCTTTTTCAGTTGCTGCTTCCATCCCAGCACGCGTGCCTTGGCGCCTTCTGCCTCAGCTTCAGGGATCATGCCTTTTTTCTGATACAGCACCGACAAACTTGTGTGGGCCAGCACATCATCAGGGTCGAGCTCGGCGATCTTGTTGGCGACTTCAATCGCCTCGTCGTAGCGTTGCAGGTCCTGTAGAGCTCGGGCCAGTCCGTGCATCGCCTCAGTGAAAGTCGGATCTTCACTGACAGAGGCCTGATACTCGGCCACGGCCTTTTCGAGGTTGCCCTCAGCCATCAGGTCTAGCGCAGCATAGTAATGATCCTCGGCTTTCTGGCGGGCGTCTGCGTCATTCATGCGGAAGGATTCTCAGGCAGAGCTTGGATTTTATCATTGACATGGATTACTGAAGGTGAAGATTGCAGCGCTTTCCTCTGTGTACCTTTGTGTCCTTTGTGGCTATGATTTCAACATGCAGAACTCGATCCGCTTCCTCTGGAACGCAACAAAAGGGCACCGCCTCGCTCCATGGAGAAGTCCGTACCTGCTCTGGCGGATCGAGACCTATACCGGCGTCAAGATGAAGCAGATCGGATTTCTGGAATTCTGGGAATTCATGTGGAGAGAGCGTCACAACCTCTGGCGCTTTCTACGATGGACAGGTGAGATCGAGCGCTACGTCCACCCGAAACCTAAAAGCTCCTAAGGGGATACCAACCACGGAGGCACTGAGTCACAGAGAAAAAAATTTCTGAAAGGACTTTCTCCGTTGTCTCGATGACTCCGTGGTGAATTCGCTCTTTATGCGCCCTTCCCCGCGGCCGCGCCTTCACCGAGAACAACGTTTACCTCAGCGCCCTTGCCCGCTCCCGTGATCTGCGCCGCAGGCGCCCTGTTCGCCACAATCTCCAGGTATCCCATGCTCCCGAGAATGCCGAACACCTCGCCGGATTTTCCCTCGGCATAAGATGTGCGAATTTCCGTGATCTCTTTATTTCCCACGACGATCTTGAACTTCGACTTACCGGAGAACAAAGACGGAGCATCCTCGGGCGTCAAATTCGTGATCAGGTTTCCGAAGCGGTCGACCTTTAGCACGACAGCGCGAAGCCTGTTTTCTCCGTTCGGCTTCGGACGCGGCGCCGCAAACTTCACGTAATCCTCGATCTCGTCTCCGAACTTGTGTGAATCGACCATTTTCGCCAGATATGCTGCGCACGGCGCGAAAACATCACGCCCATGAAACGTGCTGCTCACCGGCTGATGGAAATAGTGGTCCGAAGTGATATGCCGCACGTGAACGCGCTCTTCCTTCGCATACACCATCGAAAGAACGCCGTTGTCTGGCGCGACGAAATGGTAGCCATCGCTCGAGGCGATAATCGGCCGCCGAGTAGTTCCAACTCCCGGATCGACGACGACCATATGCACCGTACCCGTCGGGAAGTACGAATAAGTCTGCGAAATCGCGATCGCGCCATCGAGGATGTCATACGCCTGAATCGCATGCGTGATATCGACGATCGCAGCTTCCGGCACGATATCCAAGATGACGCCCTTCACCGCGCCCACAAAATGATCGTTGGTCCCAAAATCCGTAGTAAGAGTGACAATCGGACGATGCGGCAACTTGAACCCTCTCTGGAAGACAGAATTATCCCGATACTCGCGAAGTTAATTGCTAGGGAAGCAGGCAGTCAAGGCACGTCGGTAATCGTGCTCCCAAGTAAAAAATGCCCGGACCCGAAAGCCCGGGCATTTGGGGGGAAGGCAACAACAGACGGGCTCTAGTTTTCTCCTACGAGTGCGTTGATCAGTCCCTGGCCGTTCGGGCTGCCCCATCCGGTCACCAGATCATATCCAGTCACTGCGGAGAAGCTTCCCGATTTTCCACTGGTAATGTCGTGGAAATCCGTAGCATGACCCGAACTAAGGCCGAACGAATACAGATAGGGATTGATAAACCCAAGGGTAGAAAACCCGTTCGCCTTCAACTGCTGGTTGGCCAGAGCGACATATCCGGCCCACATCGGCGCAGCAAAGCTCGTGCCGCCGTATTCGTTTGCCGTGCAGGTCGTCTGGTCCGCACAAACATAGAATGTGAAGTTTGCGTTTGCCGAGACGTCCGGGCCGTTACGCAAGGTGGTCGATCCTTTATTGCTGGAGTTGATCACTCCGGCCTGCGACTGCCACGACGGAATCTTGATATTGTCGGGCGAGATGCCGCCGCCGCTGTCGACCCAGGCCGTTTCCGACTTCCATGGCCCCGCGGCGCTCGCGGTCGTCAGATCCGTTCCGCCGACTGAAACGACGTTGGCATCGTCCGCAGGCCACGCTTCATTTCTCCGTGACCACGTTGAGCTGTCGCCGGAAGCTGCGAAGAAGTTCTGGCCTTGCGCCGACATCTTCTGGAAGTACGGATCCAGCGTCGACGGATCGGCCGGTGTCCAGCCCCACGAACATCCGATAGTAGTGGGAAGTGGATTGTGTGTCGTCATCGCGCTGATGATCGCCGTATCCGTCGAACCAACGTACATCACCAGGCTGGCCAGTCCAGGGGCCATGCCTAACGCCTGGGTCATATCGAGAGTCTGTTCGGTGTCGTCGCACCGCCCGCCAGCACGCGAATCCACGCAGCTTGTGCTCGTGCCATCGGTTGAAAGCAAGGTGATCGGAACACTATTGGTCTGATGTACGTTGTTGTAATACGTCGTTAGATCCGCGAGGTCGGTTCCCAGGTATTCGAACAATCCCAGATTCTGCCCCGCACCGGTCAGCGTCGTCCCGCTGTAGTAAGCGGCACGCATGTCACTACCCAGGAACGATGCCGACGGGCCCGATCCGGTCGTCGCATTCTTTATTTGAGAGGGAGTGATGCCATGCTCCCTGGCATAGTCGCTCTTTTTCACGTAAAGCGGGTGCGGAATCGAAAAGTTATCCAGCCCCGAGATATGCCACAGCGCAAAGGGCAGGTCCGTGCTGGGCTCGCGATCTGGCCCAAAGAAGATCCGATTCTCGGTCGGATGCTGATACATCATCAGGTTTATATGGAAAGCCGCTTCAATTGCTGAGACCGGCCCTTTTACTTGGACTTCCATTCCGTCGCGCGAGCCGCCGACGACTGCGAGTCCGTGACTCTGGACATAGCGTACGACTTCCTCGTAGTCATGTTGTGTCGGTCCGAATCTTTCGGTGAATTCTGCAGGCGTGAGAAAGTGCCGATAGTTTGGGATCGTGGAACTGTACAAATCCGCGAGAAAAGCATCGAGTCCGGCCTGATCGCGCAACGGAAGCACGACATCTAGTTGCAAAATGCGACTTGAAGGAAGGTGTCCAACCATCCTCGCCTCGCCTGTAATGGTTACTGGGCGAACGTGCCGCGTCTTCACTATTTCTGCGCGGCTTTGCAGCAATCCAACTGAAACAAAAGATGCAATAGAGAACAGCAACACGCAAATTCTTGCTTTCACAAATCCTCCTTGGGGCTGTCGGTTTTGGAGCGGGCATTCCACCACTGGCGTCGGCAGAATCCCCAGAATCTGCTTGAAGGGGCCCACGAACCCAGGAAGCATTACACAGGTCGAATGTTATGTACATGTGACGAGACGTAATTTACGAAATCAGGACGAGCGGTAGGTCCTAAGCCCCCGCAGGTTCAGCGGCCCGAAAGAACGTGTCTAAACGCACAGAAATAGGTTGGCAAGGGAGGTATTCTTCGCGGTTGCTTGGCCCGCAAGTCCCTGCAGAGCAAGCCTCTTTCTGTGGATATCTTTGCCCATTCTTTGTGGACCGCCGCTGTCGGACTCTCCGCACGCCGACGGCTTCGTAGCCCGATCAGCCTCGGTTGGCTGGTTTTCTGGGGTGTGTTCCCAGATGTGTTCAGTTTCGCAATTCCCGCAATCGTTCGTATCTGGTGGTACGCCACCGGAGTGACCCCGCACCTGCTACCCGATGCCAAGAGCCCGCCACATTTCCAGTGGGTCTGGCAGTTGTATTACGCCAGCCACAGCCTGGTCATATTCATCGTTCTGTTCGGCGTGATGTGGCTGCGCAAGAAGCGTCCACCGCTGGCCGTGTTGGGATGGCTTTTGCATATCTTGATCGATATCCCCACACATCGGGGAATGTTCGCCCTGCATTTCCTGTGGCCACTGTCATCTTTCGGCATTTCCGGTGTGCGCTGGGAGAGCCGATGGTTCATGAGGGCGAATTACGGAGCTTTACTGCTAGTTTTTTCCTGGATGTGGATCAAGAAAAGGTACCGCGAAATGCGTGAAGCGAATATTGCGGCAGCGGCAAGGAATCAATCAATCTGCGGACCTAATCCCGATTCCAACTTCAGTTGAGTCTGCGCACGAACAGCAAACTCTGATCGTCCGTACGCGCCCCGTGCTTGTCCGCCTGCTCAAATACAGCTGCGGCGATTTCGACAAGGGGGCGGTCTCTTAACCGTCGCAAAGTGGAAGCGATTGCTTCGAGGCCCAATTCTTCCTCATTCCGATTTGCAACTTCCATGAGTCCATCGGTGAGAATGGCCAGCACATCGCCTGGTAGCGTGTCGATCGCAGTGCTTTCAAAGTCGACGTTGGGGAACAACCCCACTGGCAAATTCTGTGACGAAAGCATTTGCACGTCCTCGCGGCAGCGCAGTATGGGCGGATGTCCAGCGAGCGAATAACGCAGTCCGTGCTCTTGCGACCAAGCGAGAAATCCGACAGTCGCGAACATGTTGCTGGCTTTTAGCGAGCACAGCCCTTCGTTGATGCCCGCCAGCAGGTTTTTCGCCTCAGGATCGAAACGCATGCTCATCGCGGCGGCACTCTTGATCATTGCCATCAAGACCCCGGAAGAAACACCATGACCGGCGACGTCCGCGACGTAAGCGACCCAATGGCCATTTTGCTCAATCACATCGACCAGGTCGCCGCCCACAACTCCGCTTGCCAACGAGACTCCGTAGAATTCATAACCTCCGATTCGCCGGTCTATGGTAGCCACCAGCCTTTTGTGAATCTCGCCCGCCAGTTGGATTTCCGTATGCGTACGAAAAAACCGGTCGCCTTCGCGGGTGATGAAGGTCCACGTCAACACATACGCGGCTATTAACAACAAAATCGTCGTAAAGGAGTTCGTCTGAAGCCACGGCTTAATCGCACCCGGAACGACCGGTCCGGGCGACGTATGCCTCTGGACGTAGGAGAAAAGAGGAGAAGCTGAGACGGTCTGGACAAGAAACCAAGGCACCATCCAGAGCCAATTCTTCTCCATCGCGATCCAGGCATAGCCGACAGCGAAGAATCCCGTATAGAGAGCACCGGCCCACATCTTGGCCGGAGAGGCCATCTGCGAATCGAGTTGGCCGAGTATGCCAATCGCGCTGCAAAGACAGAAAACCATCGCCAGCAGCATCAGCTTCGAGGTTTTCGGTACATTCTCGAAGATCTTGCGTCGCTTGCTGCTTCCAAGAAGAAGTTCTTGGAACTTATCGACTGCGCTCAATCCGCTCCTCCGCACCCCTTGTCGAAGGTGGAGCATAGAACATTACCCCAAAATAGATCCGTACGAGGATGAAAGTAGGACAAATTCTAAGAAGGGTCGATCCGAATAGAGCTTCCTACTCATCCCTTTTTTGCTCCGATGGTGTTTGGGTGGTTTCCGTAGGTTCTGCGTCGGGTGCGCGCTGCCGGTGTGATGCCGTAAGCACAAGTCGAGAAAGAGTGTGTGTTCAAATTACCCGATTACAAAATTACCCAATTACCAAATAGTTCTACTCGTATCTGAGCGCCTCAATCGGATGCATCCGCGAGGCCTTCAGGGCAGGGAAGAATCCCGAGATAACTCCCACCATCCCAAGAATCGTGGCCGAGATAAGCATGACCCCCATCGACGCGTGCAGGAAAATCGCGCCTTCGTGGTCTGTCGTCTTGTAGAACTCGTCATAAAGCGGCATCGGCGGGATGACCCAAGTGAGGATCTCGGCAGCCAACATGCCGAGCGCGCCGCCAACAAATGTCAGCACCAGCGCTTC
>DATJWZ010000512.1:0-7793 GCA_035500795.1 Candidatus Eiseniibacteriota bacterium | reverse complement strand
CCCCTTGAGACCACATTAGAAGTGTCCCCTTTTAGAGTTCCTCCGACGAGGAGGGAGCGCGATTGGGGAGAACGGGATTGAGCGGGAAAGAACTGAGTCGAGTGGAAGTGATGGGGCGGGTGAAGGCGCGCAGCCTGCGGTTGTGCGAGGCGGCGGAGATGCTGGGGTTGAGTTATCGGCAGAGCAAGCGGATTTGGGCGCGGTATCGAGAGGGCGGGGCGAAAGCGCTGCAGCATGGCAACTGTGGGCGGGTATCGAACCGGGCTTACACGGCGGAGTTTCGAGCTGCAGTACTGAAACAGGTCCAGGCCCGGTATGAGGATTTCGGCTCGACGCTGGCCGTCGAGCACCTGGCCAGCGACGACGGGATGGTAGTGCATGCCGAGACGTTGCGGCGCTGGCGGAAAGAAGCCGGTCTGTGGCAGCGGCAGCGACGGCGGAAACCGTATCGGCGACGGCGGGAAGCGAAGGCGCATTTTGGCGAACTGGTGCAGATGGACGGTAGCTTTCACCAGTGGCTGGAGGAACGCGGGCCGCGCGGTTGCCTGATGCACATGGTCGACGACGCCACGACGAAAGCGCTGGGCTGGTTCACGGGGGAGGAGTCGATCTGGGCTGCGGCCGCGGTCTTACGGCGTTGGATCGAACGATACGGAGTGCCGCAAGCCCTGTACACGGACTGGAAGAACGTCTACGTGCGCCCGCCCAATGCCGGGGAGCGCATGCGGGGGGAGCCTGCGGTGACGCAGTTTGGGCGCATGTGCTCGAAGCTGGGCATCGAGATCATTGCCGCCAGTTCGCCGCAAGCCAAAGGACGCGTGGAGCGGGCGCACGGCACGCATCAGGACCGGCTGGTGAAGAAACTGAGGCTGGCCGCCATCGCCAACTATGACGACGCCAACGCGTATCTGGACGAGCACTATCTTGTCGAACACAACCGGCGTTACGCACACGCAGCCGCAGCGCCAGCCGATTATCACCGACGACGCCCGACGGCTCGGCAACTGGACGACGTGTTCTGGCTGGAGGAAGAACGGGTGGTGAGCGAGGACTGGGTGGTCCGCTACCAGAATCGGCTGCTGCAACTGGAACGGCCCAGCCGCCCTAGAGTGCCGGCGAAGAGCCGCGTGCTGGTGCGGGAAAACCAAGCCGGGGAAGTGGCGATTCACTATCGCGATCATCGGCTAGTGTTCCGCGAACTGAAACCGGCTTCTACAGCGCTGAGCGAGGGAAGGGGCGTTGCCCCTTCCCCCGCGCCCCCATCCCCAAAACCGAAATCGTGCATCCCTGCGGCGAATCATCCGTGGAGACGCAATCGCTATCAACAAATGAAAACACCGATATTTTCTGCGGCATGGTGAAACCACACGGGGACATTTCTACTGTGGAGAACATGGGGACATTTCTATTGTGGTATGACAATCCTCCGCATCCTCCGTTGACAATTCTGTGTTCGACAGGCAAACTACCGCATTCGCCGGGAATCTCATTCGGCGAGCGCCCAAGGACGGGTTTCCTGCATTTTGGCCCTTCCAGGCCGTATACTTCGTACACACTTCGTTCATGGCCATGACCGAACAACGGGTCTCTTACACGCTTGACTCCTCTCTCGAGACAATTGACAGCGCTGAGGAGAAAGCCACCCGCGTTGCTACCGAACTCGGCTTCGGCGACGACGAAGTGATGCAGATTTCCATGGCAGTCCGCGAGGGAGCGGTCAATGCCGTCCTGCACGGAAATGCGTATGCTCCGGACAAAAAGGTGACGCTCGCATTCGAGCGAATCGGCGAAGAGCTGATTATCACCATACGCGATCAGGGCAAGGGAATGGATCTTAGCAAGATCCCAAACCCCCTGGCGCCGGAGAATCTGCTGAAAACCTCAGGGCGCGGAATTTTTCTAATGCGCTCGTTTATGGATGTGGTGGAGATTCGCCCGTCCTCGACGGGTACCGAACTCAAACTGATTAAGCGCGTCCACGGGTCAACCGAGGGCGGCAAGGAGGCTTCCCAGTGACAATGAAAGTCAGTACTCGGCAGGTGGATGGAGTGACCATTGTGGATTGCAGCGGGCGCATCACGCTCGGCGAGGGCAGCGTGATCCTTCGCGACAGCGTGCGAGACCTGCTGAGCAAGGGCAACAAGAAGATCGTGCTGAATCTGGCCGATGTGAACTACATCGACAGCTCAGGCATCGGTGAGCTGGTCAGCGCCTTCACCACCACCAAGAACCAGGGTGGCGAGCTTAAACTGCTCAATCTCACCAAGAAAGTCAACGATCTGCTCCAGATCACCAAACTGTATACGGTTTTCGACGTGAAAGACGACGAAGCCGCCGCTGTAAAGTCGTTTAAGTAACTTCCCTCATCGTGGTACGTCTCAGGATCAGGGGGCCCAGCTAACCGGCCCCCAATGCCCCTATTTGGTTGAAGGATGGGGCAACTTCCTGGTGCCACGGATGTTCCAATCCTTCAGGAGGTCCGCCATGCATCGGTTGTGGTGTTCTTCCCTTCTCTTTCCTTTTGTTCTTCTGAGCCTCTGCTGCGGAGGCGGACAAAGCCGGGAACTTCAATCCATCAGCATCAGCAAGACTATCGTTGGCACGCGCATTCAGTTCGTCGCGACCGGTACTTTCTCTGCTTCCCCCATGACTGTAACTCCGTTGCCGGTGGACTGGTCGAATGGGCTTTTGGCGCCTCCGCCTCCCCAGTACACATATTCATTGAGCACTCAGCCCTATGTGATCGACTGCGGCAACGCGAGCCCGGGATCGATGGCGCAAGTGTCCGCTTTTGCTCCCACGGATCCAAACGCGCCGATGAGCGGGACCACGAAAACCGTAGTCAGTGGCTCCGCGAGCTTCACCTGTCCATAACACGCGGGCTGCAGGTAAGGGTCATTTGTTGTTCACTCAGTTCCGTTCTGGAACTCCGCCGCGAATAATTCCATCGGATCACATACAAAGTAGTCAGGGCGTTTCTAAAATCGGAGAGTGCGCGAACAAGCTGCTGTCACAATACAAGCTCGTGTGGGGACGGACGCCTTCATCCGTTCGGCCGGACAAAGCCCGGCAGCACGACATGAATGGTTGAAATCCATTCCGCATCTACTCGCGGTGTTCATCGCTGTCCTGGTAAGCCCTTCCCTGCTGTCCGCTTCCGATTGCATCGCGATCCACGAAGCCGGCCAACACATCGGCGAAACCAAATGCGTAACCGGCAAAGTATTGAGAGTGAAAGTCGGGGCGAAAGGAGTTCACTTCCTCGACTTCTGTGAAGACCAGATGTCTTGTCCATTCACGGTCGTTGTCTTCGCTCACGATCTGAAAGATGTTGGGGACATACGCCGTTTGGTCGGCCGCACCATCGAGGTCCGAGGCAGCGTCAAGGCCTACGACGGCCGGCCCGAAATCATTCTCAGACGAATCGGACAAATCGAAGGCGGCGCGGCGATGATCCCACCGTTGCCCAAAAACTACGATGTCGAGAACCGCGGCCATTTCAGTGCAGGGCGAGTGTATCCATCCAAGAAACCCACGAAGACGAAAGCAAAACCCAATGCCACGGCCACCTATAGCGATGATGTGGAAGGCAACGACCCTCAATAGAACTTCTGATCCCGTCTACAACGCGAGGACCTGGTAGCTGGAGGGCGTCAACGAGCGTTATCGGCGGTTACACTCAGAACCCCTGCCGGGGCATTTTGAGCGTTATGGGGATTTTTCGTCAGTTAAAACCGTTGGCGAAAAACATCGCAGCGAAGAATCACCTCCTACTAGTGGCGTGGAACTCCACTTGTAGGTCAATCTTCGCTGTTATTGGTTTGCCATTCTTGGTTGCCGGTGCAAACCTCCAAGCCTTCACAGCTTCTAAGGCTGCGGTATCAAAGGCGGGGCTAAGCGAGCGAGAGACACTGATGTCCGTTGGCACGCCTTCGCTATCGACCACAAGAAGTATGCCAACCGATCCCTCGTGACCTGTGTTTCTTTCCTTTATAGGGTACACGGGGTCGGGAGAATAGGTTGGATGTGGTGGGGAAATGCAGTCTCCAGAGGATGTCTTGTGGCCGTCGCAATCCGAGGACTTTTCCCCGGTCGGCTCTCCTCCTTGCTGAGCTGGTGCGATCGTAATTGAACCGAGCAACAAAAGCAGCGTGAGAATTCCCTTTTCATGGACAATACCCTATACCGGAGGTCGGATTGCCACAACCCATGATGCGGTTCTGAGCGTAATCGGGATGTTGCGACAGTCAATTCGCGGGCCGCGAGATTTTGCGTCCTAAATGAGCCTGTTTTGAGGAGGATTTTATGCCAGACGATCAAACCCTGGCCACAATTCTTGCGATTTGTGACCTGATGAAACACGCTGGCGGCAGCGTTGAAAGCGCAGTAGAGGCATACCGGCGAGCGATGAAAGACGTGATGAGTATCGCCGAGCCAAAGGAATCACCGAGGTTGGCGGAGTACCCAGAGAATAGGGTCTCCCCAACGAGTGCAATCAGGATTTCGTCAGTCAAGATCGCACGAATAAGTCATGCTGTGGCGCCTGCAGAAGACTGGAAAACTGTGGGGCATTACCAACGTATACCAAACGTGACCGGCAAAACAGTCGTGTCACCGTTCCTGGTGAACGCCCGGTGGTATCGCACTTCAGCATAAAAATTCGAACTGGACTCTCCTAGTCGGAAGGTAAGTCCTCCGCCGAGGTTAAATCCGCCGGCAGATGAAGTTCGGGATCCCACCGTCACCTCGCTGCTAACTATGCCGTTAACGCACTGAGCGTCCCACCACCACCACGGCTCGCAGATTTCACCGACGCTCAAAACTGTCTGCTTAGCCTCAATGGTGCGGCGGTACCAGCCCCCGCCGCCAATTAAATAGGCACTCTTCCCATATCCGATCGAAGATCCAACGATCACATTGCCGGTCAGGGAATACAACCTGCCCTTTATATCCGAAAAGCCGAACTGCTGGATGATGTTGTCCTGAACCGGAATGCCATGAAACATGAACTCAGCATTCAGTTTCACGTGGGGAGTGAGGTTAGGCCCGGCACCGGCCACGAAATTGTAAGACGTATGAGCGAAATCACTGGTCGTGCTCAAAGGAAAGCCGGGACCTGCGCCAACATTGAAGTTATACCTTTGAGCCAACGACGGCAGTGTGAGCAATCCGTAGATGAAAACGATACTGAAGCGCCCCACCGAAATCGGTCTGTTCCTTAGCATTTTGCGTGTACTCAGGATTGCACCAACTAGCGTGGCTCAGACTCGTTTATCGACGCCTGCACTATGTAGCGTTTGGGTGCACTACCGGCGATGTAGAACGGATAACAAGTTACCAGGGTGACCGATGGTCGCTGCCGCGGTGCTAATACAGAAACATCGGTTGGCTTAACAAGCACAATGCGGTCAATCGTGTACGTATCCGTTCCTCTCGCCGAGACGAGTTCGATCCCGTCTCCTTCTCGAATGTCTTTTAGCCCACGGAAAAAACCATCGCGATGACCCGAAATGCCGATATTGCCATCTTCTCCAGGTCGGGCCGTACCGGCAATGAACCCAACCGCGCGATCCATGGTCAGGTCATCGGTTCCTTCCAGCACAGGCACTTCCAGTCGGATCTTTGGAATTTTGAGCAGTGCGACTGGCATGCCGAGTTGTGCTGACAAACTCTGCTGGTAATGCTTGATTCGCTGCGGCGACCAGAGACTAAAATCAGGCTCCTTAACCACAAAGCTGAACGCGGCAGTCTTGGCAGCAGGTTCCTGAGGGACAGGTTGCGCGCTCTCCGGTGGCCTGTTCTCTACTGCCCGGGCTTCCGACCGTGAAGAAACGGCCGTATAGACACGCGTACCGACGTAGACACCGAGCACCAAGACTCCGAAGATCAGCAGGAAACGTCCAATCTCGCTCACACCACGCATGATGGTTTACCTCCTTATGTACGCAGCGACGACGGACGTCCTCTCGAAAGTCTTCGTAGCCGACCGGGTTCCGGATGTGTTTGCCATGCCAATACTCCTCCCGTTCAACCCTTCAAGGTGCACTGCCCAGGATTGGCGTTAACGGGCGACGCTAACGGAGCGGGAATCTGTGGTGAGCCTTGAAAGCATCGGCAATCGTAAGTAAAGTGACCGCGATTGCAGGCGCAACCATCGACACCAGGAAAACCAAAAAGAGAGTAATCATGACGAACCCCGTAGCTAACGCGGAACTAGTCTGGAACAAATGGCGCGAGGGGTACACGTTTAACAGGTCCCAGTCGCACAGTGACCTGTAAAAAGCAACAGGGGTGTTCCCAGCGGGATCTTGACCTAAATGATTCCATAAACAATGTCGGCTCCCAGGCCCGAGTAAACTTTGGAAGCGCTAACCACCAAAGGTGCCAGACGCAGAAGCTCGGTTCGCATGCGGGAGAGCCCGGAAATCCCGATGGTGAGCAGTCCATCACCGACGTAATGATTGGGCATCCCGCTCCCATTAAGTAAGGGAGTTCGAAGAAGAGAATCTTGATCGCAGTGAGTGATCGAAGAGATGGCTGGGTCGGACCGAGTTCCTGACCCGAACGATTCAGAGCGAGCCCTGGGTGGAAAGGCGCAAACCAACTACGAGAGCGAAATGGCGCTCTTCTTTGAGTGCATGCAGAAGTGTGCTCGAAAACGTGCTTGACATCGCCGACATTGTTAGAGATGGAGATTTTTCAACACCTACAGGATGTTACGTCAATCTGAGACCGTCTGATTTGGCTTTGGAGTGCAGAAGGCATTGAAACTAAGTCACGTCCGAACAGCAGAATCAAGACCGCGGACCACAAGATTGGAAGAGATATGCATGGAACAAACCACAGCCAGTCTGTCCATGAAAAAAGCGGTGGAAGGCTATACGCACGATTGTGCAGAAGTACGACAATCCACATCACGCCGATACCAACGGCTATCGTGTCTCCCACCAGTCTCAATGGAGTCCATGAAAACAAGAAAGGGCGGCGACTTCGCCGCCAAGACTCGATATTCAATGCCACCCAATGCCAAAACACCGCAATCGCTACAATGAGAGTTATGGCATCCCACCAACCGGGCAGATAGCGATAAACTAGCATTCGGGGCATCGCTAGCGGAGCATTGATGGCTATGAGAAGTGTGAAAGAAGGAGGCGTTCCGGGCATGTCCTGAATACGCATCAGCGCCCTTTCCCAACGGGACGTCCACACGAGGAGGACAACCGCTACCAGCGTCTGCACCAGCGGAAGCGCGTATTTCAATCTAAGGCGCATGCGAGTCTAATCAGAAAGCGGCAATGGTTCACCTTCTTAAATGATTAGACACCGTAACAGAGGCTCTCTAGCCGTAACTGTCGTAGCCAGGCCTTAACACTCAGATTTCGACTACTTTCGATTTGATTCAGATCGGCACGTTCGGACGATGAGTGAAATTGCGATTTATCTACAGTGATCTTCTGACCGCCTTAGCCACGCCACGCCCGTCCGCTACAGCACGCCGCCAGTTTGGATCGCCAGATCATTCAGCGCCATCTCCAGCTTCGTAATGGCCGCGCCGATTTCTGGATGTTCGCCGATCTTCTCTTGCAATGCCTTTAGAATCTGGTGTGCACTTTTGATGTGGGCCTCTGCCTTGGCTGGATTTGATTCGGGATTGCGTTCAGTCTTTGATTCCATGGCCACTTGCCCCCTGCCTCTCATTTGCTGATACAGTGTCTCCCCTCATTCTACGCATCCGATGTCACCGGGAGGCATGAGGCCGACAAAAATCAGGGAGTTCGCAACGATGAGTGCAA
>DATJWZ010000511.1:0-18278 GCA_035500795.1 Candidatus Eiseniibacteriota bacterium | reverse complement strand
TTCCACAGAGACGCTCGGGCGCAAACGAATATTATAACGTTCCTGCGGATTTAATTTCCGGCGCGATTCAAAGGATTAACTGCTGATTCGCTAAGAACAGCCGCAGAGGAGGCGGTGATGACCTAAAAGTTTCGATTTCAGTGGTGATCGTGGCCTGCATCTTTCATCGGCTCATTCTGTTCGGATTCCGGGCCGGCTCCGAAACTGGATTTCCAATATTCCTGGACGGCAGGCGGCAGTTTTTCCATGTGAGAGAGGAACATAGTGATCTTCCAGATGTCCTGATCGCCAAGGGTTTTCTCCCAGGCGGGCATACCGGTGTAACGGATCCCGGTGCGGATGGTGTAGAAGATGTGCCATTCTGGATCATCGGGGGGATGAGAGACCAAGTCTGGAGGAGGAGGGTAGAAAGAATTCGAAAGAGAGGAGCCTTTGCGGTCGAGGCCGCCGTGACACAATGCGCAATTCATGGTGTAAAGCTTCATACCGTCTTCGAGGTTCTGATCCGTAGGCATGAGCGGGTTTGTCACTCGCGGGGCATGGCGCTCCATGGAGGCGTCAACCGCACCCATGGCGAGATGGGTTTCCCAGTCAGGAGGTTTTTTGTTCGCAGCCGTTGGGAAGAAACCGAGCATGGCGTAGCCGAGTCCGACGAGGATCAAAACGAGCAAGGTAGTGATGATACCGAGCGAGAATTTACCCATGATTAACCCCTGGGTATTCTGGCAGATTCGGGGGCAGCAAGCTAGTTCCGCGTGACCAGATTTTGACAATCGAAAATTCAGTGCACTCAGGGCCTGCACAGGAGCATGAGAAAACTCTCTGCAACCGCGTCGGAGTTTGGCGACTCTGAATAGCCGAGGAGCATCGTATGGATCGACGTCGGTTTCTCCAGACTGCTGCTGCGACGAGCGTCATGACCTCGCTAAGCAAGAAGTTCTCTAACGCGGAAAGCGGAAGCGTTCCCACTCGCACGCTCGGCCGCTCTGGAGCAAGGGTCTCCATGGTAGGCCTCGGCGGGTACCACATCGGCATGCAATCCGACGAGCAGGAAAGCATCCGCATCATCCGCACAGCACTCGATAGTGGGATCAACTTCCTAGACAACTGCTGGGACTATAACAACGGTCAGAGCGAAGTTCGCATGGGCAAAGCGCTGCGCGATGGCTACCGTCAAAAGGCATTCCTCATGACGAAGATTGACGGCCGCACGGAACAAGCGGCTTCGCAGCAGATCGAGGAATCGCTGAAGCGTCTTCAGACGGATCACATTGACCTGCTGCAATTTCATGAAGTCATTCGCGAGGAGGATCCCGACCGCATTTTCGCGAAAGGAGGAGGGATGAGAGCGGTGCTCGAGGCGAAGAGGGCCGGCAAAATCCGATTCATTGGGTTCACGGGCCATAAGAGTCCGGATATTCATCTGAAAATGCTCAACACTGCATTTACTCACGACTTCACGTTTGATGCCGTGCAAATGCCGCTGAACGTGATGGACGCTCATTACAACAGCTTTGAGAAAAAGGTACTGCCGGTCCTGGTTGAGCATAAGATCGGCGTCCTTGGCATGAAGCCCATGGGCGACAAGATTATTCTGAAGAGCAAGACCGCGACACCGGTTGAATGTCTTCACTACGCAATGAACCTGCCGACGAGCGTTGTGATCACGGGATGCGATTCTATTGATATTTTGCATCAAGCACTGAAAGCCGCACGCAGTTTCAAGCCGATGAACTCCAGCGAAGTCGCTGCCCTACTCGCCAAGACAGACACTGCGGCGAAAAACGGCGAGTTCGAGCGTTACAAAACCAGCCACGATTTCGACGGGACTTATCAGAATCCTCAATGGCTGGGATGAGACAGCAATGAGGTTAGCAAGATTCCTCCGCCCGTCGGTGGGCTCCGGGATCGGAATGGCGAGCAGGTTGTGAGCGGCTGAAATCGGCTACTGTCAGTCAAAGATGGCTAGTCTGGCAGGGCTAGTAACACAGCGTGTCCTGGAAAGGCAAACGATGTCGAATCCTGAAATCATCCCACCTGCGAATTCTGGTGAACCTCTGCTGCCACAAACGCGGACCTGGGCCTCCCAGTCTTCCCTCGTCTCTCCCCTTGCGCTTCTACATAAGTTGATGTAACGTCTTGTAGAAGCGATAGGGGAGCTGATGCCATCTCGATCCATTGAACTTCCGCAGGGTACGCTGGACCTGCTGATCCTCCGCACCCTCTCGCTCGAACCTCTTCACGGCTGGGCCGTTTCGGAACGCATCCAGCAGATCTCCAGCGATGTCTTGCGTGTGCAGCAGGGCTCGTTGTATCCCGCGCTGCACCGACTGGAGCGACGCGGCTGGATTAAGGCTCGCTGGGGTACATCCGAGAACAATCGCAAGGCAAAGTTCTATGAGCTCACCAAAGCCGGACGTCGCCAACTCGAGATCGAACAGGACGCCTGGGAGAAACTGACGGCAGCCGTGAGCCAGATCCTCGAAACTGCCTAGGAGGTCGCGTGATGCTGCACGACTTACTTTTCCGGTTGCGCGCCTTGATGCGGCATCCTGCCGCAGAGAACGAACTCGATGACGAGCTGCGGTTTCACCTCGAGCAACAGATCGACAAATATATAAAGTCGGGAATGAGCCAAGCCGAAGCAGTGCGTCGCGCCCGGCTGGAGTTTGGCGGACTTGATCAGATCAAGAATGAATGCCGCGAGGCACGCGGCGTCAGCTTTGTTGAGTCGCTGGTGCAGGACTTGCATTACAGCGCTCGCACCCTGCTTCACTCGCCCGCATTTACCGCTTGCGCTGTGCTGACGCTGGCTCTCGGGATCGGGGCTAACACGGCGATCTTCAGCGTGGTGAATCAGGTTTTGCTAAATCCGCTGCCATATCCCAACCCGCAGGAATTGCTGGCTGCACGGGAGAATGATTCACTGGCGAATCTTGAAGACATTCAGCGCCAGACCAAATCGTTTGCCAGCAGCGGTGGAATCAACATTGAGCCGATGGACTTCACGGGCTCTGGCGAGCCGATGCGCGTGCACGGCGCCTATGTTGATGCGGGCCTGTTTACGACACTCGGTGCACAACCCATGTTGGGCCGCTTGATCTCTGCTGATGAAGCTGTAAAAGGCGGGCCGGGAAATGTCGTGCTGAGTTATCCGTTCTGGCGGGATTTTCTGGGCAGGGACCCTCAGGTGCTGGGCAAAGCGATCCGGCTGAGCGACAACAGTTACACAGTGATCGGCGTAATGCCCAGAGATTTCACTCTACCGAAGGAGCTGGCAGACGTTTTCGTTTCGTTGTGGGTGGGATATCCCGATGCAGCTGCCGAGCGCGACGTGCACTTCATGCACACCTATTGGCGGCTGAAGCCGGGCGTGACGCTCGCACAGGCGCAAGCCGAAGTCGCACAGGTAGACCGCCGGCTGGCCGAGACGTTTCCCCACACGGAGAAGGAGCGCAGCACGATACTGATACCTCTGCATGACTGGTTGGTAGGCGATGTCCGCCCGGCGTTGTTGATTCTGTTCGGAGCAGTTGGGCTAGTGCTGCTGATTGCCTGCGCAAATTTTGCAATGCTGCTGATGGTCCGGGCCGTGGCACGCCGGCGCGAGTTGGTGATTCGCGCGTCGCTGGGTGCACGCAATGGCCGCCTGATTCGGCAAAGACTCACCGAGAGCACTCTGTTGGCACTGGTCGGCGGAGCAGCAGGACTGATCGCTGCGAAGGCGGGCACAACATTGTTGCTGGCATTAAGGCCGGAGGAACTGCGTCAACTCCGTGCAATTCCGATGGACACGCGGGTCTTCCTGTTCGTATTCGCCATCTCGCTGCTGACGGGCCTGCTGTTCGGACTTCTGCCTGCAAGATCTGCATCTCGCGGGGATATCGCGGAAGCGTTGCGGGAAAACGCACGCACTGCCGCAACGGGCGTTACGCGCAGCCCCTTGCGCAGTTTCCTAGTAACCGCGGAGCTTGCCCTGGCGCTGATTCTACTGGCGGGCGCGGGATTGTTGATCAAAGGTTTTTTGCGCCTGCGATCCGTCGACCCGGGATTCAATCCCGCAAACGTCATCACCATGTACCTTCAGTTGCCGGGAACCCGCTATCCGCAAATTCCCATGCAGACGAATTTCCGTCGCGAGTTGCTCGCTCGGATCAACGCCTTTCCTGGCGTGCAGGCGGCGATGATCACCGACCTTCCCTTAGCCGGAAATTATGTAGGCCATCGGGTCGTGGTCGACGGCCAGGCGACCCTTCCCGAGGGAACCGAGCCAATCGTACAGACGCTATCGGTCATGGGTGAGTACTTCGGCGTCATGCAGATCCAGATTCGCAACGGACACGACTTCAGTGCAATGGACCGCGAAGGAGAGCCGCGAGTCGCGATCGTCAACGAGGAGTTCGTGCGAGAACTTCTTCCCGGCCAGAACCCAATTGGTGCCCGTATTGACTGGACGCGATCAAGCGATCCACCCGAGTGGATGACGATCATTGGTGTTGCGGGCGACGTTAAGCATTCCGGGCTGAACCAGCCCGTGGATCCCGCGGTCTACACGCCATTCAGCCAGAACGACGAGGCGTGGCGGAAGTTTATGACGCTGGTAATCCGGACGCGCGTTCCAGAGGCAAGTCTGGTCGAGGATGTGAAGAAGCAGGTCTGGAGCCTGGACAGCCAGATTCCAGTGAGCGGCATTCAATCCATGGACGATTTGTTAGCGGTCTCGGTCGCGCAGCAGCGCTTTAACATGTTGTTGCTCGGGAGCTTTGCCGTGCTGGCGGTAGCGCTGGCCGGAGTGGGCATCTACGGTATGGTTGCGTACCGCGTCAATCAGCGCACGCACGAAATCGGCGTCTACATGGCTTTGGGCGCGCAACCTCGCGATGTCCTGCGGCTCGTCATGAAGGATGGAGTGAGGCTCGGGCTGCTGGGCATCGCGATCGGACTTGCCGGCGCAATGGCGCTTACGCGGGTGATGGTCAGCGTCCTCTTCCAAGTGAAGCCGACCGATCCCGCAACACTGATTGCTGTGGCGTTGCTGCTTGCGGCAGTCGCCACGCTGGCGTGTTACATCCCGGCACGGCGGGCTCTGAGCATCCACCCTATGACTGCCTTGCGCCGCGAGTAACGAGGCCGCACACCACACCAGGCGGTCTGGAGTTGACAGAACATTCTGGGTCAACGCGACGGGTTAGTCGGAAGTTTCGATACGTTTCGCAGTTGTGGTCTGCTGGGAACAGCGCGAACGTACAACCGGATTTTGGGCAACCTGACAGATACCTTTTGATTCCGTTTCATCGGTGCGTTCGTTTGGGAAGGCACAGGCTAACGCGTCTTTTGTCTTGTCGCGCAATGCCAGAATGCACCAGTTCGCCGAGTCGACAATATCTTGTTCGTTGTTGATCGCGTCCGCGAGGTCAAGTTTTGAACCGGCTTTCTTTTCCATCGCAAACGCCAGCATACCAATCGTTCTCCGTGCGCTAGTCCGCACCCGCTCGTAATGCGCAATGGTTGCGGTGCGTTGTTCTGGCTTCAGATCGGGATCCGTGGACCGGCCGCTGATGACGGTCATCTGACCGTAGGCGCAGCCCAGGGAAAACAGAAAAAAGACGACAATACGATGTGCTCTCATGTCTACTGAGTACCCGCAGTTGGCGCTGCTGCCGTTCGCAACGCAGAGTGCAGCCATCGTAACCCTGATCTGGGATGAAATCGTCGTAACCGGGGTGTGGTTACTCTCGTGCCACATTCCGCATTGCCGAATGTACTTCCGCGCAAGTATCACTTGATGAGGGTCTTACACATTGGATTTGCGACATCAACGGGCGGCGAAAACCAGGACTACTCGTCCGGCCTCTGAACAGGATCTGTGCCGCCAATTTATGCGTGCTTGGGAGGAAAGCGACTGAGCAGCTTATCGAGGGCCTTCTCGACATCGTTCCATCGCTCTTCGTGCGAATCACTGATCGTATGCTTTGCAGTTCCGATCCAGACTGGGCGGCTGGCCGCGCGATCGAGAATCTCGAAAACAATGCTTCCCTTCGTTACCTGTGTGCCTCCGGTACCGGCGGTTTCCCAGATGCTGTGGCCCGCGATGGGAACACCGCCGCTGGCCGCGAATGTTGGATCGAGAGCGGTGCCAACACTCAAATCGGTGCCGTGCGCGGCATGATACGTTACCAGAACATCCGCAGTGTTGACGGGCGCTTCGCTCATTCCGCTACTTCGCACGGCCTCGACGAGCCTGTCGTGAATGTAGGTATCCAGGCGCGGATCAAATACCGGCGTTCCAGGGACCCACGCGTAAGTCTTGAATTTTGAGAAGTCGGTCGTCTTCTCGCATTGGATCTTGATCTTTTGTGACTCGAGTGGCAGAGCGAGTGAAAGCAGGAAGACGAGCAAGATGCACGGTACCGCGGTCCGGAGCAGAAGAGCCGGGTGCGCGGGAGATTCAGGTAGAGTCCGATGCTGGGTCAGATTCAGTTTCATTTGCTTGAAAACTTCGGTCGGTCTGGGAGACCGTTTCTTCTTAAGTGTACCGAACATAAGGCAGACTTTTTGCCCAAGAATCAATAACTTGATGCCATTACTCACATTCCGGCCGAAACTGTCAGGAGATACAGATTGAGGCGCTGATTGCATGGAATATCTTGAGCCTAGAGTGCTAACGGTGGTCGATCGGCATTAAAGTGGCTATACAAGATCGGGGCCAAGTGGATATTGCGCTGTTCCACTTTCCTTTCCATGCTATGTGTTGGTCTATCTTCACTGATGGCCAGATGCACTCCTATAACATGCACCTGAGTATCCCCGTTGCCTTGCTGTTTTTTGAATTTTCGCGCACCGCGCTTTCGACGAGCATTGCTGGCCTTGTCCTGCTCGTGGTTGGATCAATCGAGGCCAAGGCCGACGTCGAGCGGGTGAGCGGCATCGAGAAGGTCGTCGTCTTGAGCAATTTGTGTTTTGCGGCGCCGCTGGGGGTTTTTGCTGCAGAACATTTCTCGGCCGCACAGGGCATCAGTCGGTTCGTTCCGAAATTTATGCCCTGGCCATTGTTCTGGACGTATCTGGTTGGAGCAGCGCTACTCGCCGCGTCTTTGAGCATTGCTACGAAGCGCCAGGTGTTCTGGTCGGGCCTGATGTTCGGAGTGATGATGTTTCTGTTTGTTGCCATGATGGATTTGCCCGGCACGCTGGGGGACATACACAACCGGATTTCCTGGACGCTGATGTTCCGTGAACTCTCGTTCGGCGCCGGCGGATGGATGCTGGCAGCTGCGACCCTGGACGCGCAACATGCGCGAGGGCGGAGCGTGCTGGTCACAATAGGGCGCGTCGTGATCGGAGTTACTGCGGTTTTCTACGGTGTCGAACACTTTTTCTTTCCCATCAATGCGCCGGGTGTTCCCCTGGAAAAACTGATGCCTCTGTGGATTCCGGTGCGGCCTCTCATTTCCTATGTAACGGGGGCGATCCTGGTCGTTGCCGGGGCGGGGATTCTGTTGACCAAGAAAGTGCGGATGGCGGCGGCGTATCTTGGTGCGTGGATTCTGTTGCTGGTCGTCTGCATTTATGGGCCGATTTTGATTGTCTCTCTGCTGGATCCGAGTACGGCAGTTAAGGTTGAGGGGATCAATTATTTCTTCGATACGCTGCTGTATGCCGGGACGGTGCTGGCATTGGCGAGTGCGGCGCAATCTTCGCTTCCAGGATCGTCTCAGGGGCTAAAGCCCCGCCTTGAGGAATGTTCGACACGGCGCTAAAGCGCCGCTCTTCCACGATGTGGTGGACTTGGTTCAACCAGTTCTCCGCTCTAATGACAGCTTCACTTGGCCTTCGCTGCTTCTTCCGCACCTGTCAGCATTTTGTCGAGATCGGAGCGCGACAGATATCTTCCGTTGAGGATGACTGCCTCGATCTTCCGGGTGTTGCTGATGTCATCCAGGGGATTTGCATCCAGCAATACGAGATCCGCTAGCTTGCCCTTTTCGATCGTGCCGAGATCGTTTTCGCGGCCCAAGAATTTCGCGGGATTCAGCGTGGCGGTTTGCAAAGCCTCGAGCGGAGTGAATCCTGCAGCGACGAAGCGTTGGAGTTCTTCATGCAGGCTGAACCCGGGGAAGATGTAGACGCCGGGCGGAGTATCTGTGCCAGCCAAAAACTGGACTCCGGCGTGATGCATTTCGTTCACGACTTCGAGTTCTTTCGCGACGAACGCTTTTCGCGTTGCAAGATCGTCGATGTTGAAATCATGCACGATTTCATCGGTGAAGCGCTTCCAGGTCACATCTTTCCAGTATACCGGAGCATACTTTGCACGCTTATCGTAAGCGAAGTCGGTTTGATCGATTAAATTCCCTCCGCGTTCCCAAACCAATGTCGGGCATTGCCATGTGTGATTTTTTGCGAGCAGCGCGAAGAGAGCCGCAGCCCGCTTGGGATCGTATGTCGAGAGGAACTTGCCCTCGCTTTTTGTACCCTTGATGAATTCGTCTTCCAGCGGGGAGCTGCCTTCGAAGATTCCGATCAGGTGCTCGAAACTCTTCTGTCCGGCATTGGACATTTCGGATGCCCGGACCGAATCGGGCACATGTCCGACAAAAGTAATGGCTTGTTTCTTGGCTTCGTCCGCAATCGCAAATACTGCGACGCGAGGGATCAGCGATTGCAGCTTGATGAAATCAGCTCCTCGCTTCGTAAGATCGTCTACTGCGCGGCGGCCATCTTCTGGAGTCTTGATCGCGATCGAACTGGGGAAGCGTGGCTGAGGGCCGTCGAGCATCGGGCCTGACATTACGATGCGTGGCCCGATCAATGTGCCGGCAGAGATTTCTTTGCGCCATTCTTGCAGGACGTCGAGCTCGCCTCCCATATCGCGCACGCCAGTGATGCCGTTCGCAACGAACAGCGGCAATGTGACTTCCTTGCCGCGCGGGAACCAGTCGCCGAAAACCATGTGCACGTGCATATCCCAGAGACCGGGGATGAGGAATTTGCCTTTGCCGTCGACGCGAGTGGTTCGATTGTGCTGTTGTTTGCAGTTCTCCTGATCCGTTACGGCGGTGATGCGATTGCTCTGGACGATCACACATCGATGAGTTTGCGGAGGGCCGCCTTGGACGTCGATGACGGTCACGTCTTGGATGTGAAGTTCTGGTGAAACCTGGGCAGCGCTCACTGCGGGCGGTCGGACAACCGACAAAAAGATCAGAATACTGGAGAGCGCGAATTGCATGCCCAGCACTGTAAGGTTAGCAGGGGCTAAAGGTCAAAAGACGGTGGACGGAAGTCCGTGCGAATCCGGTGATGAAGTCAGCAGACACGAGATCTTTCGACTGCGCTCAGGATGACAAAGTAATTTATTGCCCGAAGGTTTCGGTAAGTACTCTGCTTCGATGACAGGGAGGCGCAACAGTACTTCACTTCTCTCGCAACTTTTCCGCTTCCAATTTATTGCTGGGGCAGGGGCACGTACGTCGAACTGTTGACTGGGGTATTCAAAAGATCGATGACGGTGTCGGGGATGCCGCCGGCTGCGTCCAACTCAGCCGGAGGGCCGAAGCCCAGCTCTTCAGAACTTTGCGAATGGATTACCCCGTTGGCGACTGTGAAAATGCTTAGGCCTGCTACGGCACTGAGGGCGGGAACGATGGAATCGCTCTCCTGGCCGAAGATTTTCGGCCAACCGCTCGACGTCAAGTCTTTCGCCAGTGGATCGGTGAAGCAAAGCAGGCGAATCGCCTGCGCTGCACTCGAAGAATTGAGGCCATCCAACTGGCTCTGCGACTCGAGGCCCTGAATGAGAGCAGTAGGCAAGGCGTGCGGGATGGGATTCTGGAGCTTTTGCAGGGCCGCGCTGAGACCGCCGCCGAAGCCATCACCTTGAAGATCAGCAACTCCTCCCGAAGTTTTGGTTCCGTTCTTGAAAGTGACGGAAGTGAAACTGGGGCTTCCATTGGTGGCAAGCACGCCGCGGACACATTCATTGCTGCTGGTGAGAAGCATGGTGGCGAGCGGCGATCCCCAATGTGGCGTGCCGATGGTGATGACTTTGTGGACGAATCCCAGGGTGAATGTGATTGGGTGGTAGAACTGCGTAATCGAGGGCAGGGTTCGCGTAATGTCTCCACCCATGCTGTGTGCAACGATGTCAGCCTGCACTCCCGCAACTGGCACGTTCGCCGGATTGGTTCCATTCTTGAAACTATTGATGAAGTTGTAGATCTGTAACAGGACGGTGGGAGCGTTGTAGGCGAATCCCAGAGCGCTCGATGGAGAACTCGCGATGCTACTCTTTGCCCAGCTCGGCACCGGCGGCGAATAGGACTTGATCTGTCCGCCGATGATCGTGGAATAGTCCGCTCGGCTGATGAACCAACGAGGGTCATTGATGAGCGGAGTGAAGTCGTCCCATGACGAGGCACTAGCCCAGAGTCCATGGATCAGAACGAGAGGCGGGCGCAACAGCGTCACCGAAGTGTCGGATGAGAGCCCAGTATCGAGCGCTTGAACTTGCAGGTTGATGAAGCGTTCGGCGTTATTGATGTCCTGGCCTTCTGGGCGCGGGAAGTCGAGCGGGCTGCCATAGATAGCGAAGGCCATCGGGCCAGCTGTTGTGTTGACCGCAGTAACTGTCAGTTGGCTGGCTTTGAAGGTGGTGGTACCGATGGAACCTAACCCACCGTCCTCTGTGGAGGAGATGCTTTGTTCGCCCTGGTCGTTGAGGACCGTGACAGTGAATTGCTCTCCGATCGAGCCTGCCGGAATTCGGAGAACAAGTTCGCTGGCGGAATCCGCGGCGGTGCCCTCGACCACACGGCCTTTCGTAGCAAGCGTGTTCACGCTCGTGGTCACCGCCGCTCCTTTCAGAAGGGAGGGAACGGGATCCAGTAGCGTGAGCTGCGGAGGCGTGGATGGTTGGGAAGCTTCCTGAGCAAATGATGTGGCGGACAGCAGAATGAAGGCTAGAACCACGATAGCGGTGCCGCGAAAACGGAGGGGGCTGATAGTAATCGACATATTTTTCGGAGTGCGCACGGCTGGCCTCCCCTTGGGAAAAACAACGTGGAATTCAAGACAGGCTGGGCCTGAGAGCGGGAAAATTGTACACCGCTTTAGGATTTCATTTGTCTTGAAGATTCGTCTGCTGACTTGGCGAGCCTGGCGACGGGGGAACATCCGCTTTCCAAAAACTCACCAACCGAGGTAAAGTGCTGGGCACCCCGGGGGACATAACTCAGTCGCAGGAAACAACATGGCACGCCGAGATCTCCTCGCACGGATGGCGCAATTGGCAGCATTGCCGTTCTGGCTGGCAGTTTGCCGCAAGCTCAATCCAAGAAGCACCTCAAGATTCTCATAAAGAGCGCATGGGGATCAGACGATCCCACTAAGGCCGCATTCCCGTTCTCCCATGGATTCGCCTTGGCTGAGGCCGGACACGAATTTCAGATTTATTTGCTCGGCGAAGCAGTCGTTCTGATGCGCAAGGTGGTCGACGACGCCGTCACACCGGTTGGGTGGCCCGCGGTCGGAGAGTTTCTGAACAAGCTAAAAGCGAAAAACGTCCAGATTTATACCTGTGGGGCATGTTCTCGTGCAAGAGGAGTAACCGAGAACGATCTGGCAAACTATGGTGCGAAGTTCGGCAGCCCACCTGTATTCATCTCACTGATCGAATGGGCGGACCACATCATCACAGAATGATGTGTTCGAAAATTGAGAGCTGCAAGCTATCCGTGAATGTGCGGACTTTGTGCGGGATTCGAGTGGTGTTGCGACGGGCCCTTCACGACTTTCACGTCAAAATTTACAGGCAGCGTCTTAGGAGGAAAGCACTGCGCGTTGTCACAGGCCTGGTAGCGAAGCACACCACGCATGATGTACTTGCCGGGAGAAACTGAGTTCAGCGGGCGGACGGCAAGATTGATCGTGAAATCACCGCTATAGACATTCAGCTTTTCGTCTGGAGAGAACGGAAACGTCAGGTCCTTGCCCTCTGGATATTCGATTTTCCCCAACACGATGTCAGTGGGTATGTCCATTTTCAGCGCGGTAGGGATCAGAAACTCCGACCGCGGAGTGTTGGAATTGATGTGGAATCCTGAGGCTACCCGGAAATCGAGCTTCACCATAGTTTGCGAGCCTTTTGGAGCGCTCACTGTATCGACGGGAGCCATGGTGACGGATGGCGCTTTGGGCGCTTGAGCCCAGGATGCGCTCGCTAGGAACGCAAGGAGAAGAGAGACTTGCGAAAGGCGAATTGGCCTGATCATGACGTTCTGTGCCGGCGCCTCCGACAGGATAGTACGCCTTGATTCCCCAGGCGCCGTAGTGTCAATTCTGAGCCTGCAAGACGGCGTTCGGCGAGTTACTTTCGATCAATCCGACTTCGGATTTTAAGGCCTTCTTGACGGAGTCCTCAATCTCACCGCGGCCCTTCAGACCGATAATGCGGTCGACGATCTTGCCATCGCGTCCGACGAAGAAACTTTCCGGCAGAGCCGGGACGCCGCCATAGGCGTCGCCGACGGACTCTTTGCCCAGCAGCACCGGATAGTTCACGCCCATGTCTTTGGCGAACTTCGCGATATCCTCTTTACCGGAGTCATCCATCGCTACGCCGACGACCTGCAGGCCTTGTGAGCCGTACTCGTTTTGCAACTCAACCAGCCATGGCGTTTCGATCTTGCATGGTCCGCACCAGGTAGCCCAGAAATTCACCAAAACGGCTTTGCCGTGGAAATCAGACAAGCTGACGTTCTTGCCGTCAAGCGTTTCGAGCGTGAAATTCGGGGCGGGAGTCCCGTAACCCAGCACGCCTGGTGCGTGATCGGTACCAGACCGCCGCGCAGTGTGGAATCCGAAATAAAGCATTCCCGCGGCCACGACAGCTACCACGACCAGTGCTAGGGGATTGCGGCCCTTCGGTAGCGCGGGAGGTTGCGGCGACACCGGCGGCTCCGGCGGAGGCGCGGCGAATGTGGGTGTTTCCGAATGATTATCCGCGTGATTTACCGGTGGTACTGCTTGAGTGTTTTGGTTCTGTTCAACGTGTTGTTCCGACATACAGCAGGATCCTCATTACGGTATTACAGTGCAAAACGGTTCAAGAATGATAGCCAGCTCGAGATCAGTGTAAAACGGCCGATTACGAGCAGCACTCCAAGAGCAATCAACAAGCCTCCTGATGCGACTTCCAGTGCGTGCATGTGCGAGCGGAAGCGGCTGTAGAACTTGAGAAAACGCTCCATCAGCAGCGATGTCAGCAAGAACGGCACCGCCAGCCCCAGGGAATACACACCCAGTAAGATGACGCCTTTAACTAAAGTGTCTTGCTCGCTGGCCAGCGTAAGGATCGCGGTCAGGATTGGCCCAAGGCAAGGCGTCCATCCGAAAGCAAATGCGAAGCCGATCACGAACGCGCCGATTGGCGTGCTGCTGCCTTTTACGCTGTGGAGACGAGCATCTGTGTAGAGCGCCTTGATCTTGAAGATTCCGGTTAGGTGCAGGCCAAAAATGATGATCACCACGCCCGCGACGATCGAGAGCGTGTGCTTATAGCGCGCTGCCACCTGCCCAATCTCAGTTGAGATGGCACCCAGCGTGATGAAGACGATGCTGAAGCCGAGGATGAACCCGAACGAGTTCACCATGACGCGCCGCATCAGCTGGGATTGCGGGGACTTCAATTCTTCCACGCCTGCGCCTGAGATCAGCGAAACATAGCCCGGCACCAGTGGAAGGACGCAGGGCGACAGAAATGAGATCAGGCCCGCAACAAAGGCCGCTATGGGAAGGGGTAGGCTTGACATTCGTCTTTATTGTACTCGGTGAATGATTGTACCCGGTGAATCCGGCTTCACTGAATATGACGCGGCAGGGGCAGTTTAGTTGCAGATTTCACGCAGATTCGGGCCGAAATCTTACAAAGCGGGGACATCTTTCCCACTTTTTACGATTTTGATTCGTATCTTGGGAGATTCCAGCATAAAAGGAAAGGGGCGGCCGAAGCCGCCCAAATGAAACTGGGTACCGGGTATTGAGTACTGGGTACTTATTTTCCAGCGCCAGCTGCTGCGGCCTTGGCGGGAGCGCCCAAGTTCATGCCCTCGATCTTATGGAGGATCGACTCCACGCTGGTGCCGGTGTCGACGCAGGCATCGACGTAAGGATGCCGGCTGCCGTCCGCATGCAGCACGAAAACCTTCGTCTCCGCATTCGCCTTTTTAACCATATATGGCAGGTGATGACGGTCATTGCGGCTCATGGATGACCCCAGCACCACCAGCTCAAACTCTGATTTCTTGAGCGCCTCTTCGGCTGGTTTGCGTCCGATTACCTGCTGCACGGTGTGCCCGGCCTTCTGCAAAGCGGTTGCAAGCTCCGCCACAACGTCTTCATCCCCTTCGCCATAAAGAATCGCTAATTTTGCCTTTGCCATTGACTCCCCTCGGTTGGCACATGACACACCCGTGCCTGCCAATGACGCTAGCAACCGTTCCGCCCTGGATAAACGTCACCAAAGGCGCATGACGAAGGAGACCTGAAGCATTTCGGCAGCATCAACTCTAGCTGACGCTTTGTCTTCTGTAGAATTCGCTGCAAGCCTCCTGGATGAGGTTTGGGGTTTCCTAAGTAAATTCCCTCCACAAATTCGCCTCCCAGCGCTAAACTTTTGCGCTGGAGGGGATTCCATCCCATGTCGGCCACGAACGTCTGGAGAGCTGTACTCATAACGATATTGTTGAGTCCCGCAGTCTGGGCGCAGTCCGGAAATCAATCAACGACGACGTGCAATCTCGATGACGGACGCCAAGTCTACATTCGCTACACTCCCGTTTCGGCGAAGGAGAAACCGCAGAACAACAAACCTTGGGCGCCTGGCGGCACGGCGATGACCCTGTTCACTGAAGCCCCACTTACTCTGGGGAGCTCGCTGATTCCACTAGGGGCATACACGGTGTATCCCATTCCGGCGAAGGGAAATTGGTCAATTGCAGTGAATAAGAACGTCACACCCGGCGCAGCTTACGATGACAAGCAGGACATTGCACGCTCGGTGATGGAGACGGCACAGGTCGAAAGCGCCTCCGAAACACTGGAAGTCGCTTTCGCGCATGTTGGCAATCGCTGCACATTGCGCGTCTACATTGGCAAGGCGGCGTCATTCGTGGACTTCACCGCGAAGTGATCGCTTGTGTGGGCAGATGCCCCGTCCTCCAATGCTATGAGCACAGCGGGGAGCCCGCTGGCGTCATTCTGAGTGTTCTTTGCCAAGGATCTTTTTGTCTGCACTCGCACACCGATAACCCGCCATGCGTATTCTGTTTTTCCTGTTGACCGTCGCAACTGCCGTTGCGCAATCCCAACCACGCCTGCAGATTTCCCATACAACTGAAAGCCTGCGAGGCGTGAGCGCCGTCTCGCACCAGATTACGTGGGCGAGTGGCACGCACGGAACATATCTCCGAACTACGAACGGTGGGAAGCCCTGGATCGCTGCCCAGGTTCCAGGTGCCGCAGCGCTCGACTTTCGGGGTATTGTTGCTTTTTCCGCCGACGAAGCGTTCCTTATGTCGAGTGGTCCAGGTGAACAATCCCGCGTTTACCACACGTTCGATGCGGGAAAACACTGGAACCTGCAATTCACGAATACGAATCCGAAAGGATTCTTCGATTCCATCGCTTTCTGGGATTCGAAGCATGGAGTGGTTCTCGGGGATCCAATTCCGGATGAAGGCGGCAAGTTGAAGTTCGAAGTGCTCCTTACCGACGACGGCGAGACGTGGCGTGCGGTTCCCTCTTCTCAACTGCCGGAAGCACTCGAAGGAGAAGGCGCCTTCGCCGCCAGCAATACGTGCATTGCAATCTTAAGCAAAAGTACAGAAAGAAATTTCGTCGGCGAAAGGAACGATCCCAACATCTGGTTTGCCACAGGGGGCAAAACCGCCCGCGTATTCCACTCCCCAGATCAGGGAAAAACATGGGAAGTTTTCGAAACTCCTATCGCTCATGGGCCTGAATCTGCAGGTATCTTTTCGATTGTCTTTCGCGACACAAAACATGGCGTGATCGTGGGAGGCGACTACAAACGCACGCGCGACGATGGGCCGAATCTCGCCCTCTCAGATGATGGAGGCAAGACGTGGAAGCTCTCGGATATCAGGCCGCAAGCCTATTTCTCCGCGGTTGCATACGACCGAACTGTTGAGACAACAGCGGTCAAGCAAGCAGCTATGCAGAAAGCCGCTGAATCTGCAGGAAAGAAAACTCGCGTGAAACCTGTTCCGCCCGAGCGGCTCTTCATCGTCGGTCAGGACTTCATTCTTGATTTCCGGCCACCCACTGATCCGCTCCGCATCAGCGGGAAGAAGGAGCAGGGCTTTGACTTCAACGCTGTAAGCGCCTATCCGGATGGAGGAGCGTTGGTCGTCGGGCCGAAAGGGGTAATCGCGTCAATTCCTTAGGCAAACCTTGTTTTTATCCAGCCTGTCAGCGGTGAAGCGTTACCAAAGTCTCAGCCCTTCCTGTTTCTTTGAATCCCTCCAGTAATCCCGGACGATATAGCAGGATTAGAAAACTCTCTTTCTCCCCCAGATCGAGAAGCTCGTGAACAAACCGTTTCTAGCCGTCTTCGTTTTCGCCGCTGCGGCACTGGTGTCCGCGCAAACCCAAACAACGTTGCCGTCGAATTCCATCGCTTCGCAATCAGTCTCAACGACGACCGCAAGCAGTGCGCCCGTAACCACTGCCGTCCAGAACGTATCGCGCACCATCAAGGCGACGCATTATCGCCTGCAGGGAGGATCGGCGAAGATCGATTTCCGCGGAACCGATCAGATGCAGCGCGCCTCGGGCGAGGCGAAAGTTGAAGGCAAGAAGACCAATTTCGAAATCGATGCCAAGTTCCAAGGCTTCGAGGATGCAACCAAGTTCGGACTCGAGTACCTGACGTATGTTCTCTGGGCCATTTCGCCCGAAGGCCGACCGGTCAACCTCGGCGAACTCACGCTCGATCACCACGGCAATGCCCAGGTGAAGGCTTACACCGATCTGCAGACGTTCGGCATGATCGTTACGGCCGAGCCGTACTTTGCGGTGAGCCAGCCCGGCAATCTGGTCGTGGCCGAAAGCAATTCGTTGAGTGGCGCTTCGACGAACGTCGACGCCAAGTACGAACTCGCTCCTCGTGGCACTTATTCTGCGACGAACTCGCATATCAACGACGCGATTTTTGGGATCGATCCGAAGACGCCTCTTGAGTTGTTTGAAGCGCGCAACGCGGTGCGCATCGCGCACATCGCCGAAGCGGACAAGTATTCTGGCTCGATTTTGTCGAAGGCTGGCCAGCAGTTGCTGAACGCAGAGTCCCTCTATCGCCAGAAGCAGAAGAAGGAAGCCGTCGCAATCGCAGCGAAAGAAGCTACCGAGACCGCGGAAGAAGCTCGCTTGATGGCCGTGAAGAAGAAAGCGGAAGAAGAAGCACAAGCTGCCGCGGCGGCCCGTGAAGCGAAAGCACGCGCGGATGCTGCAGCCGAGGCGCAGCGACGCGCAGAAGCGGAGGCCGCCCGTCAGGCTGCCGAGAAAGCTCGTGCTGAAGCAGAGCAGGCCAAGGCCGAGGCCGAGCGTATGAAGCAGGAAGCGCTTGCAGCCGCGCAAGAAGCAGCACGCCAGAAAGAAGAAGCCGAGAAAGCGAAGCAGGCCGCGATCGATCAGCAGCAAGCTCTCGCTGCCGATGCGGCACAAGCCCGGTTGGACGCGCAAAAAGCCGAAAGCCTTCGTGAGCAGGCGGAACGCGAGAAACAGGATCTTCGCGCTCGACTTTTGCAGCAGCTCAATTCGATTCTCGCCACACGTGATTCTGCACGTGGACTCGTCGCCAATATGTCCGACGTCCTGTTCCGTACCGGCAGTTACGAACTTGCCGCAGGAGCCCGCGAGCGCTTGGCCAAAGTGTCCGGCATTGTGCTCGCGTATCCGAGTCTGCATGTCTCGATCGAAGGGCACACCGACAGCGTCGGAGGAGACGACTATAACCAGACTCTCTCGGAGCGCCGTGCAGAAGCCGTCCGTGACTACTTCGTGCAGCAGGGGATCGCGTCGAGCAGTGTGGAAGCACACGGATTTGGCAAGAATGAGCCGATCGCGTCCAACGACACCCCAGATGGACGAGCGCAAAACCGGCGCGTGGAGTTAGTACTCTCGGGCGACGCAATTGGAAATGGATTAGACGAGCCGGCCAAGGGTCCGGCGACGAGCGCGGCGGCAAGTCCGCATCA
>DATJWZ010000510.1:0-1691 GCA_035500795.1 Candidatus Eiseniibacteriota bacterium | reverse complement strand
CGATCACTGGCGCGCCTATCTGCGATATTCCCTGCTGAGTGCATCCGCCCCGTTTCTGAGCGATGCCTTCCTGCAAGAAAACTTCTCGTTCGTGGGACGTCGTCTCTTCGGACTCAAACAGCTGCAGCCGCGCTGGCGCCGTTGCTCTTTCAATGCTGATGCCGATCTCGGCGAGGCAGTCGGCCAAGCCTATGTCGCCAAGTATTTCCCGGCGGAGAACAAGGAACGCATGCTTCAGATGGTGAAGGCCATCGAAACGGCTCTGCACAGTGATATCGATGCTGCCGATTGGATGTCGCCAGAAACCAAAAAGCTCGCACACGCCAAGCTCTCAGCTCAAATCGATAAGATTGGCTACCCCGATCATTGGCGGCAATACCAGGTTCAGATCAAGCGTGACGACTTCCTCGGCAACGTACAGCGTTCCGCGGAATTCGAAATGCGCCGCCGCATCGCAAAATTCGGTAAACCAGTCGATCGATATGAATTCGGAATGACTCCACCAACCGTGAATGCCTACGAAGACTCACAGAGCAACACGATCAATTTCCCGGCAGGAATGCTTCAGCCTCCGTACTTCGACCCAGTTCAGATTGACGCCGTAAATTACGGAGCGATCGGAGCTGTCATCGGCCACGAAATCACCCACGGCTTTGACGACCAAGGCCGCAAATTCGATGCGGATGGCAATCTGAAAGATTGGTGGACCGCCAGCGACTCCGCTAACTACGAACAGCGCGACAAATGCATTCAGGACGAATACACGCAAGATGTTCCTGAAGCCGGCGTTAAACAAGATGGCAAGCTCTCAGCCGGCGAAGATACTGCCGATAACGGCGGAATCCACCTGGCTTTGAGCGCGCTGGAAAGCTCGCTCAAGACTCAAAACCTGGATCTTGACTCGACGGCGCCCGACGGCCTCACCCAACTGCAGAATTTTTTCTTGTCGTACGCCAACGTGTGGTGCGGAGAACTTCGTCCGGAAGCTGCCCGCACCGTGGTGATGACGCAAGGACACTCCTTGGGCCGTTACCGCGTCAACAACGTGATCGCCAACATGCCCGAGTTTGCTCACGCCTTTGGCTGCCACACCGGTCAGCCGATGGTGCGCGCAAATTCGTGCCGCGTGTGGTGAGCGCATCGGAAATCTGAGAACGCAAGGCAGACGCATCACGAAGGACGAACGATTCCCGTTTTCCTTCGTGATACCTCGTGTGCTTGGTGGTAATGAATTTAGGACGTCATCCCAGGCCCAAGAGCGTTCGGGAGGAGAGGCGAATATAATGGCGCGTCTGGTCAAACCGCAGTCGACAGGAGTCGCACGCGATGTCAGATCTTCGCGCTCGTTTGTTGGGCACATCTTTTATATTCGCAGTCGTCCTTTCCCTCTCCGTTCTTGCTCAAGCTCAAGACGCACCTGCCGATGCGCCGTATAAGAATCCAGCTCTGCCTGTAGATCAACGTGTCGACGACCTGATCGGCCGCATGACTCTGGAAGAAAAAGTTGCGCAGATGCGCGACCACGCCACTCCGATTCCGCGCCTCGGCGTTCCGAAATACGATTGGTGGAACGAGGGCCTGCACGGTGTTGCCTTTGCCGGATACGCCACGAATTTTCCGCAAGTCATCGGCATGGCTGCCACATGGGATACCGATCTCGTTCACAAGATGGGTGAGGTCGTCTCGACCGA
>DATJWZ010000509.1:0-7885 GCA_035500795.1 Candidatus Eiseniibacteriota bacterium | reverse complement strand
TACCTGCTTCGCTTTTTCGGAGAGAAACGATTCGACGTAAAACCAACTGAGGTTTACGAATGCCAATTGTACGGGGATCGATTCTGCCAGAGGTTCAATCTGTCGGACGAGCCAAACCATATTTAGACATTTTGCTCTGGTACGAAACTCTTAACGACTCTGATCTGTCTCTCCTAAACGAGCTAGATCACCTTCGAATCTACCTGGACCAGATTCCTATCTTTTGTGATATTCGCATAAGCATTCCACGAGCACATACCAAACAGGGACCGTCAATAGCGACTTGTCGGTTTCGTCTTCCCCAGTAGTCTTTGTGAACGGTCGAAGTTGGCCCCTGTAAACAGTCTCGTGGATCGTGAAGGTCTTGGTTTTAACGTCGAGATCACGCCACCGGAGAGCTAGCAGCTCAGATGGACGCAGAGCACAAGCAATGCCCACCTTCACGAGCAAGTCAAACGGAGACTCCAACTCCTTCATTACTTCCTTGAACTCTTCAACTGTGAGGGTAGTCTTTGAGACTTTGCGGACCTTAGGAATCTCCAGTCGCTTTGCAATGTTCTTGGTCAGGTAGTCATCGTCCACAGCCAATTCGAGGATTGACTTGATGTAGTGCTTCGCGTGCTTCACAATACTCGCGCTGCGATCCTTGGCAAGCTGATTCAGCCACTTCTGCAAGTCGCTTCGGTCCAGTTTTTCCAGAGCCATTGAGCCGAACGTTTGGGCGTTCTTTTCGTCTGGATTCTTCCCTTCGTAGATCGTGCTCAGTATGTAATTCGCAGACTTCTTGCTTGACGGACGCCACTTGGATTCCTTCGTGGGTTTCCAATGCTTCTCTGCGAAGTCCTTCAACGTGATCGTACCGTCGCGCTTTGCTTCAGCTGTGGACGTTCCCCGAGCCTTTTCGATTTCCTTTGCGAGCGCACCATACGCATCCCATTTCGAAAGCTTGTTGAGCCCTTCAGCTGGTCCGAGCTTTACGCACTTCTGTTTGCGCTTTTGGACAATCCCTTCGTCTGGTGTATCCTCGAATACATAGGTATTGAAATAGCCGTACCAATTGCCGGACTCTATGCGAACGGAACCGCGTTGCCCACGTTTTGCCATGGCGAATTCTCCTGTCTACCTGGAGAGCTGGGAAGGCTGGGAACAGCAAAATCTTAGCAAAATAGCTGGGAAGCTGCTAGGTATGTCTAGTTGTCAAGTAGGGTTATACGCGTTTAACCCGCATAAACATTGATTGGTATGATGTGCGCCCGTAGCTCAGTTGGATAGAGCGGTTGCCTCCGGAGCAACAGGTCGGGAGTTCGAATCTCTCCGGGCGCACCAGTACTCACCTCTACAACCATCGCCTACAAACTACTTGTGCTCCACTTCGCATTTGAAACCGGTCCCATCACCACCATACGCGTTGCAGAATGCAAGCGTGTACATTCCCATGTCGTACACGCCATCCTTGTATGACCCTGGGTCTCCGCCGTCGATTCGGTTTTGTTCGATCACGTTGCTCCGGATGTTCGCGGCACTCGCCTTCTCGGCACGCGTGATGCATACTCCCGTCTTCATCTTGTTCTGATACTCGCCCCTGATGTTCTTATCAGTCAGCGTATTGTTTTGGACGGTGTTGTCCATCGAATATCCTTTGACCTGGTCCGCATTGATCGTCACCGCACAATACTTTCTCGGATCCGATTGCGATGCCGCGTACATACTCACATTCTCCACCTTCGTTCGGATCGAATCGTTCAGCAAAATCGCTTCCTTCCCCGCCCCGTAGATCTCGCCCCCGGTGATCACGTTGTCAAATGTAAAAGAGAACATATAACCCTGCGTCCCCGGATTTTGTATCTGGTTCGAAAAATGATTGAAGGCGCAACCACCATCAAGGTTAAACCTGCCCGACGTGCACGCAATTCCAATCGTTCCCGCGTTTCGAATTACGTTTCCCGTGACTGTATTGTGATTGCAGGTGTCCAGAAAAATCCCCACCGTCGGCGCGGCATCCAATGTGTTGTCGTTAATGACGTTGAAGCCGCATCTCTGATTCCCTCCCAAACCCTGCCCGAATATGTCGAACTGATCAGCTCCTCGCGCAGCATTGCCGCCCCCGCCGCTCATATGATTCCTGGTGAATTTGTTGTATATGAAAACGTCGTCGGGCCCGTTCACGCCACCACCGATCGCGTGTTGTGGCGCTCCGACCATCGCGCAATCCACGCACCAGTTGTCTCGGACATCCACGCCGGAGGCATTCCGCAGATCGATTCCCGATAGCCAGACACCTTGAACGTACAGGTCGTGAATGCTCGATTCTTCGATGTTGTAAAACGTTATGCCGCCAGTGCTCAGAAGATTGTTCCTTCCATCGATCTTGAAATCATGCAGGGAAATACCGCTGTTCTTGTCCTTACGATGGACACCATCGTTCAGAACATTCGAGAACAGTCCACAGTCAAAAGCTTTGTGAAATGACACCTTCGCATCGATGCGGAACACGGTTCCGAATCCCGATCCCGCAACTTCCGTGTTGTCGGGCAAAATCTGCTGCGCGCTGACCGTAAACGTCCCCGGACCAAACACTACTTTTGTTGGTGCCGTGACTCCGGACCACAAGTTGGAACTGATGTTGTGCGTCCCGGGACAATAAACATTAACGATCCCGCCTCCAGTCGCTGCCACCGCGGAAATCGCACTCTTTATTCGTGCCTCCGTGCACGCGGCCCCCCTGACAGAAATTTGCGCCGCTGCTTCTCCTGCATCCAGCGATTCCCCGGCTTGTTGCGGGCTTTCGCCAGACTGCGGCGGAACGCCCCATAAGAAACCCGCACAGCCGAGTTCAAACAGCCCAGCCATCACCAATCGCATCCAAGCATATCGAGTCACACGCAGCATGATTAAAGGATCATATCCCAGCGCAATCACCCGTAGCACAGCGCTCTGACTTGACAGAGAATGTGAAATTTTCTCATTCGAGAAAGACGCCCCGGCGACTGTCGCGCTGAGCCGAAGATGAGCTTCGCGAATGCGAAGCTCAACGGCAGTCGACATTGCGACGCTTGCGCAACATCTGATCCCTGCGCCGAAGGATGATCCGTCGAGTATTGGATACTGAGTACCGGGTACAGAGTACAGGTACGCGACTTTACACTCCGTGCACCAAGTGCAGATTCAGATAATAGTTCTTTGATTCCGGATCAAAAAGCAATCGCCAATAAATTTTCCCGTGTGTGGCCCCCAGGCTCTTGGACAGCAACTCGCGGGCTGCGACTTTGTTCCCTCCCAGTGCAACCCTATTCTGGAACAAAATTTTTCGTGGTGATATCGCCAACACCACATTCGAGCGGCTCTGTCTCGACACCTCGGCGCAAATACGCGTTACTGTCTCATCAATCGTCTGCTCCTTGTTCGACAACGTCAGCGCAAGGTCAAACGGAGCCTGTTGTTCGACGATCTCACCCTTATCGCTATGGCCCGCGGTGCCCACAACATTGAACCCTCCATCCGCGGTATGTCTCAGCTCGAAATGGCCTGGATTCTTCGATTTGTTGTACGTATCAACCAGTTGCCGCAGCGTTTTCCCTTCATCGGGCGCCGCGCTGGAAAACTCAAATGTGAAACTGCCTCCTGACGGCACTTGAGAATCACTGCTCGCCTTGATCACATCCACAGCCGACACATATTGCGGATCCTCGTAGTTGACGATCCATCCATATTTGCTCTGAAGAGCGTTCAGCACCTGCTCCAGTGGACGCGGACTATCGGCGGCGATCCGTACCGTTCCGGCCGTTTCCGTGATCACTGCCTCTTTGGCGTATGACGCAGCCCCACTCGCATCTAACGCACACGTTACATATAAAAGGCACAAAGCCGGCAAACTCGCGGATCGGAGCTTTATCGCTTCATTCCAACCCATATCAGCTTCCTCCCAGTTCTCGTCTCGCCGTCGTTGTGAAGCGGGCGCCGCATATTTTGCACTGAGATTCTCCCAATTGGAATAGCCCCGGAGACTAATTCTTTTTGGGACTTTTCACGATTCCTTCTACGGCGTATAAGCATTCGCAGTCCTACCACCCCAGCACACTGTCGTTCTTGAGAGGAACACAATGGATCACCATACTGGCCCCGAGATCAGCTTGGATTCAATCGAAGACTGGATCGTCAAATATCGTGCGGCACTTGCAGAAG
Source organism: Candidatus Eiseniibacteriota bacterium (assembly GCA_035500795.1). Classification (GTDB taxonomy): domain Bacteria; phylum Acidobacteriota; class Terriglobia; order Terriglobales; family Acidobacteriaceae; genus Sulfotelmatobacter. The sequence continues at coordinate 3,703 of DATJWZ010000509.1, read as the reverse complement.
ACCTCAAGCGATCGCACTCCCGGCGCGAAAGATTCCGTTCAGCAATTAACGATTTCGTCCGCCAAGCTTTCGCGGATCTTCATTTCACTCCCATGAAGCTCTCCGAATCTGAGCCCGGGAAGACCCGTAACACCCCCGATATAGCCCGTTTGGGTTAGTTCGAAAAGCTAAACTGCACATTTCCACCGCATTTTCATTGACACAATCACCCCCTTGGATAAAAATACTCGTCGTTCACTTCCCTCTTAATGGTGCGGATCGGTTTCCTGCCCCCCCTGGAGACCAAAACTTTGGGCCCCTCTGAAGAGTTAAATAAATAGGACTGAATCAGAACTTGCAGCAGTTCAAGTCGCGAGTTCGACTGTGAACTATTGCTCCAGCCATAGGCCCTGGCATTTGGCCTAGATCACTTCGTCCAGAGGATACTGTCGCCCCAGTACCCTCCATGAGGTCTTGCGTGCCCACTACTCCGGCTCGACCCGGCTTGATCGTTGCTGATTCCGCATTTGCGGTCTTGGCCTGCAACCCTGAAGCTCTTCGCATACTCTCTTATCCCGATCGCCCAGATAACACCCATCAATCAGACACATGGCTTTCCAGCAAAGTCCGCTCTACGTTGATCGAACAAACCACGCCTCTGAGGATTGTTGAGCGCTTCCGCTCGGCCAGAAGAACATACCTATGTCGCTCCTTTACGCTGGAAGTCAAGAAACCGACCAATAACGGTTCCGGCCAGAATGCAGGACTGCACGTCGTCTTGCTTGAGCGACGAAGCAATCACACCGTCCGACTCAACGAGTTGTCGCAACGGTTTGGCCTCACCGCTCGCGAGCAAGAAACTGTGGAGAACCTCCTCGAAGGTATGACTAGCAAAGAAATCGCTCAACGCATGAACATCAGCCCCAACACCGTGAAGGCATTTCTTCGCCTCACCATGGTAAAGATGAACGTATCCACCCGCTCCGGAATCATAGGCCGCATCATTGGGGACTCTTGACCCTAACGTTTGGTTTACTGTCATCGGGTTAATCCATCTGGAGTCTTGTACGTTCACGAATCGCAGATACAGTACCTTACGCGCCACACTCTGCTGAGCAACCCCTCCCCCTCAGTTTGTCGGCGTAACTCTGTTTGGAGGTCAATCAATGCGAACGACATGGCTTGTAGTGTGTACGTTGGCACTCGGCCTTTGTGCGTCAGCTTGGGCAGGCACCAGCGCCACCACGCCCACGCCTGATACGTTAAAGGTCGATTATTTTTCCAATGCCAATACTGCAGGAGCTCCAGACGCGACGGTGCGCCTGGACAATCCTGGCACTTCGGGCGGAAACATCTGCGCTGCCATCTACGTCTTCGACGCAAATCAGGAAATGAGTGAGTGCTGCAGCTGCTTGCTCACTCCGGATGGTCTCCGCACTCTCTCTGTCAACGCGGATCTCACAAGCAATCCGCTGACCGGGGTAACTCTCAACACAGGCGTCATCAAGCTGGTTTCGACCGTTGATAACGGATCGTGCCCAGCCTATCCCTACAGCATCACTCCGACCCCGGCTCTTCGCGCCTGGGTAACCCACATCGAGAACAACAACTTTGCAGTGACCGAGACCAATGCGGCGGATGCGGCTTTGAGCGGAAACGAAGTCAGTCGCCTGCAAGGCCAATGCCGGGCCATTTGGCTTGACGGCAGCGGCAAGGGTCAATGCAGCTGTGGAACAGGAGACTAAAGGAGACGAATATGAAAAACATCACATTGCTGGTTGTTTGCTCTCTCTTGGTCTTCACCGCGGCGAGCGCATTTGCTCAAACGGCGGATGTCTACAAAGTCGATTACTTCTCCAATGCCAACACCAGCGGAGCTCCCGATGGGACCGTTCGCTTGGATAATCCCGGGACCTTCAACGGCGTAAACCCCAGCGTTTGCGCTGCCATCTTCGTGTTCGACACGGCACAGGAAATGAGCGAGTGCTGCAGTTGCTTGCTCACTCCAGATGGCTTACGCACTCTGTCGGTAGATACGGACCTCACCAGCAACCCGCTGACGGGCGTCACGTTGACTTCCGGCGTAATCAAGATCGTGTCCACCAGGCCGGTTGGCGGAGTCTGTCCGCTGCCGACGCGGCTCGGCCCGATTCCAACCGTCAGGTCTTGGGTGACGCACATTCAGAACGCTGGTTTCGCGGAGACCGAAACCGGCTCGCAAGACGCTGCGCTCAGCGCTGCCGAGCAGGTCTCGCTGGCGGTTCAGTGCAAAGCAGTCCAAACCGTTGGCAGTGGCAGGGGCGTTTGCAGCTGCGGCACCGGGGACTGATTCTTCACAATCCTTCTCGCCGAATAGTCAGCACAGCTATTCGGCGAGAATTTTCAAGTGAATCAACTTTGATTGAGACGGGGGATCTCATGTCAGTCCAGCAAATTTTCTTGCGTATTTTTTCGACTGCGACAGTCGTTTGTGTGGCCATCCTCGGCGCCTCTGCTCAGAGCGATCAGACCGAGGTCGCCGAAGTCGGTGGTGTAAAAATCACTTTGGGAGAACTGGAGCAAGAGGAGTCGGCCAAGCTTCTCTCCGCGCACTACCAGTATTACCAGGCGCAGAGCAAGGCACTCGAAGACCTCATCGATAAGAAGCTCCTCGAACAGAAGGCCAAGAGCGAAAACCTTACCGTCGATCAACTGATCGACCGTGACATCAAGTCAAAAGTGACCGACCCAACCGAAGATCAGATGAAGGTCTACTACGAGGGCCTCGAAACGGATCAGCCCTACGAAGCAGTTCGGGACAAGATTCTCGACAAGATTCGTCAACTGCGTACCGACAAGATACGCGCCGCATATGTGAAGGAACTGCGCGCGCAGGTTCCGGTTACGATCGCGCTCGCGCCTCCAAAGGCCAAAATAGAGGTTGCAGAGACGCAATCCCTGGGCCCGAAAACTGCGAGGGTGACGCTCGTCGAGTTTGCCGACTACGAATGCCCATATTGCCAGCGCGTTGCGCCGGACGTAAAAAAACTGAAAGAGGAATTCGGCGAAAGGATCGCCTTCAGCTATAAAGATTTCCCTTTGCCCAATCACACTCGCGCCGAGAAAGCTGCCGAAGCCGCGCGCTGCGCCAGCAAGCAGGACAAGTTCTGGGAATTCCACGACGAACTCTTTCATAGCCGTGAACTCGACATCGATCAACTGAAGGCCCAGGCGCGCGCCCTTCAACTGAACGCCACACAGTTCGACAAGTGCCTCGACTCCGGAGAGCAAGCTTCCGCCGTCGCGAAAGATAAGAAAGAAGGTTTGAAGCTTGGCATCAGCGGAACGCCCAGCTTCTTTGTCAACGGGCATTACCTGAGCGGCGCTGTAGATTACGCAACCCTGCGTCAGGTCGTCGACCAACAACTCTCAACCCCATCGGAAGGCGCCAGCGGCGGCAAGTAGCCGACGCTGGCGCAGGGACGGACGCATGCGTCCGTCCCGGTGCTATGTGTTGGGATTTTCCTCCTTCTCTTTGCGGGCAGCTTCGACGGCCACTTTCGTCAGTGCGGGCAGATTCTGGTGAATCTTGTTCACCACCTTGGCGCGCCTTTGCTCCAGGGTTGTGCTGACCGGAGGCTTTCTGGGCCTGCGTGCGAGGTATCCATCCTCATCGATATATTGTTCATCCTCGTCGGGATGTTCGTTGTTCCATTTGCGTAGCGCTTCGCGGTCCTGCTCGCGC
>DATJWZ010000508.1:0-2348 GCA_035500795.1 Candidatus Eiseniibacteriota bacterium | reverse complement strand
GGTCTGAGAACCATGCCTGCCTTCGACAAGCGACTCAATGAACAAGAGCTGAATGATCTGGTCGCATACCTTCACACGTTGAACTGAGATTGGAATGCTCCGTCTAGTGCAAATCGTGCTTGTAGCCTTGATCGTCCTGAGCGCGGCATTCGCTTTGGAAGAGCACACGCTCACCGCCGAGCAGATGGGCCGGTACGACCGGTTAACGCACGAACTGATTGCTCCGTGTTGCTGGCGGGAGCCAATCGCAATTCACCGTTCTCAAGAGGCCCTGCAGATGCTGGATGAAGTCGAGAAGTTGGTTGCCGAGGGACGATCAGAAGATGAGATCAGGAACATCTATGTCGCGCGATATGGCCCCAGAATTTTGGCCGACCCACCGGGAGTCTCCAAGTACTGGCTCTACCTACTCCCGTTCTCCCTGTTGACGTGGTTCATGGTGGCAGCCGTATCTCGATTGCGGTCACTCGTCAAAAGAGCAGCGCCAGCACACTCGTCCGTGCCGCCGGAACTACTCGCACAAGTAAGGAAAGAAACGGAAAGCCTATTTTGAGTGAAAAGAGCATGGAACCCAAGGTCAGGAGGAAATTAAATGACAGAACGACGTGAAGTGATAAAAGCGATCGGCATGACTGCAATCGTAGGCCTGTGCGGAATGTACCCCGAAATCGCGGCTGGACAGACACCCAAGACGAGCGACGGGACAACAACTCCGTATACCGTTCCGCCTCTACCCTACCAGTATGACGCGCTTGAACCTTACATCGATGCTCAAACCATGCATCTGCACCACGACAAGCACCACGCCGCCTATGTCAAAAACCTGAACGCAGCTTTAGCAGATCACCCGGACCTCGCCAAGCTCCCTGTCGACGAGTTGATCAAACACTTAGATCGTGTTCCAGAGAGTATCCGCACCGCCATACGCAACAACGGCGGAGGGCATGCGAACCATACTTTCTTTTGGCAAGTAATGCAGAAGAACTCCCCCGGCCAACCGAAAGCAGAATTGGCCAAAGCCATCGATGCGCGATTCGGCAGCTTCTCTGGGTTTCAAGAACAGTTCACGAAAGCAGCCATGAGTGTATTTGGCAGCGGCTGGGCATGGCTTAGTCTCGATGACAAACATCAGCTTTCGATTGAAACAAGTCCCAACCAGGAGAGCCCGTGGATGGCAGGAAGGACACCGATCCTTGGTATTGACGTCTGGGAGCATGCTTACTACCTGAAATACCAGAACGTCCGAGCCGACTACGTTACCGCTTTTTACAAGGTGATTTCCTGGGACTTTGCGAATGCGCAATATCAAAGCGGTTTAAAACATTGAAACCGAACTCGCTGCATCACGATGAGAGAGACATGAAAGATGCACTCGTTTTGATCTGTGTATTGTTGATTGGCAGCTTGGCCAAAGCTCAAGCCGACGATCTACACCTGAAACAGACATCAATTGTTGCAAAGGAAACCGATGGCAAGATTCTGAATTCGAAGCCGTGGCCGCCCTTGCCGAAGTATGAGGGTCTTGACGATTTCGGGCGCAGCTATTTTCCGCAGTTCGTCTACGAAGAAGCCCGCACGCAAAAGGAATTCGACCTTTTCGAAATCACCTATGCCAGCGACGGACTCGCCGTGCGCGGCCTTTTGATCAAACCGAAAGCGCCGGGCACTCGAAAGTGGCCGGCGATCATCTTCAATCGCGGCGGCAACGGCGATCTTGGACGTATCACGGATAACGGCCAGCCTTGCGGCGGCATGACAAACACGTCGTGCATGGACGTCGCCGATCTCTATCTGCTGGCGAAGGCCGGCTTCGTGATCATCGCCTCCGACTACCGCTATCAAGGCGCCACTGTGAAGCGCGACGAATGGGGCGGAGCCGAAGTCGATGATGTTCTCAATCTCGTGCCGGCCCTGAAGTCGCTCGATTACGTGGACCCCGAGCGGCTGTACATACTCGGTCTGTCGCGAGGCGGCACCGAAACGTATCTCGCGCTCAAGCGAGGAATTCCCGTCAAGGCCGCTGCCGTCATCGGCGGAGTCACGGACGTGAAAGCATGGGTGGACGCGCGGCCCGAGATGAACATTGTCAACGGAAATGAATTTATCGACGGCTTTGCCAAAATCTGGTCTGACTATGAGCACCGCGCCGAAGAACAGTATCGAGCACGCTCGGCCGTGTATTGGGCCGACCAGATCAACGTGCCCGTTCTCATACTCCATAGCCGGACCGACAGAATGGTCCCGGTGACGCAAGCTCTCCGCATGGCAGAAGCACTTCAGGAAAAAGGCAAAGTGTACTCGCTGCACGTCTACGAGCGCGATGGCCATCCGTTGCCGCGGAATCGCGA
>DATJWZ010000507.1:0-2779 GCA_035500795.1 Candidatus Eiseniibacteriota bacterium | reverse complement strand
CCCTTCTTGGTTTTTCGGAGACGGAACGGCTGGACCTTCAAAAGATCTTCGAGCGGATCCACCCGGAAGATCGCGAGGCGGTCCACTTGATGGTTGAGAAAGCAAGGTCGGGCTACGGTGTTTACGACGCAGATCTTCGAGCTGTGCTCCCGAGCGGAGAGGTACGCTGGGTCGCCACCAGAGGCCGCGTCGAGTTTGACGGTGCAGGAAAGCCAGCTTTCGCTCGCAGCGTGGCGCATGACATCACCCGACAAAAGAAGGCCGAGGAGGAAACCCAGAATTTGCGGCGGGAACTTGCGCATGTGGGCCGCGTCTCGATGATGGGCCAACTGGCTTCGTCCCTGGCGCACGAGATTAATCAGCCGCTCGGCGCGATCTTGCGTAACGCGGAAGCCGCCGAGCTTTTCATGCAGGATAAATCACCGGACCTGGACGAAGTCCGCGCTATACTCGCCGACATCCGCAAGGATGACCAGCGTGCAGGCAATGTTATCGACCGTATGCGCGGAATGCTCAAGCGGCGGAGCCTGGATCAGAGGCCTGTGGATGTGGGCGAACTTGTTCGCGAAGTCGCTGCCCTCATACATTCCGACGCTGCGGCACGGCACATAACAGTGGATTTGGCTATAGCAGAACATCTGCCGCCCGTGCTTGGCGACACCGTGCATCTCCAGCAGGTGTTGTTGAACCTGATCATCAATGGAATGGATGCGCTCGACGGTTCGAACGGAGATCGACATGTCGGTGTAAGTGCAGCGCTTAACGGACCAAAGACTATTGAAGTCGCCGTGAACGATTCCGGCCGGGGTGTTCCCGCTGACCAACTCTCACACATTTTCGATCCCTTTTTCACGACCAAGACCGACGGTATGGGCATGGGCTTGCCGATCTCTCGCACGATCATCGAGGCGCACAACGGACGGCTCTGGGCAGAGAACCGAAAGGAGGGTGGAGCGTCGTTTCGTTTTACACTGCCGATCGCAGAGAAGGATACAGCGAAATGAGCGAACCCCTTTCTCCAATCATTCACGTTGTAGACGATGATGCGTCTTTTCTAACAGCCATTTCGCGGCTGCTCCGGGCAAACGGATTCTCTGTAAGGACCTATTCGTCAGCACATAAATTTCTCGCACAGCGTGATACGGACACACCAGGCTGCGTGCTGGCAGATTTACAGATGCCTCAAATGAGCGGACTCGATCTGCAGTCTGCCCTTGCTGAGTCTCCCAATCCACTGCCGATTCTTTTTTTGACCGGGCATGCAGATATTCCCTCGACTGTGCGAGCGATGCGCGACGGTGCCGAGGATTTTCTGGAAAAGCGCGCACCAAAGGAGAAGTTGTTGGACGCCGTGAAGCGCGCTCTCACCCGCGATTCACGGGAGCGCGCAGCGCGTGAACGTCAGCGTGAGTTACGCTCGCTCTTTGACACGCTCACCGAGCGCGAACTCCAAGTGCTCTCGCATGTTGTGCGGGGACAACTCAACAAGCAGATCGCCGGCGACCTGGGACTTCACGAGCGGACAGTGAAACTCCATCGCACCGCGATCACCACGAAATTGAAGGTGCAGTCCGTGGCAGAGCTTACCCGACTGACGCAAGAGGCTGGCATTTTTCCGGAGCTAGTTGAGACCTTCCCTAAAGGGCAGTAGACGGCCTTAGTTCCCATCCCTATAGTTCTCATCGGATCCCGATGAACAAAATTACCCAGACCTATGTTGCAGTTGTTGATGACGATGAGAGTATTTGCCGATCATTCGGCCGGCTCTTGCGTGCGGCCGGACTTCAGCCGGTTACGTATGACTCGGCAGAATCTTTTCTGGCGGACACGAAGCATCCACAGTTCGGCTGCCTTGTCCTCGACATCCAGCTCGGTGAAATGTCCGGAATCGAACTCGCTCGGCGCCTCTCGGCCGAAGGCGAGCGCACGCCTGTCATCTTTATTACTGCTCACGACGATCCTAAAACGCGCAGCGCGGCCGACGCGCTGGGTTGTTCGGCTTACTTCCGCAAGACGGATTCCGGCAAGGAAGTGCTGGAAACCATTCGGAAGGTAGCACTCTAGCTGCGCTGACACATTGCTTAGCATCAAGCTATGCAGGGGCCCCGGAAGCGAAATTTGATGTAGTCCCAGTCGCCGGCGACCAGACCTGTTCCCACGAGGAACGTGCGAAGGATTTTCATCCATGAAAGCCAAAGTTCAATACAGACAACAGGATCAACTCCCTGCTCCTCACATGATCCCATTTCCATCGCCTCACAAACCTGTGAGCACCCAAGAACCAGGCGAGAGCTCCGCAACGTACGGGATGGTCGGGAACGTGAACGCCGCCAGCTTGTTTGAGTCCGCGCCAGACGCTATGGTGCTGGCGAACCGGAACGGTCAGATCGTAGCTGTCAATTCCAAGACCGAAAAGATGTTTGGATACCGGCGCGAGGAATTGGTGGGGGAGCCAGTCGAGAAGTTGATGCCTCAGCGGCTTCGCAAAAGCCACCTCGCGCATCGCGCCCAATACAGCGTGGCCCCTCATGCACGGCCGATGGGGCCGGAGCTCGAACTGTTCGGACGACATCAGGACGGTCACGAGTTCCCCGTAGAAATAAGCCTGTCTCCATTAAAGACCGAAGCGGGAATATTGGTTTCGAGCGCGATCCGCGATGTCACCGAACTCCGGCGCACCCAGGAACTTCAATCAAGCTTGGAGTTCGAAAAGCTGATGTCCAGGCTGTCAGAGACCTTTGTCAACCTTCCTCTGGAGCGGATCGACTGCGAACTGAAC
>DATJWZ010000506.1:0-12836 GCA_035500795.1 Candidatus Eiseniibacteriota bacterium | reverse complement strand
TGCAGAGCGGGATTTACCAGCGATACCGGGACTTCCATATCGCCGACTTTGAACTCGGTTGGATCGAACGTCGCATAGCCGTCTTTTTCGCCCATGTGCCCCGAGATCGTCACCCAGACATCCTTGCCTGCAATCGTCGTCAGGAATTTGCCGTGAACGATGTCGCCATCCATGGTGACCTGTTGATCTTTAATGACAGGATCGCCGCTACCTACATTGGAGTCTGCGCTGAGATTAGCCAGTCCACCGCCACCGCCTAACATTTTTGCGATTGCTGAACTGACCTGGTCGGAATTGACGCCCGCATCCGGCTTCGCACTTGCCTGAGAGGACGGCGCAGTCGGCTGCGAGTTTGCAGGTGCCGATGTTGTCCCGCCTGTCGTTGTGCCTACAGTAGCGGGGCCGCTGAAAGGTGTGCTCTGCGGCTTTTGGACGCTGGCCCCCGGCTGATCGGTCGATTGTGTCTGCCGCGCGACGGCGGGTGCTTGCGGAGCCGCTACTGGGGCAGGCCGCTTCAAGACCAAGACGATTGCGACCAGCGCCGCCACCAGAGTCGCGATGCTGATAATCCGATCAAGTTTCAGGTTCATGATTCGCTCCCAGCAAGCCTCGTGTTATTTCTGCTGCATCACCAACTGACTGTTTTCGACTTTCAGGTTGCCAACGTTATCGGGAAGTTTGAGCCGGTCGCGTTCTTCGGAAAGCTTCTTCTGCAGCGCCGGATTGACCAGCGAGACAGGCACATTCAGATCGCCGACTTTGAACTCCGTCGGGTCGAAGGTGGCATAGCCGTCTCGTTCCCCGAGGTGACCGGAGATGGTGATCCAGACATCTTTGCCGGCAATTTGCGTGAGGAACTGTCCGTGAACGAGGTCGCCCTCGAAGCTGACCTGCTGATCCTTGATCACTGGAGCTGCTGCGCCTTCGTCGGATGTTGGAGTCCCTGCAGTTCCAGAATTTCCAAATGACTGCGCGAGCACGGCACTGACTTCATCGGAGTTGATGCGGACTTCGGCCTTCGAGCTCGCTAAGTCGGAATCGACCGCGCCCGCGGGCGTACTGGTGGCCTGCTCGAAGTCGTCCAACTTCTGATCGAAGGACTTGGCGTTTTGCGCAATAAGTGCGGGAGCCTGTGGGCGACCTACCGGCGCGGGCTTCTTCAGAAGCAGCACGAGGGCAATCAGCGAGACCAGGAGGGTCCCGATGCTGACGACACGTTTGAGGCTGATCTCCATGATGAGTCCGACGCAGTTTTTTCCACTTCTCGCAAAATCGGCGACAAGTAAGGTACCCCACACAAACGGTAGAGTCCCAGTGTCATGCTAGCGGGAGGCAGAGTGGAAGATCAGATGACCGAAGTCACTGTCGAAGGATGGTTACTTTGTCAGGCTATCCGAGCTTCTTCGTCAGTAACTCGTTGACGATCTGAGGGCTGGCTTGGCCTTTGGAGGCTTTCATCACCTGGCCGACGAAGAAGCCCAGCATCGTCTTTTTTCCGGCGCGGTACTGCTCAAGCTGCTTGGGATTGGCCGTCAGAATCTCATCGATGATCTTATCCAGGGCGGAAGTGTCGGTCGATTGCTGCGGGCGGCCTTCTTCCTCATAAACGGCGGGGAAATCTTCGTTGCGTTCGAAGCTCAGATCGTAGAGCTCCTTGAGCATTTTGCCTGAGATGCTGCCGGATTCAACCAGATCCGCGGAGGCGGCGACACCCGCCATCGAGATCGGAGATTGCTCAACCGAAACTCCCCTCGCTTTCAGCCGTCCCATGAGTTCACCCTGCACCAGGTTGGCAACGCGCTTGGGATTTTTCGCGGCCCTGGCCGCCTGCTCAAACTGGTCGGCTAACGATTTCGAGACGGTGAGCACCTGTGCGTCGTATTCAGTGATTCCGTAATCTTTCATCATCCGCGCGCGCCGGGCCTCCGGAAGTTCGGGTAGCGCGCGGGCAATCTCAGATCTCCACTTCTCGTCTACGACTAGTGGGAGCAGATCAGGCTCGGGGAAGTAACGATAGTCGTGCGCCTGTTCCTTTGAACGCATGGTGTAGGTCTTGCCTTCATTCGCGTTGTAAAGGCGCGTCTCCTGCGTGATTTTGCTACCGGACTCGATGACGTCAATCTGCCGTCCGATTTCGTATTCGAGCGCCTCGCGAATGAAGCGGAACGAGTTCACATTTTTTATTTCAGTTTTGGTGCCGAACTCTTTCTGGCCGCGCGCGCGCACGCTCACGTTGGCATCGGCACGCAGCGAACCTTCTTCCATGTTGCAGTCGCTCACACCGGTATACAGGATGATCTCCTTCAGCCGCGTCAGATATTCGTAGGCTTCATCGGGTGTCGAGATGTCGGGCTCGCTGACAATCTCAATCAGGGGCACGCCTGTGCGATTCAAATCGATCGCCGTCTTCTCGTCCGAATCGGGAAAGCCTTCGTGCAGGCTCTTGCCTGCGTCTTCTTCGAGATGAACGCGGGTGATGCCAATTTTCTTTGTGCCGCCTTCCGAAGGAACTTCGATGAATCCGAACTCGGCGAGCGGCTTGTCGTATTGCGATATCTGATATCCCTTGGGCAGGTCCGGATAAAAGTAATTCTTGCGGGCAAAGATCGAGGTCTCATTGATACGACAGTTCAAGGCCATCGCGGCGAGCGTCGCGAATTCGACCACCTTCTTGTTCAGCACCGGCAGCGCTCCGGGCATTCCCAGGCAAACCGGGCAAACATTCGAATTCGGCGGAGCACCGAAACCTGTGGAGCACGAGCAGAAGATCTTCGTCGCCGTCAAAAGATGGACATGTACCTCAAGCCCGATGACGGGTTCAAACTTGGGATGGGCGGCGATGGAACGCTCCGCGGTGATTGCCATAGAAGAACGATTATAAAGGGCGATGACGGGAGCTATGATCTGCGAATCATTGCGACCTTCTCACTTGGCCCCCAGAGCTTTGTCATTCCGAAGCGCAGCGAGGAATCTGCTTCCGCCGGGAGCATCAACGCTGCCGGCGAACAGCAGATTCCTCCGTCGTCGCTTCGCGACTGGTCGGAATGACAACCGTCGGGAAGGGTCCGGTGTCCTACGGGTTCTTCGGGGCGTCGAGGTACTGATCCATCGGGATCTCAAAAAACATCAATTCGTTTCCCTTGGCGTCCGTCACGCCTGTGATGTCGATGTTCGCCCCGCGCAGCGGCGAGTTGAGATCAGCAATATCGAAGAACAGAAATCCCGATTGAGTCCCGTGAGGTTCGACGGCCTTCGCGGCAAACTGTGAGGACTCAACTTCATCCTTCTGCTCACTGGTAACGCCGCCCTTCACTTTGCGCGGAAATGGCAATGGATTATTGGTGCTTGTCTTGGCTTGCGGATTCGAAAGTCTGCGATAGAGATCATCGGTGGCCAAAGGCGTCAATTTCGAGTTGTGTCCGGTAATCAGCGTGATCTGCATGTTCGCGATGGAGACGGGCTGATCGCCGTCGTTCGACACGATGAAAAAAACGGGAAGGAATCCGTGCTGCGCGAAGTTGATTGTGAAGAGTTTTGCCTTCTCCGGGTTGTCGTAAGGATCGGCGGCGATGGCGACTTTTTCGTCGCGGTGAAAATCGTGTGCCGGATAGTTGATCGCAGTTTTTGCTACCGGCTTTACGAAGCTCTTGCCGGCGAGGAGCAGCACGGGCAAGAAAAAGAAACTGACGATCGCCGCGAAACAAAAGCGTTTCGAATGCCGGGAAGAATACGACATGGACTAATTATAAGAGCCGCTGGGTTCCCCCGCCGAAGGCCAGTTTAAAATGACTCCGATTGGTCTATCTCCTTTACAGCTTCGCGTTGGCTGTGGCGCTGGTAGTCAGCCTGCCCTATTGGCTCCTTCAGGTTTTGCGGCACGGCAAATACCGGCGCGGATTGTCCGAGCGAATGGGCAACGTCCCCGCACGACTTGGATCGTTTGAGGCTGCGCGGGTCATATGGATTCATGCGGTCTCGGTTGGAGAAGTCCTTGCCGTCGCGGGGCTGGTCGCACAGCTGCGCAAGGCGTTTCCTGAACATCGCGTATTGCTCTCCACGACTACGGACACAGGCCAGGATTTGGCGCGTAAACGCTTTGGCGAAGAGAACGTGTTTTACTTCCCCATTGATTTTGCTGCAGCGATCCGTCCATATCTGCAAACGCTGCGGCCTGAGTTAGTCGTGTTGGCCGAGACCGAGTTCTGGCCGAATTTCTTGCGTATGGTTGACGAGAGTGGTGCTCGACTCGCCGTGGTGAATGCGCGTATTTCGGATCGCTCATGGCCTCGATATCGGCGATTTCGCTGGGCATTACGGCGAATGCTCAGTCACGTGGACCTGTTCCTCGCGCAGACACCTCAGGATGGCGAGCGGTTGCAGTCGATTGGGGCAGACCCGCAGCGAGTTCACGTTACAGGCAACCAGAAGTTTGACGTCGCCGTACCCTCGGTAACGCCGATTGTCGAGAGTCTGCGAAAATCGTTTTTGGCTGAGAGTGTCAGACCGATTCTGGTTTGCGGCAGCACGGTGGAAGATGAAGAAGCACCGCTGCTGAGAGCGTTCGAAAACATCCTCGTGAGTCATCCGCGCGCGGCTATGGTGCTCGCGCCGCGGCATCCGGAGCGTTTCGATGCTGTGGCGAAGCTGATGGAAGGCATGGGAGTCCCTTCATATCGGCGTTCGGTTTGGGCGGGCGAGTCGCTGGCTGGCAAAGTGTTGCTGGTAGATACGATCGGTGAGTTAGCTTCTCTATATGGGCTTGCGGACATCGCATTTGTGGGCGGCAGCCTCGTCCCGCGCGGCGGGCATAACATTATTGAACCCGGGCAGCATGGCGTGGCCGTCGTAACGGGAAATCATACCGAGAACTTTCGCGATATCGTAGGACTGTTCCGGAGCCGCGACGCGGTAAGAATTGTGGGCGTGTCGGAGTTGCCGCTGGTCTTGATGCATCTGCTCGACCATGATGAGGAAAGGCGAGAGCTTGGCCGCAAGGCAAAAGAGACAATTGCTTCTCAGGTGGGGGCGACCTCTCGAACCCTGGATGGATTGAAAATTCTGTTGGGACGACCTCGCGATTCAGAACCGGCGTCAGCGCGTGCTGCTCATAAGAATTGAATCCTCTCTCTTCCATTTACGGTTCAGTCGTGCGGGCGCGTAACGCTCTTTACGATGGTGGGCGCTTGCCAGTTCGAAAGCTCGAAGGGCCGGTTGTGAGTGTCGGGAACATTTCAGCGGGTGGCTCAGGAAAAACACCCTTTGTGATGCTGCTGGGAGAATTGCTGAAGGCCCGCGGCATCGAGTTCGACGTGCTTTCCCGCGGATATGGGCGCAAGACCAAAGGCGTGTTGCCGGTCGATCCCGCAGGCTTGCCACAACAATATGGAGACGAGCCACTGCTGATTGCGCGCAGGCTCCAGGCTCCCGTTATTGTTGGAGAGGACCGTTACGAAGCCGGGCGTTTTGCGGAAGCGAAGTTCGGAGCGCAATTGCATCTGCTGGACGACGGCTTCCAGCACCGGGCGCTTGGCCGAGATTTCGATATCGTTCTGGTCACACCACAGGATGCCAAAGACCAGCTGCTCCCGGCTGGACGACTGCGTGAGCCGCTAAGCGCACTGCGCAGAGCAGACGCTGTTGTGCTGGCGGGTGGAGCTTCGGCGGATTTGTTTCCACTCGAAGGAAAGATCGTATGGCGGGTAAAGCGGGGAATTGTGACTCAAGCGGTGCCGCCGAGACCGGTAGTCTTTTGCGCCATTGCCCGGCCGCAGAATTTTCTGCTTCAGTTGCGCACGGCTAATATTGAGCCTGCTGCGCAAGCGTTCTACCACGACCACCATGCCTATACAGAAAAAGATATTCGCGAACTGCTGGAGCTGAAGGTGCGCAGCGAGGCTGGAGGTTTTGTTACAACCGAAAAAGATGCGGTCAATCTTGGCCCGTATCTGGCGGCGCTGGAGCCGCTATCGGTGGTTCAGGTTCGGATGGAGCTTGACGGCGCGGCTAACGCGGTAGATACCATCCTGCGCACGATCGAACAACGGAAGCGCGGCGCGTGAGAGAATCGGTTTTGTAGCGCAACTACGATTCGTCCGCATATGAGCAGGCACCCTAAAGAAGGCGAACGGCTGAAGAGAATCGTCGAGTCGTTTTCCAAAGTCACGATTACCGTGCTTGGAGATCTTGTGGCTGACGAGTTTGTCTTTGGCGAGATTTCGCGAGTTTCACGCGAGGCGCCGGTGCTGATCTTGAAGCACCGCGAGCGGACGGTGTTGCCCGGAGGCGGCGCAAACGCCGTTCATAATCTCGCAGAGCTCGGGGTAAACGTTCTTCCTGTCGGCATTGTCGGTGAGGACGAGGTTGGCCGGCTTCTGTTGAAGCACTTCCGGCATAAGAAGATTCCTGTCAGTGGCGTTCTCAAAGATAGAAGCTACACGACTGTGACGAAGACGCGCATTCTGGCTGGAATGGCCCACACCTCGCGTCAACAGGTCGTCCGCGTTGACCGCGAGCCGCAGACTGTTCCCAATGCTCATCTCACGCGCGAGCTTTATTTGGCGGCGCGCAATTATGCTCATGCATCGGATGCGTTGCTGGTGTCGGATTATGGTTATGGCGCCGCGACTCCGGCAATCGTCAGCACCCTTCGGCAGAAGGGGAAGATCGGAGCTTTGCCGATTGTGCTCGACTCGCGTTACCGCATGTTGCAGTATTCCGGGGTTACCGCTGCGACGCCGAACGAGCCGGAAGTCGAGGAAGCGCTCGGAACTCTCATTGGGCACGATTGGGACAAGCTGCTTTCCGCGGGTGAAGACCTGATGAACCGCATGAAGCTGCAATCACTGGTAATCACGCGTGGCCGCGATGGCATGGTGGCGTTCGATCACAGACATAAGCCGGTCGATATCCCAATCTCTGGTTCTGATCAGGTGGCAGATGTCACCGGTGCTGGAGATACGGTGATCGCAACGTTCACCGCCGCTCTGGCGACTGGTGCATCCACCGAAGAGGCCGCGCAACTGGCTAATTATGCGGGCGGGATTGTCGTGATGAAGCGTGGTACGGCGACCGTCACGCGCGAGGAGTTGCTGCGGGCCATCGAGCGGGAAGCGCCCGTTACACGACCTCATTGAACACACTGGAAAAAATCCTTAACCGTTCCGAACTCGCACGTAAAGTGGCGGAGTGGAAGCGTGCGCATGAACGCGTAATTTTAGGTAACGGTGCTTTCGATCTGCTGCATGTGGGGCATGTGCGCTATCTTGCCGCAGCCAAAGCTTTAGGCGGAAAGCTTGTGGTCGCAATCAATTCGGATAGTTCCGTGCGACAACTGAAGGGGCAAGGTCGTCCGGTCATGCCAGAGCGGGAGCGCGCTGAAATTGTCGCCGCGCTGGCCGACGTTGATGCGGTTTTGATTTTTCCGGAACTTGACGTCCGCGCGATCATCCGCGAGATTCGTCCGGACATTCAGGCCAAGGGCACTGACTACACAGTTGATTCTGTTCCTGAGCGTGATGCGCTTGCCGAATACGGTGGTCGAGTCGCGATCGTGGGAGATGCGAAGAATCACTCGACCAGCGAGATCATCCATTCTCGACTCACGACGAGGAAATCTTGAGTTCCTCTTCCACAGATCCAGCCAAAGTAGAGCGGATTCTCGTCGTCCGTCTGAGCGCGATGGGGGACGTGATTCACACCCTTCCTGCGGCGCAGGCTTTACGCCACGCCTTTCCCGACGCGATGATTGGCTGGCTCGTCGAGGAACGTTGGAAAGCGCTGTTGTGCTCGCCAGAGACATCAATGTGGGGACCGCGGTCCGCAGGCAGGCCTTTGGCAGAGTGGATACACACCGTTGATCTCAAGGGGTGGGGCAAGTCCTTCTTTTCGGTCCGCACGGCTGAGCAGATCGCACGCGTCTGGAATGACGTGCGCTCCGTTCACTATGACATTGCGGTCGATTTGCAAGGGGCGATTCGGTCGGCAGTGCTTGCCCGCTGGTCGCGAGCTCCGGTGGTTTGGGGCGCGTCCGAGACACGCGAAACTCCGGCGAGCTTGTGGTACACGCGGAAGGCGATTCTTCGCGGTGCACACGTTCTCGAACAGAATCTCTCGGTTGTAGAGGCCATCGTTGGAGGGAAGCTAAAAGTCCCTCGGATCGAATTCCCCCGAAGCTCAGCGGCTGAGAATGCAATCGCTTCACGCCTCCAACAGATGGGAGTCCACGACTTTGCAATCCTGAATCCCGGCGCTGGCTGGGGAGCGAAGCGGTGGCCTGCGGAACGGTATGGTGAGGTCGCGCTCCACTTGGGAGCTTGCGGCGTGCGGTCGATTGTCAATTTCGGTCCGGGCGAAGAAGGACTGGCGCATGAAGTTGAGGCGAGCAGTGGTGGATCAGCGCGGGGTTTGCAATGCAGCATCAGCGAGTTGATTGCGCTGACGCGACGAGCTCGGCTGTTCATTGGTGGGGATACCGGGCCTTTGCATCTTGCGGCGGCTTTGGGCGTTCCGGTGGTGGGAATTTATGGACCTACGAATCCTGCGCGGAACGGGCCTTACGGCACGAATAGCATCGTGCTGCGGAATCCGGCGAGTCCGACTACGCACGCTCGAATACCTGAGCCCGATGAAGCGATGCTGGAAATCACGGCGGAAGCCGTCGTGGAGGCTGCGCTCGGATTACTTGCTGGCGGGCACTCAGCGCGCGGGGGCGCGCGCTCCACGAAAACACAGACGCCGAGTGAGGCTGCGCATGGCTGAGTGGTCGCGTGTGGCTCGGCGCATTCGCGTGCCGCTCGGTTTTGCATTTGCCTTGCTGTATTTCTGGTTGGCGCGGCCAACTTGGCGGTCGCTGGGAATTGGCGCTGCATTGATTGTTCCCGGACTTTTGATTCGAGCGCTCGCTTCCGGGCATGTTCGCAAGAACGAGGCTCTCGCGACTTCCGGGCCTTACGCGTACACGCGCAATCCTTTGTATCTGGGATCACTGTTGATAGGGGTTGGGTTTGCGATCGCAGCGCGGAGTTGGTGGATTGGCGTCGTCCTTCTCGTGATGTTCTTCGCGATTTACTTGCCCGTCATTCGAAGCGAAGAGGCATTCTTGCGGGAGAAGTTTCCCGAGTTCGAGGAGTACGCGAAGCGGGTGCCGCGGATGCTTCCACGCGTTACTCCTGCTTCTTCCGATGCTGACGGAGGATTTTCGATGGAACTTTACCTGAAGCACCGGGAATGGAATGCGTTGCTGGGCAGCGTGGCAATTGTAATCGCCCTGATTGCCAAGATGATGTTTCTCAAGAGCTAGAGTGAAAAGAACTCTGAGGGGGAAGTTCACACCGATACTTCTCAATGGCGCTCTCGCCGACCCAACGTTCTAGCTTTCGCATTGCGAGAAAGGAGCTGACGAGAATTGCGAGAAACGTGACGCCGATTGTGATCTCGACTATGGATGGAGGCGGCTTGCTATCACCCCAAC
Source organism: Candidatus Eiseniibacteriota bacterium (assembly GCA_035500795.1). GTDB lineage: Bacteria > Acidobacteriota > Terriglobia > Terriglobales > Acidobacteriaceae > Sulfotelmatobacter. The sequence continues at coordinate 3,367 of DATJWZ010000506.1, read as the reverse complement.
CAAACATGAGTGCTGCAAACGCGATAAGGGAACAGAGAACGACGATGAACACGGCAGTGCATACCAACAGGCAAACGTCCCATAATCCGCGTGTCCTGATTCCAGCCCAATTCAGCAGCCAAGCCATAGGATGATCATTCACTCCTAACACGCTTGCCGCGAACTTCCATTCGGCGGCGGTCGTCGCCGAGGTCTCAAGATCATGCTTCCGGGCATGCTTTGCCAGCTTGCAGAGTCTTTCGAAACCTCGATCGCGCATGACGGGCATTACCGCCCAGCCGCCTCTTCGGCCCAGGTTGAAGGTTGCAGTTGGATTTGTCGGGTACCTTGGCAGATGCTGCAACAAATGCCTCTCGGTGCCAGAGAGAGATTCACCCGAGCGTTCGGCTTCTTCGCCAATGCGACTTATCACAAAGTCGAGTGCAGCTCTTAAGTCTGAAGATGAATCGCGCACGTCCAATAATCTTACTTTTTCGCCAGCAATTCCTTGGCTCTCGTGAGTTCGGCTCTGGTCGAACTTCCGCCTTCGCAGGACTTCACGAGTTGCGCGTAATAATCGCTCGCTTCTTTTTGTTTGCCGGCTTGTTGTGCTGCTTGCGCTGCGCCGTAGAGTGAGTCGAAGCGATTGGGATTTACCTTCAGGTCTGTTTGATATTCGACCAAGGCTTCCTGCGGTCGCTTTGCTTCCATTAGCAGATCGCCGAGCAATTCCTGCGCAGGCAGGAATCCTGTTTCGCTGAAGCCCTCTTTCTCCTCGTCGGCAATCGCACGGAGCGTTTTGATGGCTTCGTCATCCTTGCCTTCAGAGTGACTAATCCAGGCTTGAGCTTCGCCGACCTGGCGATCGAAAAACTTCGCGTATCCCATGCGCTTCTTGTCGCGGTAGGATTGCGCGATTGCTTTTATGTTGTCGACTTCCTTGCGGGCCTCGGCGATTTGTCCGCTACGCGCGGCGCCGAGAGCGCGGGTGAGATAGATCACGCCGTTATAGTCATTATCTGCATCCTTGATCGGAGCAAGCGAAGCCGCTTCTTTCCAATCGTGCAATTCCAAGACGTAGCTGGCTTCGAAGCGAACCTGCGATGCCAGGCGTTCGTCGAAGTCCATGCCGTGCATGTTCTTCATCGAAGGCATGGCTTTTATCTCGTCGATGACTTTCTGCGCGTCGGCTTCGCGTCCGCTTTGTAAGTACGCATAGACGAGGAAATCCATCGCATGGAATTGATGGTCTGCTCCTCCCATTCCCATCGCGGCCGTTTTGCGCGTGGCGTCGATCGAGGCGATGTTGGAGTTGATGTCGTCCTGCCAGAGTCCGACTCGCGCGAAGATGTGGGATGGCATGTGCAGCGCGTGTGGCGCTGCAGGCGCGATCTGCGCGTAGCGGCGCGCCGCGGGAATTCCGAGTTGGGCGAGCTCGGGCCTGTCGTAGGTGTGAATCAGGTAGTGCGCGACACCAGGATGATCGGGTTCGACCGCAAAAACCTTCTCCAGAATCGCGGCGGCTTGCTTGCGCGTGGCGAAATCTTTGTCGTTGTCGGGTTCGGACGCGATCAGCGAGAGGGCATAGAACGTTGCCGCTTCGTGATCATCCGGATTGGATTCATAGACCTTCTTCATCGCATCGGAATAGGCTTTCGCGCGGTCTGCGTGCTTGAGCTTTTTTGGCTTATAGAAAGCGGACGCAGCCGCGAGATAGGCTTGCTCGCGCGACGTTGCGTGTTTGGTCAACTTTTGTCCCGTTTTTACTTCGTTGCGTCCGCGGGCGAGGACCTTCTCGTCTGGCGCGTCCCAGAGTTGGTGCCAGAGGCTCATCGCGATTCCCCAATGGGCCATCGCGCAGTGGGGATCGTCTTTCGCGATGTCGAGGAATTCCTTTTCGGCCTCTTCGTACCAGAAAGAGTGAAGCAGTGCGACGCCGCGAGCGAACGGCTTCTGCACAGAGTCGGCACATGAGACGGGAAAGTGAACTGTGCCGAGTTGGGTCTCGGTAAGGTCTTCGTGGTGATGATGATCTTTGTCGTGGTCGTCGGCGGCGAAGATGGTGACGCAGAGGAACAGCGCGCAAGCGATGCGCTGCAGGGCTAAGTTTTTCATTACGATCCCCAGCGGACGGATTGTGCAAGCGATTCTAGTCAGGATGCAGAGCAGGGGTCAACGCGGAGCAGGGCCACTCGTCGGTCGGAAGGCCCCTGCCTGCACCGAGGACCGAATTTTGACTTTCCCTGTGTCCCTCTGTGATCCGGGTGGTGAACGCCTTGATTTTTTTCCACAGCCAAACTTTGTGACATCTGACCTTGCGCACAGCCGGACAAATAGCAGATCATCGCCAAGGCGAAAGCGGTAGAAATGGGAGATGCCCGATCGGACCTAAATCATTGGGGCTCAAGATTTTACCCGTAAGTGATTGCAGCCCATAGATTATTTGCAGTTTTCCCGCTAAGTCGATGATCCCAAAGATCCGAGGGGAGGGGGATACCCACCCAAATGCCCGCCATTCCCAAAATGGGAATTCGTTTTCCGAGCCCCGTTGATCGCTACATCAAAAATATTTTGGTCGAGTTCCAATCTGACACAGCTTGCGTCACTCAAGACTGACGAAGAAAATCGCTTACTCGATCCGGAGGGCTTGCATTGGTTCGATGGTGGCGGCGCGTCTGGCTGGGATGAAGCCTGCTAGTGCTGCTGAAGCTGAAAGCACTGCCACTGCTCCGAGGAGCGTCAATGGATCGTAGGCTTTGACTTCGAAGAGTTGGCTGCGCATGAGACGTCCACCGATGAGAGCTATTGGGATGCCGATTACCAAGCCGACAGCGACCAGGATCAGCGCGCGGCTCATGACCATGGCCACTACGTTGCTGCGATTGGCGCCGAGGGCCATGCGAAGTCCGATTTCGTTGGTGCGTCGCGCCACCGAATACGAAGTGATTCCGTACAAGCCCACTGACGCGATGGCCAGCGCAACCAGGCCGAAGAGCCCGGTGAGACGGGAGATCAGGCGCTCACCATTGAAGTTGTCGGCCACCTGGTAGTCGAGCGATTTGAAGTCAATCATAGTGAGATCAGGATTGATGTTGGCTAGCGTTCGACGTGCGAGCGATTCGAGCGAGGCGGTGTCGCCGATGTATTGAACCGTGATCGAGTTGGGATAGACCGAACGGCTTTCAGCCATAAAAGAATTCGGCTCCGTCACGTTGCGGTTGAATTGACTCATCGGGCGAAAGTACATGGTGCGCACTTCATCGCGCGGGTTGGTGTACTTGGCGTCGGCAACGATGCCGACGATTTCAAAGTTGCTCGCATATTTCTGATCGAAGACCCCGAAGTGGCGTCCGATGGGGTCTTCCTTCGGGAAGAATTTCTTGACGAA
>DATJWZ010000505.1:0-17686 GCA_035500795.1 Candidatus Eiseniibacteriota bacterium | reverse complement strand
GAACTCCGCAAATCGTGCCATAACCACATCGTCCCAACGGCGATGATCAACAGGGATAGACCAGCAATCGCAATACGTGGCAGATGTATTCCGATTTTAAAATGGCGTTTCCACCACGCAACTGGAGGGGTGGAACCCATTTCGTCCAGTCGCGCTCGAAGCAGAGCGCGCGGGCCGGCAACCGGAGGAAGTTGCCTGTCAAACTGGCCATGGTGAGCACGCGCAAAATTCATTATCGTGGTCTGAATTTCCTGCATTCGCGCGCGGCAATCCCAACAGGCCTGCAAGTGCACGTCGACTTCAGCAGCGCGTGTCGCCGAAAGCTCGCCATCGGTCGCACGAATGAGTTCTTCGTCGGGAATGTGGCGCGAAATCCGAAAATTGTTATGCAACATGGGTTACCTCCCGTCCGCACGAACCAGGCGTGCGAGAGATCTGGTCAGAGAAATCGATACCGCACCCAGCGACATACCCAGCACGGTTGCGATCTCGCGGTAGCGGAGGCCCTCCGCACGTAACCGCAGACAGTGTTGATCATTCTTGGGCAAAGCTCCCACGACCGCCTGCAGCCGATCACGCCTTTGCGCTGCAGAGATCTGCTCTTCGGGACCAGGCGTTGGATCTGCATGTTCCTCAGCCAGACTAGCGTCGCCAGCCGTCCGCTGAAATGAAGTCTGGTTCGCAAGCCGTTGCTTCAACGCGAGATTGTGCGTGACACGAAAAAGCCAAGCCCGAAGGTTCTTCCGCGAACGACCTAAACCAAGATGTCGAAACAAGGCGAGAAACACCTCCTGGATGATCTCTTCGGCATCGTGGAGCGACAGGCCCAACGATAGGCTGTAACGGAGCAGTGGATTGCGGAATTCATCAAATAGCTCCATTACTTCTTCCTCGACGCGGGAACTCTTCGTTTTCGACGCCACCGTCGACGGTAGGGCTATAGAAGCATCCTCGTACGACGAAGGCGGCATGGGCGGTTTCATATGTACATTCCAATCCTATCGTTTCTGTTCACTATTTCTAAGAATATTGCCCCACAGACGCAAAAAGTGTGAACAGGAGGACTGCAAATAGAATATTCAGGTGATGGAGTTTCACTAACTTATTGCCGTTTTTGACCATCACTTTGACTGCCAGAGGCCGCGTTTTCATGGGGAAATTAGCCGCTTTCTTCCTTGTGTCTTCCCTGCTCGTTTTTGGCCAAACCAACACTGGGGAGCTACGGCTTAGGGTGACGGATCCATCGGGTTTCGCGGTGAAAACCCAAGTTCAAATCGTCAGCGAGGCAAACCAATACCGGCGAATCCTCAGCACCGACGATCAAGGCGTGTTAACTCTGCAACATCTGCCGTACGGCGTCTATCAGCTCGTAATCAACCAGCCCGGCTTCGCCGAGGTGGCCCAGTCGGTCGATATTCATTCTTCGCTTCCAACGGAGCACTCAATTCAGTTAAGAGTCGCAGCGCAAAGCGAGTCCGTGACCGTAAGCGCTGCCAATACCCTGGTTGATCCGGATCAGGCGGGTTCGGTGAATCAAATCGGCTCGGACTCCATACAAAATAGAGTCGGCTCTATCCCCGGCCGATCGATTGAGGACCTCGTGAACTCGCAGCCGGGATGGCTTTATGAAGGAAATGCCGTCCTGCATCCAAGGGGCTCGGAGTATCAAACGCAGTTTGTCGTTGATGGCATCCCGCTAACCGACAATCGATCTCCAAGTTTCGGGCCGCAGATTGAAGCCGACGATGTTCAATCGATCGGCATCTACACCGCCGGCATTCCCGCCGAATACGGACGCAAAATGGGTGGGGTTGTCGAGGTCAATACGCTACAAGACTCGCAACCCGGCTTTCATGGACAGGTCGTGCTTTCCGGAGGCAGCTTTGATTCCGCGGGCGCTTTCGTAAGGGGTCAATATGCCTGGGGCAAGAATGTTTCCGGGGCCAGTGCCAGCGGGGCAATGACGAGTCACTATCTGAACCCTGTCGTCATCCAGAACTACACTAACCGGGGGACGCTCGGTGACTTCTCGGCCAACTACCAACGCGACTTGACCCCTAAAGACCGCATCCGCTTTAGTGTTCGTCACGAGCTTTCCCGCTATGAAATCCCAAATGAACAGCTACAGCAAACCGCGGGACAGCTGCAAACAGCCGACAATATCGAGACCATGGGCATCGTCTCGTACCAACACACATTTTCGTCCAACGTGTTGGCCGACCTCAGAGGCATGGTTCGAGACAATGCCAACGACTTCGATTCCAACGCGAATTCGACGCCCATCGAGATTTTTCAACACAATCGGTTTCGCGAAGGGTATTTCAAGGGCACCGTCACAATCAGTCACGGACGTCATGAGATCAAGGCCGGCGTGGAGTCGGACAACCTCTTTCTGCACGAGAATCTCAACTACAATATCACCGATCCGACGCAATACGACGAAGACACACCTCTCACATTCAGCTTCGCAGGGCAGCGTCCAGACACGGAGCAAGCTGTTTATGTCCAGGACTTGATTCGCTTGGGAAACTGGACGGTGGATGCCGGCCTGCGCTGGGACCACTACCAGCTTATGGTCAACCGTCAGTCGTTACAGCCACGTTTCGCGGTCTCGCGCTATTTCCCTTCCGCAAATGTGATCTTTCATATTTCTTACGATCGCGTGTTCCAGACACCATCGTTCGAGAACTTGCTGCTTTCGAGTTCCACCGCAGCAACTACTCTGAATCCGGTCTCGCTCCAATTACGTGTTGAACCTTCGGAAGGAAATTATTACGAAGCAGGAGTGACGAAAGCTTTCTTCAATAGGCTCAAGCTCGACACTAACGTTTTTCGCCGCACCGTCGACAACTTCGCTGATGACGACCAGATTGGAGCTACCACGATCAGTTTCCCGATCGCTTTTCGTAAGGCCATCATTTACGGAGCGGAAGCCAAACTCGACCTACCGGAATGGAAGAAATTCTCGGGTTTCCTGAGCTATTCGTACGAACTTGGCAACGCATGGAACCCGGTTACAGGAGGATTGTTTCTCGGCGACGATGCTGATATACCGACAACCGGATTTTTTTCCGTCTCGCAAGATCAGCGAAACACGGTGCGAGGGCGTCTCCAATATCAAATCGCACGTCGCTTGTGGGTTGCCGGAGGAGTCCAATTCGACAGCGGGCTACCTTTTGAGTTTCAGTGCGATCCCAGCCTGACTCTCGACCAATGTATCGCAGGTGAAGTTCAAACTTATGGACAGCAGGTTGTGGACCGCGTCAATTTCGAGCACGGTCGTATGTATCCGACGTTTCAGATAAGCGCATCGGCGGGCGCCGAGCTCTATAAGTCCGACAGATTGAGCATGCGGTTTCAAGTTGACGGCACCAACCTCACCAATGTCGTGAACGTGATCGACTTTGGAGGGCTTTTCTCCGGGAATGCTATTGGTCCTTCCCGCAGCGTCGCCTTGCGCCTGACGACAAACTTCTGAAGGCCAACGCCAAAGACCGCTCTACTTCTTCTACGGCCCGGTTTCCTTGCTCTGGTCGCAAACTCCGGTCGTGGTCTGCGGATTCAGAACCTGAGTCCAGGTTTGATTGCCAGTACCTGGAGGGTTCAACAATGCCGGCGCGGTGAAGTCGAAGAACTCATCCATGTTGCGCGACGGATCTTGCCAGTAGAGATCGCGCTGCGTCAGGGCCGGAACGTTGAAGTGAGTTTCGATAAACGCAAGGATCGCCGTGTAATCCCGCGGAGTGTGCGAAACGAAATCCGCTTTGGCGTATGGGGAGATCACAATAACCGGAACACGGAAACCTGTGAGATTAAATGTTCCTCCGAGTTTGCCGACCTGGCAATAATTTGCCGACCCGTTGTTCTGATCAGGACACTGGCCCGGCGCGTTGTTGTCCGGCAAGGGCACCATGCAAGGCGGCACGTGGTCGTACAAACCTCCTCCTTCGTCATAGCTAAGGATGAACACGGAATCCTGCCAGGCATCGCTCTGCATGAGCGCTTGAATAATGCTCTGTACGTAGGCGGCACCACTCTGGATGTTGTTGTCTGGATGCTCGTCCAGCCCGCTTGCTCCCGACGCGCTGTCGATGAAAATTACCTGCGGCAGCGCCTTATCCGGATCGCAGGTGCTTCCACTGCACTTTCCCGCCAGACGATCCAACAGATCGGTGTATGGGAAAACCTTTGGCTGAATATCAGGATCGGTGAAGTCCTGGAAGTTCGCCAGAAAAACTCCATCGTGGTAGTAGTACAACCAACTTACGTTGGCAGTATTCATTGCCCGGAAAATAGTTTGGGCAGCATATAACGGATGGTCGCCGTTATCGGGATATTCGTGTCCGAACGACGTTGCCGCCATCAGGTACATGCGATTAGGAACCGTATTCGCAAGGATTGGAGAATGCCATGTGTCGCTGGTCGGGAAGAACGTCGCCAGATCGTAGTAGTACGGCAGATCGTCCTGATTGTAATAACCCACAGCACGCGTCCCGATCGGATCGTACGGAGAGTGCTGCTCGCCCGTCGTATCGAGGAAGTTGTCCATCGAGAACGAACTACTCGTGAATGTATTCGTCGTGCTCCATGCAGAATCGCCGCCGACCAGGTCTGTATCGTGATGGCTCTCATCCCAAGAGGGCGTGAGGTTCTCCGTACAAACCGTTGTCTCGTGGAACGGCTGGGCCGTCCCTCCTGTGTTGTGATTGGTGAGAGTGACCGTCGGATCAAAGGCATCGATGGTTTGCGTGTCGGTTATGCCGAATTGTGCGAGGCGCCCGGGCCGGTAAGCTCCCAGCTGCCCGAAGTACATGTCGAACGAGCGATTCTCCTGAAGCATGAAGAAAATGTGCTTGATCACGCCCGTGTTCGTGTTGGTTACGTTCACCGTTGCTGATTGCGAGATCTTGCTGCCATCGCTGGCGGTCGCCGTCGCCGTGTAGGTCGTGGTCACGCTTGGATTCACCGTCGCAGAACCTTGCGGAGTTGCACAAGGATTGCATACGGCATGATTCGATCCATCCACAACCGTGAACGAGGTCGGAGTCCCTCCCGTGATCTGCCATGTCAGAGTCACAGACTGTCCAGCGGTAATTGTGCTGGGTGAAGCAGAGAACGACAGAGTCAGTGGAACCGTGACCGTGACTGTCTGCGGACCGGCAGTTCCGCCTGGGCCTGTTGCCGTCAACGAAAAGGTTGTGGTTTGCGTGATCGGAACGACCGCAGAACCCGACGTGGGCGCCGGGCCGGAATCATCCCCGAGCGGGATCGCGGGATTGAACGTCACAGAGGTCGCGCTGGTTGTGGCCCAGGTCAGGGTTGTGGTTTGACCGGCGCTGACGCTCGTTGGATTCGCCGTAAACTGCGTGATTTGGGGCGGCAGAGTTGTTACTGACACTTTCGCCCAAACGGGTTTGCTGCTGCCACCCGGGCCATTCGCTACCGCAGCGTAACTTGTGGTCGAGGCCGGAGCATCGGTCACAGACCCGGACGAAAGCGAACTGTTTGTCACAGTACGACCATCCGTAGTCGTGATCGTAACGGAGGTGGCATTGGACGCTTGCCAAGTGATGGTGACGCTCTGACCGGAATTAATCGAACCGGGACTGACAGTAAACTGCGTGATCTGCGCGGCAGCAGCAGACACCTCCACGTTTGCCGTTGCCGGCGTGCTGGAGCCGCCTGGGCCACTGGCGGTCGCCGTATACGTCGTCGTCTCCGTAGGAGAATCTTTTATGGTGCCGGAGGCCAACGAACTCGTGGTCACGGTTCGCGTCTTGGTTCCCGCAGCTGCGGTGATCGTTACGGAATCAGCATTTGACGATTGCCAACTCAGAGTAACGCTCTGGCCAGATGTAATGGACTTTGAATCTGCCGACAGAGACACCGTCGGTGCTAAGGGCGCAGCTTTGGACGTGCCGGAACATGAAGACAAGCCCCACGTAGCCAGAAGCACGAGTCCGGATAAAATCCAACGAACAGCTCTGCAATTCATGTTGTATAAGCACCCGACGAGCAGATATGGCGCGGCAAATCAGATGCCGGTCAACCGGATGCTGGTTGTCGAAACCCTGTGATTGGCGCGGCATCCCGTCTACTGGAATCTCTGTAATTACTTGTGGAGGTTGCATTAAGTCGGTGAAAGTAGAACTTCAACATTGGAAGCGTGCGGAGGAACTGGATGCAATCCATTTGCTGTCTGCGCTGTCGGCGCGCGATCGAGTCCGGAGATAAGTCGGTTGCCGTTTACATGTTTGCGCAAACCGTGGGCGTAAGACCACGGCAAAAATCTTCAGCAAACCGGATCTGTTTCTGTCCACAATGTGCAGTGTCGCTGGCTATGGGTCTGCCGCCGGACGGCGCATTGAATATGGTCGCGTGGGAGATGATCCGCGACCTCGTCAGCGCTGAACCGTCATTGAATGAAGCCGCATGGGAAAGTCTACGCGGGGTACTCGGCTTGCTCGGCACCGGAAATGAGGGCGACGCTTCGAGAAGATATCGAAGAGTGGGATAAGAACGCGGGGAACCCTTCGCTCAAAAATCGATTAGAGTAGTGTAGTGCCCATGCCTCCTACAGCCGGAAACGGAAAAATCTGTACATCGAGATCCAACCATCGATATCGCCCGTTCGGCACAGTTCTACCAGAAGCAGAAGAGTCCTAAGGTTTCAGCAGCCGAGCTTACTGCGGCGCTTTAGTCTCGTCCTCTTTGCCCTTAGCCAATGAGCGAACATAGTTGACCAAATCCCAGCCCTCTTCTGTCTTAATGCGCGGACCTTCGGCGGGCATGTCGTTGTGACCGTTCTTAATGATGTAGTAGATCTCGCCGTCCGTGCGATCTTTGAGAGTCTTGGGATCGGTGAAGTCTACGAGCTTCAATTTCATCTCTTTCGCGGTATCGCCTTGGCCGTTGCCATTGGCGTTATGGCACATCGCGCAATCCAGTCCCCACCATTTCTTGGCGCGAGCGAGCGACTCCGGCGATGACTTCACCGGATTCGGCGCCTTGGCTGCCTCCACAGGAATTGCCGAATACGAGGGCGCGTTTTGGGCAGCAGCGCTCTGCGTGCCTGAACTCGAGGACTGCGCTACGGCAATATTGGCTAAAAACAAAACTGCCGGAAGAACCAATGTGAATCGGTACACGGGAACCTCCTTTCAAAAGGAAGTAACTCAATTAGAGGATAGCGCCCGCTCAAGACGGCGCTGTGATTTGAATCACAACAGAACGTGGGGGGGGCCGAAGAAATACCGACCGAGCAACCAGATCCCATCTCAAACGAGCGTTTCTGCTTCAGCAGTGGACTGGCAAGCGGGATGGCAAACGGATCGTAAAAAGTTTTGCCAACGAGGGCGGCTTTATTTCGGGGCAGCCACCCTCGCATGTCACTTAAAACATCGACCTATTTGATCGTTGAAACCTGAAGAATAGATGAAAGAGGCAGTCTAGCTTCGAATTTGGGAGGAGGCGCCGTCAAGGGCAGGGGAAACGGATTCGCCATTCGGCACACCCCCTTGCGCCATGTCTTTGCTACCACCGCCCCGGCCGCCAACTTTCGCAAGCGCGTCTTTCATCAGTTTGCCCATATCTGCTTGTTGGCCGGCGGACTGTGCAAATACAAGCGATGGTTGTGGCGAAGTTGTACCGAGAAGCGCCACAACGTTTGGAGCAATCCGCGTCAATTTCTGCGCAAGTAACTTCAAGAAGTTCATGTCGCGATCCGCGAAGGCTCGGACCACGAGCCTGAAGCTATTCTCCTCGGGAATGCCAGCCAGGATCGCCGCTGCCTGCGCTTCTGCCAACTCCTCTAGTGATTGCTCGTGCTGTTTTCGCAGACTCCGAATCTCGTCGAGCGATTTACGCGCCTGCACCGGCACATCGTAAATATGTGCGGAAAACATCGCGGCAGTTTCGGTCAGCGCTGTGTAATCCCGGCGAGCCGTAGCGACAGCACGTTGTCCGGCAATGAATTCCACACGCCATCCCTGGCGGACTTTTTCTGCCTTGCGAAGCAGGATGCAGCCGATCTGTCCCGTTTGATTGACGTGCGTGCCGCCGCACGCGCTGAGGTCGTAATCGCGGATATCGATGATGCGGAGCTCGTCGCGATCGGCCACTGGAATCTTCCGCAGGCCGAGATTGGCAGCTTCGTCGCGCGTAACAAAGCGGATTTCGATGGGACGATTCTCAAGTATGATCTCGTTCGCCTCCCGCTCGGCTCGTTCGATCTTCTCTTTCGTTAACGTGGGTGTGTCGATATCGATGGAGCAGTAGTCATCGGCCATGTGAAACGAAACGGTGTGCAGATCGAACAACCGCACAAATGCGGCCGAGAGCACGTGCTGTCCCGTATGTTGCTGCATGTGATCACGGCGGCGAGTCTGGTCAATCTCGCCGTGGATCTTGGTTCCAGGCTGTAAAGATTTGGGTGGGGCTTCAAGGTAGTGGATCACTCGTCCATCTTCGGCGTCGGCAACTTCCGTGACTCGGAGCTTCTCATCTTCGGTTGAGATAACACCCGTATCGAAGATTTGACCGCCGCTGGTGGGATAAAATGCCGTGCGGTCCAAGAAAAGGGCGGCCTTCGAAGTACCTCGCACTTCGCTCACTTCGGCGTCGAAGTGATACAGGAACGAGTCGTGATAGTAGAGGCGCTGAGTCATGTGCAAGAAGTTTACTGCACGAGGAGGCGAATGTAGCGATGAAGGCGTCGTATCAGCTCAGGATGACAGCTGAGCGGGTTGTGTCAATAAGGCCCGATGATCCCGCCAATGTGGCGTGCCGCAGGCTTCGCAGCTACTGGCGGCTTCGCGGACGAGGTGGCCGCGGCCGCATTCGCATCAAGCACATCCAGATACTTCAGTCCACTGCCGGTATTAAACAACACGACTGTGTCCTGCGGTTTGAAGAATCCAGATGCGAGCAGTTTTCGATATGCAACCAGACAAGCAGCACCTTCCGGTGCAGCAAAAATTCCTTCAACTTTGGACCAGTGGCGCGTTGATTCGACAATTTCGGCATCGGTTGCGGCCACCGCTGTACCTCTGCTTTTTTTCAGTATGTCAAGAATCAAGTAATCGCCATACGGCTTGGGAACGCGCAGGCCTGATGCCAGCGTAGATGCATTCGCCCACATCTCGACCGACTGCTTCCCTTCTTCCCATGCTTTCACGACCGGGGCGCAACCTGAGGACTGCACCGCAATCATCTTTGGTCGCTCTGTACCAATCCAGCCCAGAGCTTCCATCTCTTCGAACGCTTTCCACATGCCGAGCAGCCCCACCCCTCCACCGGTCGGATAAATGATTCCTTGCGGTAGTCGCCATCCGAGCTGTTCGGCGACTTCGTACCCCATTGTTTTCTTACCTTCGACGCGGTACGGTTCCTTCGTGGTGGACACGTCGAACCAGCCGTCTTTCTCCCAGAAATTTTCTTTTTTCATGTCAGCGACTTTCTTGGCACAGTCGCTGATGAGTCCGTCAACCAGAGTGACGTGCGCGCCGTAGTAGTCGCACTCGATGCGGTTGGCCGCCGGAACGTCTTTCGGCATGAAAATGTGAGCTTCAACTTTCGCGGCAGCGGCATAGGCCGCAAGCGCTCCAGCAGCGTTTCCTGCCGATGGAATCGCCAGTTTCTTCAGCCCGAAATGACGGGCCATGGTAACGGCTGCCGACAGTCCGCGAGCTTTGAACGAACCAGTCGGATTGAGACCCTCATCTTTTATGTAGACGCTTGGATATTCGCGGCTGGGCAGCATCGGCGTAAAACCCTCTCCCAGCGAAACTGGATCAGCGGCGGGAAGCACAGTGTCATATCGCCACATGGTGGGCGCGCGTAGCGCCAGGCGGGCTGATGAAAATGACCGCTTAATCGCGGCTAAATCATAGCGCGCATAAAGGACTCCGCCGTCTTTCAAACAGACCGATTGCGGACGATCCGCCGGATAGTGCTCACTACAGCGCGTGCATTCCAGATGCGTCAGCATAACTGCGGTGAGTGTAGCAGAGTTGCCAGCACCCAATACTCAGTACTCATTACGAGTGCTCGGCACCGCGAAGTTCATTGTGGTGATCAGATTCCTCAACTTTTCACGATCGACTCTTCACCCTTCCCATTCCGCACATTCTGACTTGCCGCTTCCTCTTTCCCCGCCATTGCCGACTTGAAAACCCGGATACTTTCGCCTAATCCTTTGCCGAGTTCCGGAAGTTTTTTCGGACCAAGAACCAATAATGCGATTCCGAAGAGTACAAGCAAGTGCATCGGTTGAAACAAGCCTTCAAACATGGATTCTTCCTCCCGCGAAATATTTTTGTGCGCTGACAGCAAACGGCGCGGGTGGAACACAACCCGCGCCGGGTTCCCCCGATTAGCCAGAGGTTTAATGACCACCGCGCATTGCGGCGTCAGCGTCCGCCGCCAGGTCTTTCAGCATCTGCATGAACTGCTTGGATTGACCAATAAACAAACCGTCATCCGTCAGCGACTGCAATGCTCCCATTGCAGCTCCCTGGGTTTCCGTAGGGCGAATGATCGAGCATGGCGGGAATTGACGGCTCAGGAAAGTCGTCGGTTCCGGCATGATGAGATTCGTTTGGAAGTTTTCTCCACCGAACGGCGGTGAATTCAGATCCGGGAATGTCACTGATACTCCCGTAACGGGATCGATCGTAGCCGGCAGAATCGGCGCGTTTCCAGCCTTGTCGTGCCAGGTTTGGAAATGACAAATCTCGGTTCCGCCGATGCTGAGAAGCACGCGGAGAACCTCGACGCTGGTCGCCCGCTGCGCAAGTTCCGGATACAGGCTAGTTCCTCCTTGCTCGATAAACGGGAAGTGAAATCCCGCTGTATTTGCGACGGCCTGCAGGAATTGTGAGTCACTCAGATCGGAATCCGTGCGAGGGATTGCGGTGTGCTGGTGAACCGCAAGAGTCGGAATCGCGTTTGGAAATTTATCGCCCAGGTCCGGATTTCCTTTGCGCGCACGGTAACGAGTCCAGAAATCGGTGTGAACGGTAAGCTGCGTAAGATTTGTTAGTCGGCCGAAACCTTTGTTCGAACCCGTAGCCTGGCTGGAGGGCAGAGTGCGAAAGGCCTCAAGGTTCACCGTGTCTGCGCCCTTCGACGCGAGGTAAGCATTCAAGAAAATTTCATGGCTCAGCTCATCTTCTGTGTTGTCGGAGATGTACTGGTCCATGTCTTCGTCGAGCTGTTTGATAGCTTCGGTGTACGCGGGATTTCCGCCCGTGGGTTGTGATGGATATCCGGGGATCAGTCTGCTGGCGATTTTCGATACCTCGCCATCTTGCACGCCGGCAAGCTCGTTATACTGCAACCAAAGGTCGCTCTCGATGATCTCAGCGGCAGCAACAAAACGGAGAATGGCTGCATCGCCGCGGGTTAATGAGCCATGACCGTCATAGGCAGCGGCGGAAATGCCTTTGCTCAGAATCGCAGCGCCTACGCCCGCCGCGGCGCCAGCGACTAGCGTGTTCTTCAGGAATGAACGGCGGTTCGGGCCGCTTGCGTTTTCAGGGATTGTCTCAGCTGTTGAGCGGGATACTTCCTTGCTCATGATTCCACTCCACATCTTTGCGTTGAATTCCACGATCGCGGCAGGGATTGATTCGCGGTGAAGGCAGAGTACGAGACGATTACCGAATGCTTGTCACACGCGCGTCGGAACTTTGTAAAAGGATGGTCGCGAATACTCGCTTTAACTCTCTCGTTACCAGTTCGTAGTCGGAGTTCTGCTATGGGATTGTGGACGTGCGCAGCGCGTCAAGGAACACGGCATGATTCGGACGGGTGCCCACCATGTGAACCCTCGCTGCGACCCGGAACACTACGTCATCCAGAGTCGTTCCGTGTTGCCATTGAGCAAGCAGTCCTTCGCGATATAGAGAACGCAACTGAGTATGACGCAGCCATACCGCGGGAAGATTCGCGCCGGAGCTGCAAGTCCGGGCCGTCAGTTCAATACTGATGACGCCATCCTTACCGCAATAGCGTTTCGCCCGTTCGATGCACAATTCGTGAAGGCTCTTCAGGTCACGTTCGTCGACCGGAGGAATAGTGGCTCCGTTTTCCGCCGCTTCGATGAGGTTGCGGAATGCATGCAGTGTGTCGGCCGATTGGGATGACATCAGACTTGCGCCTCCTTACGAGCGGCGGCCTTGAATTGTAGATTCAGCGGAAGGTAAACCTTTGAGGCGGACTCCAGGCACGCTACCCGCTTGCTTGTATTTACATTTCTAGACGACGCGCTTTCCAATGCCTAGGTTAGTATCAATTACCACTTAAATTCCACCGGGGAGCAAGTGAATGGGAAAGTTCGTTGTTGGGCTGATTGTCGGGTTGGTGGCAGTTCCTTTGGTTGTGTACCTCTACTTCTCAATGGGGATGGCGCCCGTCTCGACGGCGGCTCCGCCGATGCCGTTCGAGAAAATGTTCGCCCGGATGGCTCTGCATGCACGCCTGGATAAAGAAGTCCCAAAGTCGATTCCGATCGCCGCCGATGAAGCAGGACTTACTGCGGGAGCCCAAATCTACAAGGAACATTGCGCGGTATGCCACGGACTACCGGGAGCGCCTCAGTCGGCCATCGCCGCCGGAATGTTTCCCAAGCCTCCGAAACTGATGCAAGGCACCGGGGTAACAGACGACCCGCCGGGCGAAACATATTGGAAGGTCGCAGGCGGCATCCGGATGACCGGAATGCCAGGATTTGAGAAAACGCTCTCGACAACTCAGATGTGGCAGGTTAGCCTATTGTGCGCGAATGCCGACAAGCTGCCTGCATCGGCAAAGCAGATTCTTACGCAAGCGCCACCCATCGCAGCAGCAGCCGCGCCGGAAGAGAAGTAGCCCGCAAATCGATTCTCCGATAGAACTCGGGCGGCCCATTGCGGCCGCCGTTTTGTTTCCAAGTTAACCTGGAGATTCAACGGGCCCGTGTTATATTGCGATTTCCAATGGGATCGTTTCTCTTTTTCGCCTTTTCGTGGTGGGCCATCCTGCTGCGAGTTGTGGCGATTGTTCACTTCATCCGGCGACGACCAGACTTCTACTGGCTGTTCATCATTCTCTTCCACTGGGTTGGCGCTTTGGTCTATATCGCCGTCGAGGTCGTCCCCGACGCCGGGCTGCTACGCAGTTCGTTCCAGATATTCCCCCGCAGACAACGGATTCGGGAGTTGGAGAGAGCCATTATCGACAACCCTTCTGCTGGGAACTTTGAAGAACTCGGCCAGCTTTATCTGGACGACGGCAACTTTGCCCGCGCACGCTCTTCCTATGATCGATCCGTCTCCGCACGAACCGATTCGCCAGACCCTTTCTACCGGCGCGGCATCGCAGAGGTTGAACTTGGAGATTTCGCCGCCGCCGTGCCCGACCTCGAGCGTGCTGTAACTGCAGATCCTGACTACGATTTTCATCGCGCCAAAGGATTGCTGGCCTGGGCCTACGCTCAGACAGGACAGGCCGACAAAGCGAATGCAATGTTTCAGCAAGCGATTAAAATCTCGACGCTATCCGAGACGTATTACCACTACGCATTATTTCTCGAGGCGCAGGGACGCAAAGCGGAAGCGCGCGTATGGGCACAGCGGATTTTAGACAAAAAGCCTACCATGCCCCGCTATCTGCGGCGTCGTGAGCGTCTGTGGTTTCGTAAAGCGAGCGGCCTCTTGGGAACGCTGCCGAGATAGGAACGCAAACGGTAAACATGGAAACGTTGGAGGAATTGACTCGAGCGGGAAGGGAGCGACTGTATCCAGCGCTCACAAATCCGAATTGGTTGGTTTTGCGCCGTCGGCGCCAGCTATTTCAGGACTGGCTCAAAACCATCGGAGAGCGAGAACTCGTGGTGTTGGACATCGGTGGCCGAATCCAACCATATCGCAAACTACTTGAAGGAAGAATTAAACGTTATGTCGCCATTGACTTGCGGCAAACGGCGCTAGTGGATATTGTTTGTCGCGCGGAAGAGATTCCACTAGCTGGTGGTCTGTTTGATCTCGTAATTTGCTCGCAAGTGTTGGAGTACATCGAGAAACCACAATCTGTAATCGCAGAAATCCATCGTTTGCTGAAGCCCGGCGGCTGCTTGTGGCTGTCTGCCCCGTCTGTTTTCCCACGTGATTCGGACGAAGATCTATGGAGATTCTTACCTGGCAGTTTGCGCTTACTATTGCGGCAATTCCAAGACGTAAAAATTACGGCTGAGAGTTCCAGTATTGAGGGCCTCTTTCGAACGGTCAGCGTCTGCTTAGTTATGTTTGCCAAGCCTGCATTCCTAGGGAGTCTGCTCCGTTTCGTTATAGTACCGGTCTTGAATTTGTGTGCCGCCATTCTTGAGCGAGTCCTCAACTCTTCCAATGACCAATTCTGCCCGAACTTCAGTGCATTCGCGAAAAAGTAGTAAGTTTATAAGAGAACGCGTTCCCGTCTACTCCGCAGGTTTTCTTTGTCGATCTTAGGGCATTTCTCGCGGTGAAAAGATCGACGCCTCAGTGTTACCATTGAGGATGGTGACGCTTTCTCCAACCTCCATCCGGTTGCTGGCGACCGATATTGACGGCACCCTGCTCAACCCACAATTTCAGATTTCCGAGCGAGATTTGGCGGCTCTGCGCCGCGCTCACGCTGCCGGAATCGAGATCGTCCTTGTGACTGGGCGCCGCCACACGTTCGCCTTACCAATCGCGAAGCAGTTGGGCTTCGATTTGGGGCTAATCAGTTCCAATGGCGCCGTGACGCGATCGCTGAGTGGAGAGACCTTTCATCGCGATCTGATGCCCGCTGGAATCTGCCGCCAGCTTTGTGGTGTCATGCAAGAATTCCGCGGCAACACCGTTCTTACGTTTGACAAGGAAACCAGGGGCGCTATTGTGCTCGAACGCATGGACGAGCTCGGCGCCAGCATCCGCCGGTGGTTGGAAAAGAACATGGAGTTCATCGAGTTCGTGATTCCGATCGAGAACGCTCTGGTCACCGATCCCGTTCAGGCTATGTTCTGCGGGACGATGGAGCGCATGAATGCCGCCCTGCGTGTACTCCGCAATGCGGGCCTGGAGGGAAGGGTAACGATTCTTCGCACGGAGTATCCCGCCCGGGATCTATCGATGATCGACGTGCTAAATACAGGCTGTTCGAAAGGCCATGCGCTCGAACGCTGGGCAAGTTATCGCGGTTTCCGTCGCGAAGAGGTCATGGCCGTTGGTGATAACCATAATGACGTTGAGATGCTTGAGTTCGCCGGACACCCGGTTATCATGGGGAATGCATGTGAGGAACTCCTCTCTCGAGGCTGGCGAGTGACCGGCGGGAATCACGAGTGCGGGCTGGCCGCCGCGGTGGAATTAGTCGTCCCGCTAGAAGTGAGTGGATAGCCAACCGTGATCAGATGAATCCTGAGGGTAAAATTCGACTCGCGTTCGGCACACTCGTTCTCTTCGCGGTGTGCTTACTCCCCTGCTTCGCCAGCGAAGTCGCGGTACTGAAGAACGGTTTTTCAATCAAGCATGAGCGGCGCCAGGTTGTAGGTGATGTAACACGTCTCTACGTGAGCGCGGATGGCTCAAGTTTCGTCGATGTTCCGACCGTGGAGATTGAGCACTACGAAGCCGCACCGCAAGACGTAACATCCGGCTCTCGGCTTCCGGGTTCCCAAACCGTACCGAAGATGCAGAGCTTTCCTGCTCGCCCCGAAGTCGATCTCCATGAAGTCGTAAACGATGCCAGCGGCCGATATCGGCTCGACCCGGATCTTGTAACCGCCGTTATCAAGGCCGAGAGCGATTTCAAGGTTCATGCCATCTCTCCAAAAGGGGCGCAGGGATTGATGCAGCTTATGCCGGGAACGGCATCGCAATTAGGCGTGGGGAATACATTCGACCCGCAGGCGAATGTCGAAGGCGGAACAAGGTATCTGCGCGAATTGCTCGAAAAATACAACTTCGACTTGATCAAAGCTCTGGCGGCATACAATGCCGGGCCACAGAGGGTCCAACAGTTTGGCGGCGTGCCGCCCTATTACGAAACGCGCGCCTACGTCGCGCGAGTGGTGCGGGACTTCAACAAAAAGAAAGTCGCACAAGAGAAGGTGACAAAAGTTCCTGCACAGCCCGCGAAGACTACGTCCGGTAAATCCAAATCTTCCGGTCAGCAGTAATTCTTCCAAACACACCCTTTTATCTTGTTTGACCCTTACCGCTGAGTCGTTTACCTTTGGTGGTGCCGTTTCCCTGCTCCGCGCGTTAGGGTGCGGCGCGGAGATTTCCCCTTATTCATGGATAGAAAACGCATTCTGGCCAGCGTCGTTGTCTTCCTTATCCTGGCCTTTCTTGTTTATCTCCAATACAGGCATTGGCGAACCTTCGATTGGCACACTTTCTGGAGCCAGACGCACCGGATCAAAAAGTGGCACGTCTTTCATGGAATTCTGTTGATCTATGCCGCGTATATAGTCAGGGCAGTCCGCTGGAAGATTTTCATGCGTCCAGTGCGGCCGAAAACAAGCGTCACAGAACTCGTATCGCCAACTTTGGTCGGATTCACAGGCCTTGCGCTACTCGGCCGCGCCGGAGAATTCATCCGACCCTACCTCATCGCCCGTCGCACCGACCTTCCCTTCTCTTCTCAGCTGGCGGTCTGGGCCGTCGAGCGCATCTTTGACGTCGGCGCATTTGCGGTGCTGATGGCTCTGGCTATTTTCCTGCCGAGCGCGTTGCAGTCGATTCCCCACCCCGAGTACTACCAGCGTTTTCGCGAGGCCGGATTCATTCTGATTGCAGTTGTAGCTGGTACAGCAGTGGCTGCCGCCATTGTAGGTCGAAACGGCGAGAAAGCCGCGAAATGGGTTGAGTCGCGGTTCTCGCACTTGTCGGCGAACTTAGGGCACAAACTGGCGGAGAGAGTGCGCGAGTTCGGCATGGGCCTCAACACCATTCATGGGCCGGTTTCGTTTTTCTGGCTGACCGTCGTATCAGTGGGAATGTGGTACATGATTGCCCTGTCCTATCACGAGGTTACACATTCCTACGGCGATGCTGCGCTCGAGATCCCGGTGTCGCAACTGCTGATTCTGATCTTCGCCAGCATGTTGGGATCAATGCTGCAGCTGCCTGCTGTTGGTGGCGGATCGCAAATGGCAACCATCGCCACGCTCTCTAGCGTATTCGACGTACCTCCGGAAATGGCTGCAAGCTGCGGAATCCTCCTTTGGCTGGTGACATTCTTCGCCGTGGTGCCAACTGGGCTTTTGCTTGCCCATCATGAGAGACTCTCGCTGCGGAGGCTCTCGGTTGAAAGCCACCACCGGGAAGAAGAATCGCAACCCGGGCCACCCGTCAGCTAAAAACTCTAGCGAGAGTCCTACTGCCCCAGCAATCCATAGATGTCCAGTTCGTTTTGGGTGCCGACAAACACCTTTCCATCGGCAATCGTTGGAACGGTGAATTTCAAAGCCAATCCCGCGGTATCACGCGAGCCTGCCTGCGTGCTGTCATAAAGCTCATTCGCGACATTGTTTGCGTCGTACGCCCGCAGGACAGCTGCGCCGTTGCTGGAAAAGTTCGAATTGTCAATCTCCCACGCGACTCCATTATTCGACCCGTTCGATGAGATCGAGACCGTCGCGCCGTGAACATTCGCAACAAACTGACCGGATGCAATCGGG
>DATJWZ010000504.1:0-7965 GCA_035500795.1 Candidatus Eiseniibacteriota bacterium | reverse complement strand
GTAGAAGCGCGTCTGCCAAAACGCCCGCCGCGTCTCTTCGGCAAACAACTCGCGTTGGCGCGGATCGCGGCGCTTTCTCTTGGGCAGCAACGCTCGCGCCGTGCGCTGCTTCACTACTTGCATCACCGTCGATGGAGTTCCTACCTCCGGTTCGGTCACCAGCAGGTGCACATGTTCCGGCATGACCCACGTAGCCGACCACGACAAAGCGGTAACGCTGGCGCGTCTGTTCGAGGATGGAGAGGAATCTGTCCCGTGCTCGCGCGGTACAAAAGAAAGGCAATCGCCGCCAACAGGAACAGGTGATAAAGTGCAGATGATCTGCGCCGTACGTGCGATGCAAACCCGAAGGCATAACAAGGCCATAGTATCGGCAGCATCGTTCCCGCCCTTGCAAAGAACGCAAGGACGGGGCACCCACGGTTTCGAAACGGAAAGCAGAGGTGTGAGTGAAGGCGGAGCCACCCGACAATTTATTTATCGCTTCAGCGTAAAGATCACCAACCACACGCTGTCTTTCCAATTGTCTTGATGCGAATTGGTAACTATCGGAATCTCTCTACCCGCCTTGCTAAGAGCCTTTTGCAAAATCACAGCGTCAGACTTGGCTGCTGAGCTGTCAGGATGAACCCAGATTTCCATGTCGTTATCTGAATCTACTAGTTGCCGGGTTTCTTCCATCAGTTGAGCGGACCAAGATTTCGGTATGAACGATTGTCTGCTTCATGAACCTAATGGACTCCTCACCGCCTCGCGCGAAAATAATCAGCTTATTTTGGGGCGGGGAGGCCGCAAGATTCTCGTAGATAGTCCTTCCCTGCTGGTCGTTCCATGATCGCTGTGGAGGTCCATAATTATTCACCGTCGGGTTGCCGGTAATGTCGCGCCCCGCACAAATGCCATTTGGACAATTCAGGCTTTGACTCTGATTGCTAGTGCTTTGCTGCCGGGTTGGAGGAGGTTCCTGATAATCTTGGGGATTGATGTCCTCACAACTCAGAGGTAAGTTATTCTCACGCTCCATCGTGTTAAGTAATTGCTTCAGGTCGAGTATCTAGTTCCTGTACGGTGTAGCGTTGATAGATCCGTCGCCAAGGACTAGCGGATCATAGAGTTGATCTCTTGTTTCCGCGTCTCCGCGTCCAGGTATCGGCGGCAGAGCCCCGTGAATATTTCCGATCTAGGTCCAATCAGAACCGTGACTCCTTCCACTTCGGTGAAGAAATGACCTCGACTTACATCGATCTCAGGGCGCGGTTTCGTGATATTCCGCCTCCTCCGCAACTCTGCTTGTAGGGCCGCCTTGGCGAGTTCTTGAGAGATATTTAGCATCGCGCAAATGTTAACACCGCGAACATCAATTTTCAGAAGCGCGCGGCGTCCTAGATCCGGTGTGCGAGAAGATGACAATTTGGAGTTATCGTGCAGTTATCGATGCTAGTACTACTTATGATAGTACGTATTGTTTTGTAAACGTGGAATTAGTTATTAAATCGGAGTTCCTGATAACAGCGGTCACCAAAGGCGCGGGAGAAGCGGGCGCTCATAAAAGTCCGGAGCATGCGAAGCCCCGATCTGCCGGAGTGACGAGGGCTGCAGTTTGTGCGATCGATGATGCAAAACTGCATAACCGCAAAGATCGCGAAGAAAACTCTCTACCGCTGAGTTCCCAGAGGACGGGAAGCCGTCTTCAGTGACTCGGACGAGCGAGGCGCCCGTCCCCACACTGCTAATCAAAATCCCCACCCTTCGGCATTCGCCTCAGGGCAGGGTTCTGGCAAAATCGGGCAGAAATGGGGCACCCATCTTTTCGGACATTCTGATTTCTTCCCGGACGTTTTGAGAGCGATCCCGTCACGAGGCCTTTTTGAAGTCGACTGACGGGCTGCGCCAGGTTTGTGGGTCGTTGAGGGCTCCGGCTTTGTAGTTGATCACGTCCAGGCGCTCGGGAGTGACCTTGATCAGGACTAAGTTCTTGAATCCGGGGAAAGCTTGGTCCCAATAGGCGCGCTTGCGTTTGATCATTTCGGCGCGGTCGTCAATGAGGTCGGCGTGGCCGGTGATGGCAACGTATCCGATGGCCTGCGCATGGTTCGAGTAATAGAGAGTCACGTTGGGATTGTTGCGGAGGTGTTGCGCTTTGCGGGTCTGGGTGCTGGTGGCGATCCAGACGGTCATGTCGTCTTCGGGCGGGAAGGGATTCATGGTGCGGATTTGGGGGCGTCCGTCGGCGTCCTGAGTGATGAGGGCGCAGTAGGTTTGGGAGGCGATGATTTCGCGGGCGGCGGCTATGAGTTCGGGGCGGGTGAGAGGTGGTTGCGGTTTGTCGTCGGCGGGTGCGGCAGGTTTGGCAACGGGGTCGGCGGCAGGTTTGGCGTGAATGAGTTTGGAAAAGTACGGGATGGTTAGCGCGGCGACGAATCCTTTGAATGTGTCTTGCAAGAACTCCTTGCGGTTCATGAATGGCTCCCTCAGGATGAAGACGGCTTCGTACCTCTATTCAGAGGTAAGAGAGGAATGTACGCGCATCCGGCGGAGCATTTCAGTGCGGCGGGTCACGCTTGCGGACGGCGGCGGAGGTTGGAAAGCTGCTCAGGAGTCAATACAGGACACGGGCTTTTCGGGCGCGCTTACCTGCCAGTGAACTGGCGGGCTATTGTCAGTGGTTCCTGCGGGACCGTTCCGATATGAGGTATCCTCAGGCTTTCACGCACACTTATGAATTACGACGCGATGCTGGTGGTTTCGTTTGGGGGGCCGGAGAAACATGAGGACGTGCTTCCCTTCCTTGAAAATGTGCTGCGCGGGCGGAATGTGCCGCGGGAACGGATGCTGGCGGTTGCCGAGCACTACTATCACTTCGACGGGAAGAGTCCGATCAACCACCAGACGCGCGAGTTGATTGCGGCGATCGAGAAGGAACTTGCGTTGCATGGGCCAAAGCTGCCGGTGTATTGGGGGAATCGGAATTGGCATCCGATGCTGGCGGACACGTTGCGGCAGATGAAGGCGGATGGAGTGCGGCGGGCGCTGGCGTTTGTGACGTCGGCGTATAGCTCGTACTCGGGATGCCGGCAGTATCGGGAAGACATTGCGCGGGCACGGGCGGAGGTGGGCGAGGGTGCTCCGGAGGTGGAGAAGTTGCGGGTGTTCTTTAATCATCCGGGATTTCTGGAGGCGACGGAGGAGCGGATTCGGGGGGCGATGGAACAGTTGGCCTTAGTAAAGGAAAAGCAAGAATCAAAAGCCCCACCTCTGGCAAAGGCGGCCAGAAGTGGGGCACCCATCGGTGCTGCGGACGTGCATTTGGTTTATGTCGCGCATAGCGTGCCTTTGTCGATGGCGACGACCAGCGATTATGTGAAGCAGTTGGAGGAGGTGCGGCGGCTTTCGTCGGCGGCGCTGGCTATTACCAACGACGCGCTGGTGTATCAGAGCCGAAGCGGGGCTCCGGGACAGCCTTGGCTTGAGCCGGACATTTTGGATTATCTGCGCGAGGTGAAGGCGAAGAATGTGGGTTCGGGAGTGGTGATCGCGCCGATCAGCTTTATCTCGGACCATATGGAGGTGCTGTATGACCTCGACATTGAGGCTCGGCAGTTGTGCGATTCGCTAGGATTGGCGATGGCGCGGGCGAAGACGGTGGGAGTGCATCCGAGATTTGTGGGGATGATTCGGGAGTTGATATTGGAGAGGACTGCCGGGGCGGAGCGGCGGGCTTTGGGAACGCTTGGGGCGCGGGGGGATGTGTGTGCGGAGGATTGTTGTCCGGCACCGGTGCGGCCGGTTCGGCCTCGCGGCTAAATCAAAAGCTTTTCACCGCTGAGATCGCTGAGGACGGCCGCGGAGTGCGCAGAGAAGAACAATTCTTAACCGCGAAGGTCGCTAAGAAAATCCGCGAAGTGCGCGAAGAACATCCAGATTATTGTGTGGCTGGTTGGGGGTTGGGAGCGGCGTAGTCTGTGGCTTTTGGGCTGCCTGCCAGGTGGCGCATGGTGTCTAAGATCGTTTTGATTACTGGCTCGTTGCCTACCGCCGTGTTTAGCATCATGTGATAGAGCGATCTTGTGGGCCAGTCGGCGTTGAAATAGTGTTTTACGTAGGCCATGCGTTCGCGGTCGACCGTGTCGACCATCTCTTCGGCTTCGGATTCGGAGTGGCCGTCGGCGATGGTGCGGCGGATTTTTTCTGCGCGAGGCGCGTAGAGGAAAACGTGGAAGGCGTCAGGATGTTCGCGGAGGAAGTATGGGGCGCCGCGTCCGACGATGACGGCGTTTCCTTCATGACCGATGCGGTCCATGATGTCCTGCATCATGTGCATCATCCGATCGGTGTCGAAGATGTGTCCGCCCACTTGTGAGCTGCGCTCGTAGCTGCCGCGCCAGAAGACTTTGGCCCAACGGTTGAGGCGGCTGTCCATGCGCTCATCGCAGCGCTTCACCGCCAAGGGTGAGACTTGCGCGATGCGCGCAATTTCTTCGGTGAGCGCATGATCCCAGAGTTTCCAGCCGAGGCGCTCGGCCAATTGCTTGGAGATGGAGGCGGCGCCGCTCCCGAACTCCCGCTCGATGGTGATCAAGCGAAACATGCGTGCCCTAGTGTACTGCCATTCCGCCGCCGGGTTTCGATTTTTTCATCAGAAACACGGTCGGGACCATGAGCAGAATCGCAACGCCCAGGAACCAGAAGCAGTCGATGTAAGCCAGCATCGTGGCCTGGCGCTGCACTGTACCTTGGATAAGCGCGTAGGCCCGTTGGGTTGCTCCAGAAGCGCTGGCACCGTGAGCCTGCATGGCCCCGGACGCGCCCCGGATCATGGCTTGCAGCGTGGAATTCCCGATGTTCAGGTTACGGGCCATGTCACTCATGTGGACTTGCGCGCGGCGGTCGAGCATGGTGGTGACCACGGAAATGCCGACACTGCCGCCGATGTTGCGGGCGAGGTTCATCAGACCAGAAGCGGCGTTGTTCTTTTCGCGCGGCAGAAATGCGTAGGCAGCGGTGTTAATCGGGACGAACAAGAACGCCATGCCGACCGCCTGGAGAAGTCTTGCGGTTACCGCCATGTGGAAGTCCATCTGAAGATCGAAGCTGGTCATGTGGAACAGCGAGGCCGAGAGGACGACGAGTCCGAAGACGAGCAGCCAGCGCGGTTGATAGCGCGAGAGGAGAAATCCGACGAGAGGCAGCAGCAGCATGATGGCGAAGCCGCCGGGCATGAGCGCGAGGCCGGAGCGCTCGGCTGTGTAGCCGAGCATGGTCTGCATGAACAGAGGCAAGAGCAGCGTGCTGCCAAGCAGAGCGAAACCGAGCATGAACATCAGCAAATTGGAGACGCCAAAGGTTCGTTCGCGGAAGAGATGAAGATCGATGATGGGATCTTTGTTGCGCCATTCCCAGAAAATCACGAAGATCAGCGAGGAGATGGCGATGACTGACATCCAGAGGATGAAGTGCGATTCGAACCAGTCGTCGCGCTGACCTTTGTCGAGGACGACTTGAAGGGTGCCGAGGCCGAGGGCGACGAAGCCGAGGCCAATGTAGTCGATGTGAGTTTCAGAGAGTTTGCGGCGGCGGAAGTATGGAGGATCCTGGATGAGGCGTGAAGTGAGCAGGATCGAAAGAATTCCGACCGGAATGTTGATGAAGAAAATCCAGCGCCAAGTGAAATTGTCGGTGATCCATCCGCCGAGGGTGGGACCGATGGCGGGAGCGGTGACGACGGCGACGCCGTAGATCGCGAAGGCCATGCCGCGTTTTGCGGGAGGAAAGGTGTCGGCGAGAATCGCTTGCTCGCTGGGCTGGAGGCCTCCGCCACCGGCGCCCTGCAGGACGCGGCAGAGGATAAGGACTGTCAGATTCGGAGCGAGTCCGCACATGAAAGAGCTGATCGTGAACAGAGCGACACAGCCCATATAGAAATTCTTGCGGCCGATGATGGACGACAGCCAGCCGCTGAGCGGAAGGACGATAGCGTTGGAGACGAGATAGGACGTGAGGATCCAGGTGCTTTCGTCCTGACCGGCGGAGAGGCTGCCGGCAATATGCGGCAGGGCGACGTTGGCGATGGAAGTATCGAGCACTTCCATGAAAGTCGCCAGGGTCACCGCGAGGGCGATGATCCACGGATTCACTGCGGGGCGCCACGCATCAGCCTGATTTGCGGGTAGAGCAGCCGCACTCATTCGCGAATCCAGACCTTGGGCGTGACCGATTCGCCGGGACGCAACTGATGGTCTTTGTTCGAGCCAGGATCGAGATCAATTTTCACCGGGATACGCTGGACAACCTTCACGTAATTGCCGGTCGCGTTCTCGGGCGGCAGAAGGCTGAAGCGGGCGCCGCTTGCGCCGGCGACGCTGTCGACCTTGCCGTTGTATTTGCGTCCGTTGGCGTCAACTTCGAGGGTGACGCGCTGACCGGCGTGCATATCGCGCAGCTGGGTTTCTTTGAAGTTCGCCGTGATCCATACGTCGTCGAGGTTGATGACTTTCATGAGTTCCTGTCCAGGAGCGACGTTCTGGCCGACTTCGACGGTGCGATTGCTGACGATGCCATTCACAGGAGCGATGACTTTGGTGTATTGGAGGTTGAGCTCCGCCTGCTGCAAGTTGGCTTTCGCGCGGCGCTCTTCGGCCAAAGCGGCATCTGCTTTGGCCTTCGTCATCTTCATCTGCTGGGGCGCAGTGTTGGCGTAGCGATAATTGGCCTCGGCAGTCACCAGCTTGTTCCTGGATTGAGTGACTTGCTGTTGGGCAGCGTCGACATTGGCGCGCGCTGCCTCGACTCCAGCGGCGCTGGCTTGAGCAGAGGCGACTGCCTGGTCGTACTGCTGTTGCGAGATTTCCTGCTTGGTTACGAGTTGTTTGTAACGGCCAAGATCGTTTTGCGCTTTGACGTCGTTGGCCTGCGCCTCCTGGAGCTGTGCCTTGGCCGCTTGCAGTTGCTGCTCTGAGACCTGGATTCCGGCGCGCGCGGTGTTGACATCGGCTTGTGAAGCCGAGACCTGGCTGCTGGTATTGATGTCGGTGATCGGGATGGTTACACCGGCGGCAACAGCAGCTGCCTGGGCGTTGGCAAGATCCGCTTTCGCGCGATCTAAAGCGACCTGATAATCCGTCGGATCGATTTCGACCAAAACGTCTCCGGCGTTCACATATTGATTGTCACGGATGTTGAGCTTGGTGACATGGCCACTCACACGCGCGCTGATCGAGTTGATGTGACCGTCAACCTGAGCGTCATCGGTGGATTCATAGCTGGTGAGGTATCGGTAGACGAAGAAGCCGACGACCACGAGCACAACTAAAGCAATAAGGATGGCGATGCGGAACCCGGGACTCTGGGTGCGTGTGGGGCGAGTGTGGTAGTCGCGTTCCGTAGCTGGCAGCGGCTTGTTTCCGGATTCCGGCTTGTCGGCAGCGGCAGGCGGAGTCTGCGTCGTGGTTTCATCCATATTTATTGCATGCCTTTCAGATAACGCCTGACACCTTGTTCGGCATCGCCGATGGCGTAGGCCAATTCAACCTTTGCGAGATTATGAGCATAAAGACTCTGAATATAACTTTCGTGTGCTCCGGCCACTGATTCCTGAGCCTGCACTACTTCCAGGTTGTCGGCAACGCCGGCGGTGAAGCGATCCTGCGATTGGGTAAGAGCCTGCTCCGCCAGATCAACCGAGCTTCGCGCCACCTCAACCTGATCAGCAGCCGCGCTCAAATCGAGCAGGGCTGCGCGGACCTCGTAGTCTATACGTCCGCGGAGGTCGCCGAGCTGGGAACGGGCCTGTTTGAGTTGAGCGTCGGCCTGGAGCAGGTCGGCGTGTACGCGGTTTCCAGCAAAGACCGGGATATTCACGCCACCGATCACCTGCCATGTTCCATTCGACTGGCTGGGATTGATGCCGATATCGCCGTAGTTGGCGTTCAGGTCGACGGTGGGATAGTGTCCGGCAGTAGCTGCTTT
>DATJWZ010000503.1:0-5380 GCA_035500795.1 Candidatus Eiseniibacteriota bacterium | reverse complement strand
CCGAAGTTTTCGGCTACGCTCTCGACGGTGTCTCCGCTATGAACTTTGTAGCGCGTGATGTGGCGGGCGTAGGTCGCCGTGTCAGTGGGATGCTTGCCCGGTGTGACAGGGATGATCAGCTTGGCGTCGGTTTCGAGTTCGCCGCTATCCAGATGATTTTTCTCTGAGATCGATTTGACCGTGGTGTGATATTCGCGCGCCAGGGAGGCGAGTGTGTCTCCGGGATGCACCGTGTGATAGCGCCACCAGAGGCGCATGTCAGCCGGGATGGTGGCAATTGCGGTCTGATACTGATCTTTGGTCCCGATGGGCAGGTGCAAGTCGAACTTACCTTCTCGTGGCGTTGTCATACGGAGCAGGCTCGGGTTCAAGTCCTGCAGATCGCTCACCGTGGAGTTCACAGTTTCCGCAACCAGGCGAAGATCGACCGGATAGTCAATCGTGACCGTGTCGTATTGAGCCGGCTTCTCCATCACAATGTCGTCGAGTCCGTACTGTGACGGATTCTTGGCCATGATGGTCACGGCAAGAATGATCGGAACGTAGTTCTTGGTCTCTTTGGGAAGAACGTTGCGGTGGTAGAGCTCCCAGAAATCGGCGTAACCAGTACGCTTCACGGCAGCTTGAACGGTGCCAGGGCCGGAGTCATAGGCGGCCATCGCCAAATACCAGTCGCCAAACTGCTGATAGAGATCTTTTAGATGGCGGGCAGCGGCGCGGGTCGATTTCTCGGGATCCTGACGATCATCGACCCACATATTGTGGTGAAGGCCATATCCGCGGGCGCGAGACGCCATGAACTGCCAGATGCCGCGAGCGCCGACGCGGGAGACGGCGAGCGGATGGAATCCGGATTCAGCCTGCGCGAGATAGATCAGGTCCTGCGGAATGCCTTCGTTCTTGAGGATCGGCAGCATCATGTCGCGATAGCGGCCGGAACGGGCAAGAGCGCGCACGAAGACGCCGCGTCCGTGGCCCGAGAAATAGCTGATGAAGCCAGCGACTTCGTCGGTCATCATCAGGGGCAGGTCGGAGGGCGTGTTCTTGATTTCGGCTTCGGCCTTGGCGCGAGTCTTGGCATCAGCGGATGGAGCGAGGCCGTTCAATTCGTCGATGGGTGCCGGTTCGGATTTCTGCTGGGGTTCCTGGGCTGCCTCGGTTTCACCAGAAGTGCCACCGGGATAGACCTCATTCACACCCTGGACGATGCGGTCGAATTCTTTTTCCAGGCGATCGTCAGAGCGAATGTCGAGATTGCTTTCGAGCAGGGAGTTCAAGGCGCGATCGAAATCCTGGCGAGCGTCGTTGGTTTTGCCAGCGTGATAGTCGGCGAGGCCAGACTGGTAGAGGCTCTCGGCTTGCGCGATCAGGTCGCCGGCTTTGTCGGGAGCGGGCGGAGCTGGCGGCGGAGCGGGCTGCTCTGCAGCAGGGACTTGCGCGGTCGCATCTTTTTGCTGGTTCGGCGCAGCTTGTACGGCCGCAGCCGAACTTGCAGCGGGCGTCTGCTTTGGCTGAGTTGGGGCTGGCGGGGGCGGCGTTTTTTGTGCGACCGGCTTATGCGCGGACTGGCAGCCACAGACCGCCATTAAAAAAGAGGCGAAAAAGGCAGTCCGGAAAAATGGGAAAGAAGGTCGCATGATGGCTACAGAAAGCGGCAGGCCTCTTAAACTAAAGTCAACTATTAAAGTCGGGTGAATTCTACCAAAAATCGTACCTTCCAACCGTCCTGGGGTCAATCGCCAATCCGATTCTTTTCAGGTTACTTTGGGCACTAGAGCAGTCATCTTGAGGCTCATCAAATCACAAATCCCGTTTGTCATTGGGAGCATCGCCGCCGCACTGCGTGAGCCAGTTTCGATTGTCTGATGCTTGGCATCACCCACGCCGTTGATCGGAAAGGGTTGCGGGTTCTAATCCTGGGTGGCGAAGGAAACCCACTCAATTCTCAAGTCGAAGAACGATTGAATGGGTGCCTCGGATTGGCCGACTGGCGGGCCTTTTGAGGGAGTATTAGTCCTTCCGGATCCCACCGGTTAAGCGCTTCAGTCGCACCACTGCGATTTTTGTCAGGGCAGGAACTGCTAAAATGAGGACAGTTAATAGTCTTCTCGATGAATGATCCGGTGCCACTTTCTATGCCTGCGCGTTTTCCCGCATGGCAGTCTGAAGTGCGAGCGGCAATAAGCGAAGCGGATCCGGAAAAGTTGCTGAGCCGCGTACACGCGGCGGAAGTCGCGATCTTCACTCGCCTGCAGGAACTGGGCCAGGGCGCAATCAAAGACGCCGCGAACCAGGCGGAGAGAGAATTGCTGGCGACGGCAGTGGAGACGCTGCGCTTGCTGAAACGCGATCGACTGGGTTTTCCCGACTGGACACCGAAATAGTTAGGCGGCGCAGCCTTCCAGGAGTTGGCGCGAGCGTGCGATCAGGAGCGCCGCTGCTTCGGACTTGGGAACCACGGCCGACGCTCCAGCTGCGCGCGCTTCTTTCTCTACGAACGAATCGATGTGAGCCGAATAGAGAATGATGGGAATCTCAGGCATAAGCCTGCGCAGGATTCGAGTCTCATCGAGGCCGTTCATCACAGGCATGGATAGATCGGTGACGATCAGGGCAGGCTTAAGTTCCTGAGCCATCTCGATGGCCTGCTGGCCGTTCTCCGCCTCGCCGCACACTT
Organism: Candidatus Eiseniibacteriota bacterium; assembly: GCA_035500795.1. Taxonomy (GTDB): domain Bacteria; phylum Acidobacteriota; class Terriglobia; order Terriglobales; family Acidobacteriaceae; genus Sulfotelmatobacter. The sequence goes on along the minus strand of DATJWZ010000503.1, from coordinate 2,703 downwards.
CAAAATCGCCTTCCCGCGTGAAGAGTTCGCAAATGACCTTGCGAATGACGGCACTGTCGTCAACGATGAGCACGGACCAAGAGGCCATGCGTTCCCTCCCCGACGGCGTGGTGGGCCAAATTGAGCCGGTCGAATGGTGAGGAATGAAGTCCATAACTCCTTGAAAGCAGTGGCATAGATGCAAAGCTAGCAATGTTCGAGAGCAGCTTACATCGGGAGAATCCATCAGCCAGACATAAAAATTGACCCTTCGTTGGCACACTTTTGCGCACCCATTCCGGTATACGAACGAGGGATAGGAGTAGGGCGACCCGCTAAGGGGCTTTACCCTCCGCAGGAGCTGTCTTTTTGTTGTCGGTCAGCGTTTGTTCTTTGCGCTCGAGGAGGTCATTCAACTCGTTAATCAGCTGCAAAAACTTGTGGTGGTCCCTCTCTTTCTCGATCAGAGCGCAAAGCTCGTACATGCGTTCGCGTTCTTCAGGTCTCATGGTGCATGGGATGACACGCGAACGGCCTAAGGTTTCTGCCTGAGAGCGCGTATTTCCCACAGCGAAGAACCTTAGGGAAAACGTAAGGACCGCGGGCTATGCGGCTACATTGTCTTGGTGGCGAGGCAAGCGCAGAATTCCTCCGTCCTGGCTTCGCGAGTCGTCGGAATGACAAAGATGCTGGTGGTATGGTGCCCGTGTGTTACATGCCGAATTGCGGCAAAGAATGGCGCGCTCAAGGCATCGTATCAGGCCGAGTGATTGAGAATGACGGATAAGACTCGAGTATTGTTTGTCGACGATGAGCAGATGCTGCGTGATATGTGGTCGGCGATCTTGTCAGGGGAAGGATTTGAAGTGACCACGTGCGCGACGGTGTCTGAGGCACTCTCGCGGATTACGTCAGAGAAGTTCGACGCGCTGGTCGCAGACCTGAACATCGGTGAGGCAGGCGATGGATTCACGATCGTCAGCGCGATGAGGAGAGTACAACCGCAGGCGGTCACGCTGATCCTGACGGGATATCCGGCGTTTCAGGCGGCTTTGCGGGCGATTCACGAGCAGGTGGACGATTTTCTGGTGAAGCCTGCTGAGCCGAAGAGTGTTGCCGAGGTGATCCGGCAAAACCTACTGCGGCAGAGAAAACACGCGCCGGTTCTCACCGAACGACTGAACCATGTGATCGAGAAACACCGGGAAGACATTCTTGAAAGCTGGTACAAAGCGGTCGAGAGTCATCCGGAGATCAGAAAGATCCCGTTACCTCGGGAGGAACGCATCGACGACCTGCCGCGAGTTCTGGACGGACTTGTGAGACCGATGGACGACTGGGAAAAGGTCAGAGCGGGACGACGGTCTGCCGCGTATCGACATGGGGAGAAACGAAGGCAGCAAGGGTACACGAGCGATCTGCTGCTGGAGGAGACCCGAATTCTGCATCGAGTGATTGCCGATTGCATGCAGCAGAACCTGCTGCAGATTGATATCAGCAATGTGATTCCCGATCTTGTCGAAGTACACGACCGCATCCAGAGGACGCTGCAGTTGTCGCTCGACGCGTTTCTGCGGGCTGGCGTGAAGACGGCAGCGTAGTTGGTTTGCTCGCGAGCGTGGTGGTGCTGCCGGCAGACAGCGGATTCCTTGTTCGTGGCTTCGCGACTCCTCGGAATGACGAGGTGCGACAATTTTCGAATCAAATTACTACACGCGCCAGTAGTCCGGGCGCCAGTTCTGGATCGACTTCTTGATGTCTTGGCGGGAGAGCTTTTCGTTCAACGCGCGTTCCGCGAGCTTGGGGAGTTCGGCATCGGAGGCGAAGCGCAAACCCACAAGCTGGCCCTCGGTCAATTCGGGAATGCGAGAGCGCAGAGGTTCAGGCAGCAGTTGCATGAGGCGCAGGCGTTCTTCCAGACGGATGACTCGGTCCTGAACTTTTAGCGCGTAGAGGCGGGTTTTGAACATCAGGATCAGAAGGGCAAAGGCGAGCACCACAATCAGGAATGCGTGTACGTTTTCCCATGTGGTTCTATGCTCAATATGAGCGAAGAAAAAAATCAGCGAGAAGACCACCCCAAAACCGAAGACCGGGATGAGAAAGAAATGAAATGGGGGATCGAAGCGTGTGTGATTGGCGAAAGTCTGGGCCGTCTTTGCCATGATGGCTCCTTGTTCGGGCTGAAAGTGTAGCAGAGGGGACAGGCGTGCGCCGTGTTCAGGGGGCTTTGGTGTTCGCTGACGGTCTCGGCGCTGCATGCCAAGGGCAGATTCCTCCGTTCTCGCTCCGCGAGTCGTCGGAATGACAAAATTATTCGGGAGCGAGTGATCTATCTCAGGGTACGAGGAGCAGCTTTCCGTTTAGGCCTCGAGATTCCATGTCGCGGTGGGCCTGCGCAGCCTCGACCAATGGATATTTCCTGGCAATCCGCATGTGAAGCTTGCCGTCTCGAATCAGGCCAAAGAGATCCGAGGTCCGCGAGAGTAGCTCATCGCGAGTTGCGGTGAAGTGCGCCAGTGTGGTGCGCGCCATGTAGAGCGATCCTTTTTCGGATAGTTTCGTGGGATCCACAGGAGGCACGGCGCCGCTCGACATGCCATAGAGCACGAGCATGCCACGCAACCGCATTACATTTAGATTCTTTTCGAAGGTTGCTTTGCCGACTCCGTCATAGACGACGTCAACGCCCTTGCCGGCGGTGAGGCGCTTCACCTCCGACTC
>DATJWZ010000502.1:0-1374 GCA_035500795.1 Candidatus Eiseniibacteriota bacterium | reverse complement strand
ATCCGTTCGAGGTGGCTGATGACTCCTCTTTCAAGACATGCGAGAGATTCGTATGGGAGGAGTTATGGCCAATCGCGGACCCGAAGTTCAAAGCTGTAGTCCCCTCCGATCCTTCAGGCAAATCAACGGTTACATAGCCATTCGTGCGTGCCGCTCATTGCGGAATGCAACACCGCTGTCTCTCTGCAGCCCTAAATTCATCGACGTAAATCTGAACCGACTCTCAGGTGAGGCATTCTGATGCTCCGCACCATTGGATACAACCTGATTCAGCTTCTCTTCGTGATCGGCTTCGCCCCGCTTTACGCTGGCGTGTTGAGTCGCTTCAAGGAGAACATTCAGAGCAAACGCGGGCCAAGCATTTTTCAACCGTACCGCGATCTCTGGAAGCTATTTCACAAGGACGAAGTCGTCTCGTCGGAAACCACCTGGATTTTCCGCGTCACTCCTTACCTGGTATTCGTAGTTCCCTTGTTCGTCACCAGCCTGATTCCTGTCTTGACCGACTACCCGCTTGCGTTCGCTTTCATGGGAGACATGCTGGCAGGTGGTTTCTTTCTCGCATTAGGCGGATTTTTCGCCGCTCTGGCAGCGGTAGACACAGGAAACCCCTACGGGCCAATGGGGGCAAGCCGTACGCGGATGGTGGGATTCCTGGCGGAACCGGTCTTCATGATCGTCTTCTTCACGGTTTCCTTTGTAGCGCAGTCAACCATACCGTACATCGTGCAACAGAAATGGGTGGCCAGCCCGGCGGCGTTCTTCTCCCCGGCGCACATCCTTCTGCTCATTGCATTTCTCATGCTCATCCTTGCCGAAGGCGGAAGGATTCCGGTAGACAATCCGACCGGACATTTCGAGCTCGCGATGATCGATGAGTCCAAGGGGCTGGAATATTCCGGGCGCGGCGCCGCTCTGATGAAGTGGGGTGGGCAGATGAAGTTCCTCGTGCTCACCTGCATTTTCCTGAATGTTTTGCTTGCGCCCTGGGGGCTGGCTCACGGCCAACAGGTTGGACATGTGTTGCTGGCGGTGCCCTACATCCTCATCAAGATATTTTTCTTTGTTGTTGTGCTGGTGGTGATTGAGTCGTCGCTCGCGAAGCTGCGGCTGTTCCGTATCAGCGAGTTTTTGGGGGCGGCGTTCATCATCTCCGTGGCTGCAATGATCGCCAGCATCTTTTCCGGATCGGCTGCCTAGGAAGGAGAAAACGATGAACAATGCTCAGCTGCCGCTGGCGGAAGGACTCAATGCCCTGATTGCCGGGCTGATTCTGATTTCCGCCTTCGCGATGGTGGCGACGCGGCAGATGCAAGGTGTATTGCGCTTCTTCGTATTCCAGTCTGGGCTTCTGGCTGCCTCATCATTCCTGAT
>DATJWZ010000501.1:0-4128 GCA_035500795.1 Candidatus Eiseniibacteriota bacterium | reverse complement strand
CGAACCTGATAGTTACCGGGAATCGCTTTTGGCCCGGTGGGATTGCGAATGTCGCTGTCTTCATCTGCCGGCGGGCCTCCCGAACTCCCCCACGTGAGATTCCAAACGAAACGATGCATCCCTGGAGATTTCTCGATCACTTCGGGTTTGGGAAACCAACGCTCCGCCACGGGAATCGCCGGGTGCTTCGTCGATCTCTTCTCTTCTGAGGAGAACCTGCGTATTAAATTCTGATGTGCATCGAAAAACTCAACTGTCACGGTATCGGCTGGAGACTTCAGCACATAGTCGATCACTGCTCCAGAAGGCGGATTTTCAGCGGTGGGTTCCTCAGGCGGAAGTGGTGTGCCCACGAACGTATCCGTGTCGACGCGGATCGCCGTGCCCGGGTGGAACAGCCATGCTCGGCTCGCCTTCTCAGCCTCTCTCGTTTGTCGAAGGGGGGTGATGTCGTCGAGAATCCAGAACGATCGGCCGTGTGTCGCGATGACCAGATCGTCTCCATGGATCGTGAGATCGCGCACTGATGTAACCGGTAGGTTCAGCTGCAAGGATTGCCAGTGATCCCCGTCGTCAAAAGACACGTACACGCCCGATTCGGTACCGGCGAAAAGGAGGCCCTTCGTCTGAGGATCCTCGCGAACTGCACGTAGAAACGCCGATGGAGCGATGCCATCTGTGACCAGTTGCCAGGTGGCGCCGTAGTCGCGAGTTCGATAGAGATAAGGTGCTTGATCATCGAGGCGACTGCGATCGACTGCCGCATAAGCTTCCGCTGGATCGAAGTGGGAAGCCTCGATCAGCGAGATTGCGCTCCAATCACTCAGTCTTGGAGGCGTGACATTCTTCCAGGTCTTTCCGCCATCCCGGGTAAGGTGAATCAACCCCGTGTTGCTGCCTGCCCAAATCAGCGCAGCGTTACGCGATGACGGCGCGATGGTGGACAGGTTCCCATAGCCTCGTTGCTTTGCGTTTTCGACGGTCGGCGGACCCTGGCCGCTTTCTTCAGAGTGCGTCGCTCCGGTGAGATCGCCGCTGATCGTACTCCAGTGCAAACCGCCATCGGATGTTTTTAGAACGTACTGCGTGCCAAGATACAGAATGTTCGGGTCAACAACGGAGGAGACCAGGACCGGACTCCAGGGTGCACGATATTTGCGGTGATTGATCTCGGAATCGAACATCGATACCGGCCATGGCGTGATGTCCTGGCTTAGACTGGTGCGGCGGTCGAAGCGGACAACCGTCCCGTACGTCCCACTCAGATAAATGATGTTGGGATCCCGCGGATCGAGCGCCATATATCCGCTCTCACTGGGACCGGCTGGAAACCAATCGCGCGGCGTAATCTGTCCGTGATAGGTACGACTCAGGACTGCTGCGCTTCCGGTGTCCTGTTGTGCACCGTACACCGTGTAGGGAAATTGATTATCGGTGATCACATGGTACAGCTGAGCCGTAGGCTGGTTGTACCAACTACTCCAGGTACGCCCGCCGTCGACACTGATCGTCGTTCCCTGGTCTGTGCCGAGGACCATCCTCGCGGAATTAGGATCGATCCATATCTGATGGTAATCGTCTCCGCCGGGCGCACCTCGGACGATCGAAATGGTCTTGCCTGCGTCTTCCGAGCGGTACAGCGCGACGTTCGGAATGTAAATCACGTCTGCATTCTGCGGGTCGATGGTGATGTTCCCGAAGTACCACGCACGGCTGGTTAGCCGAGGGTCGGCATTTGCGAGAGCCCAGGTATTTCCGCCGTCATCCGAACGGTACAGGCCAGCTTTCTTTGCCTGAACGAGGGCGTACACTCGTTGTCCGTTCGCGGACACATCGATGCCGACGCGTCCCCAATCCCCTTCCGGCAGTCCATTTCCGCTCAGTCGAGACCAGGTCTTCCCCGCGTCCTGAGAACGAAACAATCCGCCGCCCGGACGATCCACAGGAGCATACGTGCTCCAGGGAGGACGCCACGTGTGCCACGTAGTAGCGAACAGAACTTGAGAGTTTCCGGAGCAGATTGCCAGATCCGCTACGCCGATCTCGGAGCCCTGATCAAAGACTTTGCTCCAATGCATTCCGCCGTCGACAGATTTGTAAACCCCACGTTGTTCGTTCGAAGCATAGACGTGCCCTAAGGCAGCGACATAGACGATGTTGGCATTCTGTGGGTCGATGACAATCCGGCTAATGTGGCGCGTGTCGTCGAGTCCAACATGTTGCCAGCTTTTTCCGGCGTCCACGGACCTGTAGACGCCATTGCCAAAGGATAGAGACGACCGAATATCGGACTCGCCAGTTCCGGCATAAATAGTTTGTGGATCTGAGGGCGCGACCGCGAGTGCGCCGATGGACGCAACTGGCTGCCCGTCGAAGATCGGTGTCCAGACGACGCCCGCGTCGGTAGTCTTCCAGATTCCGCCATTGACGGCGCCGAAATAGAAAGTCGTCGCATCGCCGGGCACGCCAGCCACAGCTACAGCCCGGCCCCCACGAAAAGGCCCGATCAGTCGCCAACTAAGACCGTTGAACAGCTGTGGGGGCACCGTCTGGCCGAGGGCTGATGTAGAAAGTAGAAACAGCAGGATCAGGATGAAGCAATACAAACGCAACCGGTATTTGTCCAAGCTGTTGTCCCCATTTCGAGTACTCAGTCTAATGGATGAAGATCCTGGCCCGCTGACGCCGGGGCGGCAAACTCCTTCAACTTCTTAAGATCGATCTGCAGCTTATTCCATTGCTTCGCATTGCGTTTGGTCGCGTAGGGTGCATTGGGATCTGAATAGAAGTGGAGAAGATTGGCTCGAATCCCGGGCGTCACACCTGCAAAATCCTGCTCCGCAAGCTTTTCCAGCAGCTTCGCACGGACGTTGTCGCTCATGAAGTAGACTCCGGGAGCGGTCGTGCCGCCAGTGTCCAGATTTACGTCTGGGACTTCAGGCGTACTTGTGCGCGTCTCGCCCAGCAGAGCCTTGTAATGATCCAAGGCAGCATTGAAACTCGCTTCAAACATGTGTTCGGTCTGTGGCGTCGGAGTGCGCAGCTGCAGGACCCTTAAAGGACCGAACTTGGGAAGCAGCTTATAGAGGAATGCCAGAAAACGCTCGAATGCTGTGGGCCGTTGATAGTCCCGGCCCCAATTTTTATCGTAGCTCGCGCGCGAAAGGTTATATAGAAACTTTCGCTTGGTCATGCTGGGTTGGTCTCTCTGGATGTCGTCTTTTTTCAAACTCCAGGCGATCTTAGTCGCCTTTGGAATGAGTTTACTGACGTCCCGCCGATAGGAACCTATGACTTTGTTCTCGTCGGACAAGACCGATTTAAGCTCGAGGCCATAGGTTTCGTGAAAGGCCTCCTCCAGCAAGGGAAGGTCCACCTGAAACCCGATGAAGTCGTGGTAGCTGTCAGGAGCGTAACGCTGCCTTGCAACTTCCAGCACGTCAAATCCAAATTCCGCTTTTATGTGCGCCAGCGGGTCTTCTTCATAGGTCACAAATTTGCCGTACTTGCTCTCCAACTTCGGATAGAGAATAGGTACGGAGGGATTGATGCCGATCCGATGACCAGCAATGTCGGCGGCGTAATGAGAGAGCGCACCGATCGCGAATGCATAACCATTCAGGTCCTGGGAGTCTCGGAGCAGAGCCAGAACGAAGTCTCCGGTTCGGCAGTAATGGGTCAGGTCGCTGAAGAAATGACTGCCGTGTGGGTAATATCCGAGATCCTGTATGATGGCGCCGCCATACGCGTACGCGTGCGCTGTCTTCAGTTCCTCGGGAGTGGCATTCGGGAAACGCTGCAACAAAAGGGGGCGGATGCTGACGTCCCAGGCAGCATCAACGATCGCTTCGTGCGTCAAGACCGAGTAGCCCAATGCCGGATTCGTGCAAGCCAGGAACACGAACAGCACAACGTAAATGCAAACCATATTGATCGACGCGAGTTTCATTCTGACTAGCGAACTCGCATGCCTGCGTTCGCGTCCCAATGCATGGGGGTGTTCCAATTTTGTTACGGGAGCTTCGGGCACCTCACCGACGCTCACGCCATACTTCCAATCCGGCGGGCAGATTGCTATGTCGCGAGCGCAATCCCCGGTAGATTCAGGAAGCCCATGGATCAGTGCAC
>DATJWZ010000500.1:0-10748 GCA_035500795.1 Candidatus Eiseniibacteriota bacterium | reverse complement strand
GTGATCGGCCGCAGGCTTGTTGTCTGGTTGCCGCCCGCTCCGTGCAGCCAGCGGAACTCGGCATAAAAGTCGATGTTCGATCGAATCTTCCGCGTGACGCCGCCTCCGAAGTTGTAACCAAAAAGATTCTGGCTTGTGGTCAGGAAATGGCCGTTCACGGGCAAACTTCCGGCAAAACAGCTTCCCCACCACGTATAGAACGGATTGCAAGCGGAACCTGGAATTGCGCTCGAGGAGTCCAGTTTGCCAGTGCGGTGATAGAAGCCCCCGCCTGCAATGATGTAACCTCCCCATTTCGACGTTACCGGGATATTGATGATGGGATCGAGATTGAACGAGTAAACCTGACTCGTGGCTGAAGGCGCCTGAGCGGCTTGCAATGCCGAGTCCCGAAGCGGCAGGTTATCAAACTGGAAATCCAGGCGCAGGCCCAAATATTTGTTGTAATTGCGCGCCACGCCCGCCGCGACTACTCCTCCGCCACCGCGGACGAATTTATTCGTGTCTCCACTTGGCAAACTCGCGCCGCCACCGACGTTGAAAGTCCATTTCTTATAATTGGCAGGCTTTTTGCGCCGCCCAGGCATCTCTTCGGCTGCGGGTTCCTGGCTGCTGCTCGAATCCTGGCTGCCGGATTGTTGGGCCTGCGTCTGATCGTTGGACTGCGGCTGTTGTGTGGTTTGTTGCGCGTGGGCGATTACGACTCCTGGCAGGACCATCATCAGCACGGCTGATGCGACAAACCTGAATCCAGGAATCCCTGGGAACTTTCGAATCATTCATTCTCCTCCCGCTGCCGGGCGTAGTTACGCGGTAAACGCTCGGAGCGAGAAGCGCCTGGGAAAGAGCGTGTCCGCGTGATCCCGCCTTGATGAATCGCAGCAGGCAGGCTCCATATTACCAACTTTGATGCGTTGTTGGCCCGATCAGCCGCCTGGAGTAGTACTCAGCACGCGTGCTCGCCGTTCTTGTACTGGCCGTACGTTGCGAAGCCATGAGTCTTTCCCGTTTTCGGAAGTGCAGGATGCACGTATGATAATGAATTCAATCTGCATCAATGGATTCCACGATAAAAGCCTCCAGCAGAACGAACCAAGCTCGCGTTCCCGCGGGTGATGGGTTGGTATGCCGGGTCGCGCTTGTCGGCTTCGGTACCGTTGGGCGCTCCGTCACCAAGATCCTCTGCTACGCCGGACAGGGTTCGCTGCGCCTTACCTACATTTGTAATCGCAATGTCTCCAGAAAAAAGCAGGACTGGGTTCCCGCCGATGTTGTCTGGACCGAAGACGTCGACTCAGTCCTTCACTCGGACGCCGACATCATCATTGAGTTGATAGGCGGACTCAGTCCGGCTGAACAGATTGTGCGCCGCTCGCTTGAAGCAGGGAAGTCTGTGGTTACTGCGAACAAGCAGCTTATCGCTCGATGTGGGCCGGAACTCCTTGCGTTAGCGGCCCAGCATGGCTCTCATCTTGAATTTGGGGCATCGGTAGCTGGAGGAGTTCCTGTACTTCCGGCGCTGCGAACTGGATTGTGCGGTGACAAGCTGCATGGTATCGCCGGAATCCTCAATGGAACCTGCAACTACATTCTGAGCCGCATCGAGAGTGCCCGAGTGCCCTTCAGCGAGGCGCTGGAAGAGGCGCAGGCAAAGGGCTATGCCGAGGCTGACGCCTCGGAGGATCTGGATGGCGGTGATGCGCGGGCCAAACTCGCAATTCTTGCGCTGGCAGGATTGCACGCAAAAGTTGCCCCTGAGACCGTGCGTGCCCGAACGATTCGTCCCATCGACGCTGTCGATTTTGACTACGCAGCGGAAATGGGCTGCACGATCCGACAGATCTCGCGGGCAGAATTGAGCGGGAACACACTTTTTGCCGACGTCGGCCCATGCCTGGTTCCAGCGGACTCGCCCTTCGGACGCGTGCAACGGAACCTCAACCTCGTTCTCACTTCGGGGAAGTACGGCGGAGACATGGCATTCCTCGGCGCTGGCGCCGGCGGCGACCCAACTGCCGTGGCTGTTGTCTCAGACGTCATGTTTCTTGCCGAGGGTCTGACCGGGAAAAGACGTGAGCTTGCCAACACGGTAGCCGCTCCCGGGATTAGCAGCGATTTCGAAACAGCGTGGTATCTGCGATTCTTCGTCCGCGATCAGCCGGGAATTGTGGCGCGCCTGGCGCAGATTCTGGCCGCACATCGCCTCAACATCGATTCCTTATTGCAGAAGCCGGGATTCGAGAAGGCCTCGCTGCCTTTCGTGATTACGCTGGAACCATGCCGCGATTCGCAATTGCATCCGGCGCTCGAAGAGATGTCGGGGTTGGATTTCGCTTTGCGGCCGTGTTTGTGTCTGCCGATTTTGCGGTGAGACTTGAAGGTAGAAGAAAAAAGGAGCGCCGACCGCACAAGTCCGGTCGGCGCTTACGCGCATTAGTTCCAGAAAGGATTATTCAAACCTGCCGGCGCGAGCGCGCTGTCAGCCTTTGCTTCCGTGCCCGTCTCGTCGGAGATCTTCTCGTCGATGAATCGTGACGTCGGCGCGGATTGCTCTTCGTTCTTGCCTGGCGTGGGGGTATAAGGATATTCGGATTTCACGGGATACTCCTTAAGCTTATGATCTACGGCTATTAAACACCTCTGACGTGCGGTTGCGGCTTCGATAATTTTGATGATACCTATCAAAAAAACTGAAGGACGCTGCGGCGGCCATGACAGCCGAGCTTGCCCGAAATTTCAGTGGGCGAAACGACCACCAGACACCCGCCGGGATGGCGGCTACACTTAAGTTCTTAACCACGAGTCTGAACGAGGCAATCATGAAATATCGCAAGCTTGGTCGTACGAATTTCGAAGTCAGCGAGATGGGAGATGGGCTTTGGGGCATGAGCGGATGGACCGGTTCTGACGACGAGGAATCGCTATCGTCCATGCAACTCGCCGTTGATTTGGGATGTAACTTCTTCGATACCGCTTGGGCGTATGGTGGAGGCAAAAGCGACGGCCTTCTCGGCGAGATCATGCAGAAGAATAGGGGCAAGCGGCTTTACGCTGCATCGAAAATCCCTCCGGCGAATGACCGCTGGCCGGCAGTGCCGGAATACGAGTACCACGATGTGTTTTCGCCAGCGCATGTCTTCAAGTACGCGGATCTAATCCGCAAGCAGCTGCGCACCGACAGTATTGACGTCTTGCAGTTTCATGTCTGGGACGATAGCTGGACCAACGAACCCGACTTCCGTTCAACCGTCGAGAAATTGAAGAACGACGGAATCATTCGTTTTTTCGGCCTGAGCATCAATCGCTGGGAGCCGGAGAACGGAATCAAGGCGATCCGGACGGGCCTCGTTGATGTTGTGCAGGTGATCTACAACATTTTCGACCAAGCGCCCGAAGATGAATTGTTCCCGCTCTGCAAGGAGATGAACGTTGGCGTGATTGCACGCGTACCATTCGACGAAGGTAGCCTCGGTGGAAAGATGACACTCGAAACGCGCTTTCCGGAAGGGGATTGGCGCGCAGGATATTTCGGGCCCGAGAACCTGCCTGCGACGATCCGGCGGGTGGAGAAGCTGAAGGAGATTGTTCCGAAAGGGATGTCGTTACCCGAGATGGCTTTGCGCTTCATTCTTTCGCATCCCGCAGTAAGCACGACGATTCCCGGCATGCGCAAGGCTGAGCATGTGCGCCAGAACATTGCCGCGAGCGATGCGGGACCGCTCGACAAGGCGCTGCTCGCGGAACTGAAGAAGCATCGTTGGGACCGCAGGCCTACGCGATGGTCGGACTAGCCAATGCTCAGGCTGTTGCACTCAGGCGTGTAGCGACTCCGATGCGGTAGGCTTTGAACCTACGTCCCGGCCCTAAACGTGGCCCGGGTCGAAACCGTTGATGGAGCGTCGGCACGTTGCCTCCATCATGCGGGAGCGAGCATTAGCGATGGCAATTTGTGAGTATTTCTGGTACTTCAAACAACATGCGAGTTCACTTCCGTATTCCGCTCCTCGTGTTTGCCTCTGTAATCTCATTCGCATTCCGAGTCGATGGTCAAACTCCTGATACCGCGGTCATACGAGGCACGGTCGATGATGAAACCCATGCTGCGGTAACAGGCGCCGAAATTACTGTGGTGAACCGCGCTACAGCGGCAAAGCGCAGCGTCGCAACCGATGAAGCAGGAAGGTATTCGATCAGCGGGCTCCCAGTCGGTGACTATGATGTCACCTCTCGTAAAGACGGCTTCGCGCCCGCCCAGTCGGAAGTGACTCTGATTGGTGGTGCGACCGCGACTTTAAATTTTCAGATCAGCCCCGCGGCCGACAAAACCGAGATTACGGTTACCGGAACCGTCGGCGTGGTTCGAACCGATATGCCACAACTTGGCGATCGGCTCGGTCCTTTTCAGATCAATGAAACGCCGCTTCTTAATAATCGCCTTACCTACTTACCCCTCCTGAACGCGGCAAATCGTCAAGCGCTGAATCAGGGCGACGTTTTCATGAATCAGAACTTGTTCACTACGAACGGAACCGGGCGTCGACAGGCATGGTTCGAAGTGGATGGCAGCAACGCTGTGGATCTTTGGGGGCGTCAAACAATTTTCACCAACCTGCCGGTCAAAACGCTTGAAGAGATGAACGTCCTCACGAACCCATTCTCAGCCGAATACGGTGGTAGCGCCGGCAGCGCCATCAACGTTGTGACCAAAAGTGGAGGAGATCAATACCACGGCAGTGTGGTTGGTACGTTTCGGCCCTCTGCTACGGCTGCCAACCTTAGCGGATTCACTGAGGAAACGGCCACTAGTGGCAATCAACTCACGAGCGACGAACTCTATCAACCGGCATTGACCTTCGGCGGACCTCTCGGCCGGGACAAGCGAACCCACTTCTTCATCGCAGGTGAATATTCCTGGGAGAACAAGGTGTCGCCCATCACAAATGCGCTTTCTCCCGGTGGCTTTGAAGGCAAGTATCGCGACTGGATGGCGCTGGCGCGTCTCGACCACCAGATCAACCAGGCAAACAACCTCTTCCTGCGCCTGAACGCCGATCACTTTATCGACACGAATCCCAATGGGGCAGTAGGCGGGGCCAGTCTGCCCACAGTGGATCGCGTATTCAAGCGAAACACCTACACGGCCGAGTTGGGTACCACGAATGAACTCAGCCCGTCGTGGCTCAACAATGCGCGGGCAGAATTCCAACTCGCTTCGCCCATTACGCAGTTCAGCCCGGTCATTTATGGAACGCAGTACTCCGTGCCGATTCAGGGCGCTGCCACCTTCACAACCGGGACGTCGCAATCAGCATTGCTGTTGAATCATCAGTTTGAGATCAATGATGTGGTGTCGATTACGCACGGCCGCAACAGCCTTCGATTCGGCACTCAGGTCGTCCGCGCGCACACGGGAGGCAACAGCAAAGAGTTTGGTGGCCCCATCTATCTTGGGCAATTCGTCTATAACACGTGTACGGAATCCGTGGAAGTGTGCGAGAGCGCGGCGTACTTGAACGACATCAACAACGTAAATCACTATACGCAGAGTTACGGCAACGCCAACTACACCGTCGACGATACGCTGTGGTCGCTATTTGTTCAGGACGACGTGCGGGTGAAGCCGAATCTGACGATAAACCTGGGCTTGCGCTACGAGCGTCAGACGTTTACAGATTCGACGAAAGATTTCGCGCCGCGTATAGGCTTTGTGTGGAATCCGCGGGGAAACGGCGTCACCATTCTGCGCGGTGGATTTGGAATTTACTACTCCCAGATCGTCGACAATTCAGCGGCGAATTACGCATTGGTTGGCCCGACCGGAGTGTTCAATTACACGGCTGCACCGGGTCAAATCGGGTTCCCGTTAACCGTTGCGGACGCACCGCTGCCCGCTTTTCCAGCCGGGGCGCAGGTTCCGCTTCGAAGCCTCTATCTGAGGCCGGGCCGGAGTTCTTACTACAACCAGTTCCTTCCAACATCAACGCTCGTTGGATATCAAAACGCACTGCTCAACCCATATACCGAACAATGGACACTTGGGATGGAGCATGAAGTGGCGCCAAACTGGGTTTTGAGCCTGGATTACGTTGGGTCCCACACACTCAAGATCAACCGGCCGCTGGACGTAGATGCTCCTGCGCCGTTTGTGCGCACCGCTCCTGGGGAAACTCGAACGCCGCAAGTGGCCAATTGCTCACGGCCGCTGTGGGTCGCGTTCTACGCAGAAGCTGATGGGACCTGCGACGACTCGAGTGATCAGGGAACTCCGGCTTCCCCCGTAGGGATTCCGGCATATTCCGTCATTCAGGCCGATGTGAACGACGGAGTCGCCTACTACAACGCGCTGAACGTTAATCTGAACCACCGCTTCAACCACCGGCTCCAGATGCTCGCCAGCTATACGTGGTCACATGCGCTCGATACGGTCGATCCAGACATTCCAGGCCAAAATCCAAACGATCCGAACTTTACCGGACGCGAGGAGCTTGGTCCTGCGATATTCGATCAACGCCACCGATTCGTGCTGAGCGGAACGTTTGTCGCGCCGCTTGATATTCAAATCGGCGGAGTTGGGACGTTCGGGAGCGGACTGCCTTACAACATTGTTACCGGAACCACCAATAGCGGCGATACGGGCGCGACTACGGATCGGCCGGTAGTCGATGGCGTGGTGATCCCGCGCAATGCAGGCCGTGGAAGGGCAATCTACGATGTCTCTCCCTTCATCGAACGCCGGTTTCCGCTCGGTGGCGAACGTGTTGCGCTGAACTTGCGCGCTGAGGCTTTCAATGTCTTCAACCATCCAAATTTCGTCGGCTACGTCGGGACCTGGGGGAATGATGCAACTGCACCGGCAAGTTTGGGAACGCCGCTGACGGGAATCACAAATCAGCTCCCAGCCCGGTCGCTGCAATTTCTGGTTACGTTGAGCTTCTGATCGTCGCAGGCGTGCACTGCTCACATTTTTCGCATATCATCCGCGTTGCTATGAATAAATGGATCTTCACACTCTTGCTCCTTGCAACTGCAGCCGTCGCACAGCAAACGCATAACCAATACGAACCAGCAAATGCTCCGGGGGCCGGTCAGAAGTTGCTGGCACAATTTGCCGGCGACTGGGACGTCGTGAAGTCATTCTTCCCTAAGGACGGCAAGCCGATCGTCACCAAGGGCACGTGCAAGCAATATATGATCCAGGACGGCAAGTTCCTGCAGTCCGATTTCACATTCTCGAATCCTGATGGAAGCACGAGCACTGGCACTGGAATCTCAGGCTTCGATTCCAAGACGAACCGCTTTACCACCGTGTGGTTCGATTCGCGGCAGACGAGCATGTCCATTCGCCAAAGCGATGGCACGTTTGACGGGAAGAATATTGTGCTGTGGACGACACCGCTCGACACCGAACATCCTGGGCGCAAGACCGTGGCTCGTGCGCATCTCGAGGAAGACGGCCGGGTGCTACTTCACCGTCACTTCCTGATCGACGAAAAAGGAGAAGAACGGATGATGATCGAGTTGCGGATGACGCGGAAATAATTTCGGCACGACGGTGCACCGCTCGAAATCCTTCGGTATTCATCGAAGGACGAAATTTTCGAACCACGCAGGCGGAGCGAGAATAGTTTCCAGAGCGTTACGAGAGAATTTCTGGCGGCCCCGGAGGGGCTCGAACCCCCAACCCTTGGTTCCGAAGACCAATGCTCTATCCAATTGAGCTACGGGGCCGCAGTGTGAAAGCGTCAGCCGCCAGCGCGAGTTTATCCAATCTTAGTTCATGGAACACGAGCCGGGACCGCGTGGGTCGCCACACGAACCGCAAGGGCCAGCCGGTCTCGTCGACGGAGCAGACGAACTCTTCGCCGATACCGCAAAAACAGAGAGTTGCGGTTCGAGTTTCTTGGCGTGGCATTTCGGGCACTCGGCTTTTTCCTTGCCATACACAAGGGCCTCGAACTGGTGATTGCATTCCTTGCAGATGTATTCGTAAATGGGCATAGGCGACTCCGACACCTATTAGAATCAATTTGTGGGGAGTTCGCAAATCGAAGGGTCTCGAGAGCAGGCGACGGCGGCCGCCCATATGCCAAAACAATGGGAAGTTCGCTCGCCATTCCGCGCGCGGCGATGGCTCGGTGGCGGACATGTGCAAACGATTGCCAGCTTCCTGATGCCACGACAGATTCACTTGCCTGCGGCGGCGGAGCGTTTAGTCGAAGTCGCGCCCGGAATTCAGGTGCGTTGCTGGTGCTATTGGCAAGCAGAAAAGCGCACCGGGGCGATGACGCTCATCGTCGTGCATGGACTTGAGGGATCGTCGGAGTCTCAGTACATGGCCGGCATTGCGCGAAATGGCCTGGCGGCGGGCATGAACGTTGTGCTCATGAACCAGCGCAACTGTGGCGGCATGGATCATTGCGCGCCCACGCTCTACAACTCCAGCCTTTCGGGAGATGTGGCTGCTGTCGCGCGTAATGTTATCGAGAGTGACGGCGTATCCCGCTTTGCCCTGATTGGCTTTTCTATGGGCGGAAATCTCGTGCTCAAGACGGCGGGCGAATGGGGAAGCAACGGGCCAAGGGAGTTTCGCGCGGTCGCCGCTGTATGTCCTGCGATGGATCTTGCGGCCTCGGCCGATGCCCTGCACGAACCTGCGAACCGAATCTACGAATGGTATTTCCTGCTGCAACTCTTCCGGCGTTTTCGAGGCAAGGCGAAGTTGTTTCCCGATCACTTCGATCCCGCGCGCTTGCGAGGAGTGTCGAGCTTGCGGCTATTTGATGATCGGGTCACGGCTCACTACTGCGGATTTGAAGGTGCTGACGATTACTATGCCAGTGCCGCAGCGGCGAACGTCGTCGACAAGATCGCCGTGCCGGTGCTTATCATTCATGCGGCAAATGATCCATTCATAAGAATGCGGCCAGAGACGATCAAGAGCATCGGCAGCAATCCGAATATTACGTATGTCGAGACTGCCGACGGTGGGCACTGCGCTTTCGTCGGCGAGCCCGACGGCGACGGATACGACGGACGCTGGGCCGAACGCGAGGTCGTCGATTTTGTAAAGCACGTGTCCGAGCCCTGAGCTCGCGATTTGGAGCTTCTTGAGTTAATGCGCTTGGGGCGCGCTCATCACCGCAGGTCGAGGAGATTTGATTTCCGGCTCGCGCCGATTCATCCATCCTTTGAAGTGCGTCCTGATGTAGGCCAGCAGAGTCATCGCGACGCAGATGATCAGCAATCCGAGCGAAGCTCCGCCGATCGTCTGCGCATGCTTTGTGAGAATCGAGACTCTGCCGTACACAAACTCAAGGTGAACCCAGTACACGACCAGTGATGCCTGCCCTAACTGGATCAGCGGGCTGAATCCTTTTTGCGCCAGGCCCCACCGGCACCATGCATAACAGGCCGTGAGGATGACCAGCAACATCCCAAGCCGAATGAGAAAGAATTCTGGACTCGTGTGCCAGTAATCGTAGACGGGATAGAGTTGGCGCGGCTGCGCATCGAGCCAGCGCGAAAGCTCAATCAGCAGCAACCCAATTCCACCCAAAGCAAAAAACATTCGCGCCTCGTAGGTCCGCGTCCATTGGCCTTGCAGGATAAATCCCACAGCGAGACCCGCGAACGCAAATCCACCCCAGGGGAATATTGGGAATAGCCAGGCCTGTGGTGTGGCGAGATTGTGAACCCCGTTGATGTACGACTCAATGGGCCATGGGAGCCAGTCGGGGCGCCATGTGGTCCAGAGCATGGGACTTAGAAGAGAGATTAGGAGCGCTGTCGCGCCGGCCGCCAAGATCAAGTAGATTCTGGTTTGGCCACCTTGCGGAGCTATCTTCGCTTTCGGCATTTCGCGGGCGGGGGCGCCCGCTCCACATAGACCCAGCACCATCCAGCAAAGGACCCCCATCAGCATCATTGACACGCCGATAGTGTTCAGGATGTCGACCCGAAGCAGGTCGCTTTTCGGCGCCCATCCCCATGCGATCACGTACTCCTGCAGGCGAAACAGCAATCCAAAGCCGAGGATTTCCGCGCCCCGGCGAATTGTGCTCCGGGCAATTTGCCCCGTTGAACGGCCTTTCTGTCTAAGCTTTTCTGTAACGAGCGCGAAAGAAATCCCCGCCAGGAACAGAAATAAAGGAGCGGGAAATGTGCCGCCCAGCTGCGAATACATGTAGAAGCGGCTTTGCCGCGCGCTGCCGCCGAGCCATGCGTCGTAGCAGTGCGTCTGAAACATCAGGACGCACGCCAACCCTCTCATCCAGTCGATGTAGGCGAGGCGCGGTTTGGAAGGTGCGGAAGGGCTCATGCGCTCGAATCCGGCAGTATACGGTAGGGATAGGGCAGACGCCGATTGTCTTGCCCGTTCTCGCTGGTCTCGGACGCCTTTCTCCTCGGTTTCGCCCGTTTTCTCCGCTTGTTTCAGGGCAGCAGGAAGCGAACATGGCCTGTCAAAACTTTCTATGATGTCAAGTGTTTGCCCTAATACAACCTTCGGGGCCGTACTCTTGATCGAAGAGGGATAAAGCCGTTATAAGTTTAGATTCAAGCCTTTGCGGTACATGGGAGCGTTTTATGAAGAGTTGGGCCCTCGTGTGTCTTTTGATCGCCGTGGTCGGGTGTTCCAGCCTGAGCCAAGCTCAAACCAGCGATCGCATTACGACGTCTCTTTACAGCGGTGAGATGGTGCAGCTAAAGGGGAATGTCCATAGCCTGGCGAAGCCGGAATTCGATCTGGG
>DATJWZ010000499.1:0-1267 GCA_035500795.1 Candidatus Eiseniibacteriota bacterium | reverse complement strand
TCCGATACTTATAGAGCTTGCGGCATGTTGCATCGAAGGAATCCTGTTCGGACTCGGAGATAGCTGGCCAAATGAGGGGTCCGCCATCTTCTTCGATGAGTTCGTCCAGGAGGGTTTCCACCGGGAGGGCAAGGCGATCGGGATCTTCATGGCGGCTTCGAATCATTTCGCCGCCGAGCATCCAGATGTGATCGCGGTGCCGAAGCAATGTCTTGCGTGCGTATCCCGAGGTCAGGAGATGCTCAAGGAAAGGCGTAAGTATGGCAACGATTTCCCGTCCAGTCGAAATGTCTTCGTCGTCGACTCTCCACGACGTAGGCCAGTTATGCATGTCTGGGACGTACTGCGCGAGCGCTTGCTGCTCATCGGCGACAATGGCGGATTTTTCCTTGCCGGTTCTGTGCTTGCTAACCATGTTGCTGACCCGTCTGCTTAACGCATGTCATCATTTTCCCGGATTTGTATATGAGGGTGCGCGGCTGTGCGAAGCAACCCAATCCATCGAGATCGACGTTCGGCCGCGAAAGGGTTCAAAGCCGATTTGCTCATGTTGTAACCAGCCCGCGCGGGGCTACGACTCGCTCACACAGCGCCGCTTCGAGTTTATCCCCGTCTGGGGCTTTGCCGTGTTTCTGCTCTATACCATGCGACGCGTCGATTGCCGTGCCTGCGGCGTGAAGGTCGAGGCTTTGCCGTGGGCCAATGGCAAGCACACGCTCACCCGCGCTTACATGATCTTCCTGGCGCAATGGGCTCGGAAGCTGTCCTGGAAAGAAACCGCACTCAGCTTTCGAACCAGCTGGGAGAAGGTCTTCAATGCAGTGCAATGGGTGGTCGAGTGGGGACTGAATCACCGGGAACTTGGAACGATCAGCGCTTTCGGTGTCGATGAGATCCAGTACGGGAAAGGACACAATTACCTCACGCTTGTCTACCAGATCGAAGCCGGGTGCACGCGACTGCTCTGGGTTGGACAGGAGCGCACGAAGGAAAGCTTTGCGAAGTTCTTTGCCATGATCGGACAGGAGCTGTGTGAGAAGGTTGAATTCGTGTGTTCGGACATGTGGAAGCCTTATCTTCAAATGATCGAGCGTCATTGCCCGAATGCCCTGAATATCCTCGACCGCTTTCACATCGTCGCCAAGATGAACAAGGCCATCGACGAAGTTCGTGCCGACGAGGCCCGGCGCATGACTCGCGACGGTTATGAGCCCGTGCTCAAGAAATCCCGCTGGTGCCTGCTCAAGCGGCGCGAGAATCTCACCGG
>DATJWZ010000498.1:0-16506 GCA_035500795.1 Candidatus Eiseniibacteriota bacterium | reverse complement strand
GCAATACATCTAGGAGTTACCCCAGAGACGATTGGTTGCAAGAGTAGAAGAAGAATGCGGATCTAGCAAGTACGACGACTGCGCTGTGGTGGCGCAGTTTGCGCCCCGAACTTCACCCGCGACTGTTGCTGGGAATCATTTGAGTGGGCGGCGCGGTTACGTGGGAAGGGCCAGCAGATTCCTCCCACGTCGCTTCGCGACTCGTCGGAATGACAAGAACTGTTTAGGGCGCACGCTCCTGTCAGGCGTTGAGGCCCGCGACCTCGCCGCGCAAGACCGTGACCGAAGCTTTAGGGAGCGTAAACACGGTTTGTGCTGACGCATTCACCGAAGAAACTACCGGCGGCAAATTTGGATCGGCGTGTGCGGTGGCATCTTCGCCGTGCCAAACATATTGTTCGCTGCCGAAAGTGATCGTCCGGACTGCGCCAAAAAAGTGCGCCGTCTTGCCTTTGTTATCAAAGGCAATCTGGATGGAATGCGGGTTCTCTCGGTCCATGTTGATCAGCAGCAAAGCCCATTGGCCGTCGGGGCGCTTGACGGCATAGCTGGTAACCAGATCATTTCCGGCGGAGTCTTCAACGCTGACATCGACCGAGTAGAGGTGATGCATTCCCGTGCGATGCGTCACCCACTCGTTATTGATCATGCGACCCGCGTGATAAAAAGCGGTGTAGCCGATAAGCTTCTCATCGCGGTCGAGAAGAGCGTTCGCCCAGATTGCAAACCCTTGGCAGCCATGCTCGATACGGCTGGGCTCGATCGGCGAATGAATATACAGCGCGCCGCCGTCTTCGAAAAAGCTGCCGACGTTGTCGGCCAGCCACAGGGCCGAAAAAATATCGGACATGTATCCGGATAGGGACCCTGAGAGATTGCTTTCTGTGTTCATCAGCGGAACGGAAGCTGGCAATCCATCGTCGCGGAAAGCTTGAAGAGTTTTGCGCGTGATTTCGCGGTTTCGGTACAGATCCTCCCATTTCATAGAGCAGGCTTCGTAGGGATAGATCTCGAACGAAGCGAACTTTAAGTCTCCGTGACGGTTGCGCGTTTTCAGGTAGTTATAAAAGCGGCCGAACCAAGACTTATTCCCGCGCGTGTCGGGCCAGACCGAAACATCCTGGTTGATTCCCTGGAACACGGGTCCGCCGAGCTTGAGCGTGGGATCGACCTTCAGCATTGCGTCGGCGAACTGAATGTAAAGAGTCGCGTAGTCCTCAGGCATGTAGAACTGGCCGTCGGCTTCTTCATCCATTTCGACCCAACTGATGGGATATCCGCGCTTTTTCAGATACGCGATCATCGCGGCAGCGTCTTCAGGAACGCTATATATCAAGGGAACGGTGATGAGTGCGGGCAGGTTATTGGTGATACCGCTAGTGTAGAAAATATCCCAGCCGGTCTGATCTCCATGCGGATTCAGGTCTTGCGCTGTGTGCCATGGGTCCGTTGAAGAACAATAGGTCGCGGACTGCTTGTGGCCGTCGGGAGCGTGCTTCACAAAGTCGACGAAGTGACCATTGGATTTTATCTGGCCGACATAAACTTCATACATTGCGTATCCGACTTTGTGGCGGATGTCGTCCGTACCATGCGGGCCCGGTTGATTGGACGATTGCGTCATGACGACTCGAACCCAGCGGGTCTCGATCAGATTGTCCGCAAGTTTGAGCGTTACGCTGCCACCTTTGCCCTCGTGGACCGCACCGTTAGGGAAACGATGCCAGTCGCCCATGGCCTGATTGGAAACGGGAAGGTAGTCGCCGCCTTGTCCGGTAGAGTCGAGAGCGGGCTCTTCCCAGTTCATGGGATCGGCTCCGACCCAATACTGCACTTCGTACTCTCGGGCGCTGGGCTCGCACCAGTCAATGCGGATTGCGTTTACATCGTAGTATTCGCCGAGATCGACGATGATCCACTGCCGATGCAATGAGTCGTCTTCGTGCGTGAACTGCTTGGTCAGATAAGGATTGCTCTTCCAAAAGGTTTTGGGATCGCCATCGGTCAGTCGGGAATATCCGCCCTCGGTGCCGCCATTGTGGGTGCAGCCGCGGTGGGGAAGGCTGTATCCGAAGGAATCACGAATAGGGTCGCCTAGTTCCGAACTGCCAATGAAATATCCGCGCTGATTGGCTTCGTCAGACCAGCGGCCTTTGGGATTCCAATGCCAATAATCGATGGTCTCGGGAGTGTGCAAGCGGTAGCTGATCGGTCCCCATCCCGCAGAAAGGCACTCTTTCACCATTTCAGGTGTGTAGATCTTGTTGATCGACTCGCGGGACTGGATGTCCATGGAGGTGGCGAGAGCTTCATCGGGATCGAAGGAGTTTACGATTTGTGCTGCCTTGACCCGGGCAACGGCCTGGTTAGAAGAGGCAGATGCATTTTGAATAGGCGGGATCAGTGCAGCCAGACGCGGGACGACAGTTGATGCCGCCGCGCCGGCAGTTACTCCTAAAAAAGTTCGACGCGAAGTAGCCATGGGACACCTCTATGAGTTTGTTCGGGACCAATCCGAAATTGAACTTCGAACCGGCCAAATTTGAGCACGTCGAGGGCGTACTTGGCTCGCACTCATCTCGCCTGATGAAACCGACAGAACGGGGGAGTGACTCAAGCGGATAGCTGCGGAGTCGCATCGAGCAAGCTGCGCGTGTAGGGATGAACCGGGCTTGTGGTGATCAGATCGGTGCTGCCGACTTCGACGATTTTTCCCTTGTACATTACAGCGATTCGAGTCGATAGATAGCGAACGACTGGCATGGAATGCGAGATGAAGAGATAAGTGAGGCCGAAGTCGCGTTGAAGCTGGGCGAGCAGATTGACAATCTGGCCGCCGACGCTGACGTCAAGGGCCGAGACGGGTTCGTCGCAAACGATGAATTTTGGACGGAGAGCGAGGGCGCGGGCGATGCCGATGCGCTGGCGTTGTCCGCCGGAGAATTCGTGCGGGTAGCGGGTGCGAGCGGATTCGTCGAGGCCGACGGCGCGGAGGAGTTCGGAGACGCGAAGGTTGCGTTGCGCTCGAGCGGACGGCTGGAGTCCTCCCTCTCCGCGTGAGTCGAAATTCTTGCCATGGATGATCAGGGGCTCGGCGATGATGTCTTCCACTCGGAAGCGCGGATCAAGTGACGCGAAGGGATCCTGAAAGATGATCTGGAGATCGCGTCGGAGGCGACGCATTTCGCCGGAGCTGGCGGCGAGAAGCTCTCTCCCTTCGAACTGGATATTCCCAGAGGTGGGTTCGATCAGCCGCAGAATCAGGCGACCGAGTGTGCTTTTACCTGAGCCGGACTCGCCGACCAACCCGAGAGTCTCGCCGGATTGAATACCGAGGGAGACGTCGTCGACAGCACGGACGCCACCTGGGAAGACTTTGGTCACGTTACGGACTTCGAGAAGGGGCACGCTGGGATGCTACCAGTGTAGAGTCCCGAGTTGCGAGTCGTACGTACCGAGAGCAAGTAAACCAAACGCTTTCAGCATTCGCCGTGAACGAAGGGTTTCATCGCTTCTCGACGCGAACAGCATATTCCTTGCAAAATCACACTTCTAAATGACAAAGGTTCGGTTCACCCTGCTGCGATCAAGGGGACCGCTGCCAAGGCTGCGAGCAGTCCTATGAACTTCCAGCGGCTGAAGTGTTCTTTCAGGACGAGACGGGCGAGTAGAACTGTAATGGCCGGGTACAAAGAAGTAATCACCACCGCTTCGTCGAGGCGGCCGTGCTCGCTGGCGAAGATGAAGAAGGCGGTGCCGGTGACGTCGAACAGTCCGGCAAAGAATCCCAAAGCGAGGGCGGGACGATCGAGTTTCAATGGGGCCCCGATCGCGACAACGCCGATGGCGGTTGCGGTGAGCGATCCGATGCGGGTGATGGCAGCGCCCCAAATCGCGGAACCGGTTGCCTGGTGAATGCAAAGATAGAAACCCGCGAACCCTACGCCGGCGAGCGCTGCGGCCGTGACTCCCTTGGGCGGTCCTTTTTCCGCACTGGTGTCATTCTTCGCGTCGGGTCGCGTGATCAGCCAGATGGCAATGATGGCCAAGGCAAAACCTATGAGCGACCAGCGGCTCGGCGCTCCCCGGAGGGCGATGTCGACCATCGTCGGAATGGCAGCGCCTAGTAGAGCAGCGATGGGTGCACTCAGTCCCATCTGACCGGCTGCCAGTGCTCCGTAGAAGATGGCTAAAGAGAAACCGCCTATGGCGCCAGCGAGAATCGCCCACAGCATGCTCGACTGATCGGGAAGCGAGGCGTGGGAAGCGAACGCGATCACCGACATCCAGACGAGGGCACAGAGGTGCGCAAAGGCGGTAAGAACGAAGGCATTGGCGCGCCGGGAGGCGTATCCACCGGCGAAGTCGGAGGCACCCCAGAGAAAGACGGCCGTCACGGCATAGGCGGCGGGTGCGAACTGGGGTAGTTGGGACACGAACGACGAGGGTAACATGCGCGCTGAGGTATGCCGGACGCAGGGCTTTGGGGTGGAAGGCTCAATAAGAGTCAGTAATTTGCGCGGCAGCGGGATTCATTTGACTTGCTTTCGGCACTTCGCGGGCGAGGCGCCCGCGCCACGTAAGACTTGCGTGATAAAATTTGCACAAGCGCCGACTTGCAAGAAATCAGGTTCTGAGGCCCGAGTTTGATCGAACTAGCACCGTCCATTCTTTCGGCTGATTTCGCGCGGCTTGGGGAACAGGTGCGTGCTGCCTGTGAGGGCGGAGCCAGCCTTATCCATGTCGACATCATGGACGGGCACTTCGTTCCGAACCTGACGATCGGGCCCCCTGTGGTGAAGTCGTTGCGGAAAGTCACCGACCTGCCGCTCGATTCGCACTTGATGATAGAGAATCCCGATGAGTTCATTCCGGTTTTTGCCGATGCAGGGGTGAACTGGATTTCCGTTCACCAGGAAGCCTGCGTGCACTTGAACCGAACGCTGCACCTCATCAAGAGCCATGGATGTCAAGCCGGGGTTGTGATTAACCCGGCGACGCCAGTTGAGACACTTGTAGAAGTGCTGGACATTGTGGATTACGTGCTTGTGATGTCGGTCAATCCGGGATTCGGAGCGCAGCAGTTTATTCCTTCTACTCTCCACAAAATGCGGCGGTTGGCTGAAATTCGAAGCCAGCGAGGGTTGCAATACCGCATTGAGGTCGATGGCGGAGTCGCACTGGACACAGTTGCGGATGTGGTGCAAGCTGGGGCGGAAATTCTGGTAGCGGGCAACGCGGTGTTCGGGAAGGGTGATCCAAGGAAGAATGCCGAGACGTTGCTCAAGGCGGCGACCGAGGCGGCACTGCTGAAAATCTGAGCATTTCCGAATGCCAAATGTGGATTGCCGATTCAAAAACTGCTTGAGCCGACAAGTGGCAATTGAAAATCGTAAGTTTCCGAGGTCTTAATGTTGCGTCGAGTCCATCTCATTGCGGTGCTGGGAATCCTGCTGGCGTTTACCGCAGCCTGCACGAATAAGAAGTCTGTCAATCCGCTGGCTGGTGTTGGCTCGAAACAGCCGGACAAGGTGCTGTTCGACAAGGCGATGGACGCGATGCGGCACAACCGCTTCGACGTGGCACGGCTCACCTTGCAGACGCTGATCAATACCTATCCGGACTCAGAATATATTGCGCGCGCCAAGCTGGCGGTGGGCGATTCCTGGTACGCAGAGGGTGGAACTGCAGCTTTGGCACAGGCCGAGCAGGAATACAGCGACTTCGAGATCTTCTTCCCGAACATGCCAGAAGCCGCCGAAGCGCAACTGAAGATCGCCAACATCCACTACCAGCAGAT
The DNA here is from genome assembly GCA_035500795.1 of Candidatus Eiseniibacteriota bacterium. Taxonomy (GTDB): domain Bacteria; phylum Acidobacteriota; class Terriglobia; order Terriglobales; family Acidobacteriaceae; genus Sulfotelmatobacter. Next base: position 10,706 of record DATJWZ010000498.1, on the reverse strand, counting down.
GGAGAAGGCGGACCGCGATTACACGCACGCGAAACGGGCCGAGGATGAGTACCGGAAGATGATCCTGACGTATCCGGACAGCAAGCTGGTTCCGGAAGCGAAGCGGAAGCTGCTGGAAGTGCAGGAAGTGCTGGCAGACCGGGAGTTCAATATCGGCCGGTTTTATTACTTGCGTGAGTCCTATCCGGCATCAATTGCGCGATTGAGATCGCTGCTCGACAAGTATCCGCTGTATAGCAGGGCCGATGAGGCAGCGTGGCTGCTTGGGCAGAACTATGAAGGTCAGATGGCGCGGATCCGGAATTCTCCAACGTGCGATGCAAAGGGATTTCCACGTGGGTGTGTCAGCGAAGCCGCCAAGGCGAAATACGCCGAGGAGTTCACGAGGGATGCTTCACAGGCCTATGCCAAGATTTTGACGCGGTATCCGCTAATGGACCGAGCGGACGATGCGAAGAAACGTCTCGCGGCGCTGCACCAGCCGATTCCGCGACCGACCAAGGCTGCGGTTGCACAGAACAAGGCAGAAATCGAGAGCCGCGGCGAAAGCTCGATGATGCAGCGGATGACGGGACTCATCAAGAAGGGACCGGATGTCGCGCGGGCGACGCAGGTAGGCAATCCGAACCTGGTGGAACCTGTGCCAATTCCGGCCACGGATGTCGTGCGACAAGAAACGATGGGGGCCATGGGCATGGCCGACAAGACGGCGATTGGCGCTGAGATCGTGAAGCCGGATCAGCCGGGCGTAGCACCATCGGCCGATGCCAGTTCGACGCTGCAGACCCCGTTGGGTGTGACCATTAAGGAGCCGACTCCGGCTCCCGCGGCGACGAATGATCCGAATGAACTGAAGCCGACGGCATCGGCGGACTCCAACGAATTGACGCCGAATACGGGAGATCAGAACCTGCCGCCGCCGACACAGGTCAACGAGATTCCGGAGGGAGCATCTTCCTCGAAGGATTCAGCAAAGAGTAACGACGATTCAGTGCCCGCGAGCGATCAGGATATTTCGAGCAGCAAGAAGCACAAGAAGAGCGGATTGAAGAAGGTAATCCCGTTCTAAATCGGCTATCGGTCGTCGGGCTTCGGTCGTCGGCTTGCTCCACGTGAGTTGTACATTTCGTGCCTGAGCTGCCGCACGAAACATCAAACAACAACACATTCCTCGTGCTTAACCTGCGCTTCGGAATGACAAACCCCGAAGGAAGGCTTTCAGAGGCGGCCATTGCCGTCACTTTCGCTCACTAGGTGCTGACCACTAGTAACGTGTTACTTCCCTTTTGCATCATTGACTTAGGTTGGGCGGCGCGTTACCTTCGCGTTATCTCCCCTCATCAGAGGACATAAGCCTTTGGCCCGGAAGATACTGCTCGCCGACGATAGCGTAACCGCCCAGAATATGGGGCGGAAAATCCTCGCGGATGCGGGATACGAAGTCATTACGGTCAATAACGGGTCGGCGGCGCTGAAGAAGGTAAGCGAGCACAAACCCGACCTGATCGTGCTCGACGTCTACATGCCTGGGTACAGCGGGCTGGAAGTGTGCCAACGGCTGAAGGAAGCGGGCGACACTTCACGAATTCCCATTCTTTTGACGGTTGGAAAGCTGGAGCCGTTCAAGCCAGAAGAAGCCCGCCGGGTTCGGGCCGACGCATTCATCGTAAAGCCTTTTGAAGCCAGCGAGCTGCTGAGCGCTCTAAGCAAACTTGAAGACAAGGTTGTGCCGCGCTCTGAGCCTTCGAAGCCGGGGCGCTTCGCGCGTGCTACCGCGGCGATTGACGAACGCTTCGACCGCTCGATGGCCGTCGAAGAAGACTCCGGGTGGAAGAGCCGCATAGTATTCCCGAAGAAAAAGGAAAAAGAGAAAGAAAAGGACGCGGATGTCGACGAAGGTGCGATCTACAATCCGGTCAACAAAGACCTGCGCACGGTCGTCGAGCACAAGCCTGAGGAACACCCAGCGGCGAACCCCTCAACTGAAGACGAGCGGGTGAATGTCTCGGCTTTGGCTCCGGAAGGACTGCCGAAAGACGTTACGCCGGAAGAGATTGCTGCATTGGCGGCCGCGGCAGCTCAGGTCAAGGGCAAGATTGCGGAAGAGCCCTCGGTCGGCGAGAAGCCTAGGGAAAAGGCACCAGAGGCGCCGGCGGTAAAGACATCAGAAGAACCCACTGTTGCAACTGAGATTCCGGCCGTGAAGCCCGCCAGTACCGAAAGCAAAGAAGAGATTCCGGCAGCGGAAACTCCGGTGCAGGCGGCTGCGAACGTCATTCCTGATCCGGCTCCGCAAACGAGCGCGGAGGTAAGGGCGACGGAAGCCGAAGTCACGCCGAGTTCGTCCGAAGTCACCGCCGCGATTGCGGGCCTCGAACAGCAAGCTGCTGAGGAATCGAAGAAACCCGAAGACATCATCGGCACAGAAGCGGCTCGAGTAGAGGAACCCGCAACCATGGCCGTTGCGGCCGCGGCAGGTGTTGGCGGCCCGCGGTGGACTGCTGTGGCGGTGGCACTGAGTTCGGAAGAAGCTTCTTTGTCGCTCGAGCAGGAGATGCAACAGGCAGCCTCGTTCGCCGTTGCCGCTGAGCCTGAGCGCGCTGAGATCGCGCCGACGAATTTAGAGGCGGATGCGGCTACAATGGCTGCGATCGCTCCGCCAGCTCTCTTCGTAGAAACTCCGGCACCAACCGTTGAAGCGAGCTCAGCGCCAGGCACGATCGAGGAAGTGCCTCCGCCGCAGGCTACGACCTCATTCGCTGAGGCGACCAGCAGCGTAAGTGAATCTGTTAAGACCGAGGTTCCGGATTTCACGGTTAACGCGCCGCCAATTTCTGAGCAGGCTAATGAAGAACCGATTCCGTACGTAAGCTCAGCGCAGGAATCGTTAGCCACTCCTGAGGTCACGAGTTCCGAGATCCAACCCTCCGAAAAAGAGCTCGGCCTTCCGACAGAGAATAAAGAACCCATCGGCTCAGAGGTTGTGAAGGTGGAGAATTCTGTCGAATTGACAGCGGCAGAACCTGAGCCGGCCGATGCTGCGATGGAGAGCGCCGCACCATCAGAGATTTCGAAAGATCAGCCCCAGAGTGAAACACAGGTTGCTGTGCCAGAAGTGAGTGCGTCGGTGGCATCGGAGGCTTCCGACACAAAATCAGAGGAAGCTGCCGCCGAAGTACCGGCCCCACATTCTGAGAGGCCTATCGCTGGAGGTATGGACGAAATGGCAAAAAAGGAATCGGAAGTGACGGCTACGACGGCCGCCGCGTGGGCAAGCTGGCGGAAGATCCGCGAGACAGGCGACGGCAAGAGTGCGAAGGATTCTGAAGATGTTTCTGAACTGAAGGACGAAGCCGCCAAGGCTGTCGCCGCCGGGGCCGAGAGCAGTCCGGAAGAAGTGGCCGCGCTCGACAACGATCCGGAGATCGCGAACATCGTTGACAGCGTGCTCGCCGATATGCGCCCGAAGATTGTCGAAGAGATCGCCAAGAAACTGGGGAAGAAGAAGTAGCCGCGCCTAATTCTGGTTCGGTTTGACGAGGTCACGCCACCTTTGGGAAAATGCTGCATCCCACTCAGCCAACAGTCCTTTGGTTTATGTTACAAGCATGCGACGGTGTATGATTCTCTGGCTTTGGCTATCAGATAATCAAAACGCATTGATAGCGGAACGGACTGGGTCAAACTGGTCCAGAGGTCGACGCGCGCGTAATCGGACTAACCCGCACGAGCAAGAAAGCAGAAGAAGGTTTGGATCACTGAATGTCGAAAGTCCTGAATGTCTTGGCCGACCAGAAGCCTGCCAGAGAAGCGTCCCCAAGGCTGGGAATAAATATTCGACATGTCCAAGAGGCACTTGATAAGCGTGATGGGCTGTCACATTCCGCGCAGTTGATCGTCTTCGGGCTCATACTGGTGGCACTATTTAGCCGGTGTCCCAGCCTCTTCATTCATGCACAGTTCTTTGCCGAAGATGGAACTGTCTGGTACGCGCAGGCATATAACTACGGTTGGCTACAGTCGCTCTTGATTTCCCAGGCAGGTTACCTCCAGACCTTGCCGCGCTTCGGTACCGGGTTGGCCCTGCTGGCACCTCTGCGACATGCACCGCTCGTCATGGCTCTCATCGGCGCACTCATTCAGGTCCTACCCGCCACGATTCTGCTCTCCGAGCGTTGCCGCACATGGGCTCCTCTTTCCACGCGGATATTGTTTGCCACCGTGTATGTAGCTCTTCCCAATGCTCAAGAGGTGCATGTAGTCCTCACAAATTCGCAGTGGCACATCGCGCTCGCGGGAGTCTTGCTCGCCTTTGCCGCCCCGCCTAAAGGCTGGGCAGGCCGTTACTTTGACCTTCTCCTCTTTGCCCTAGGAGGATTCAGCGGACCATTCTTTATCGTGCTTGCTCCCTTAGTGCTGATTTATTGGTGGTCCCGGCGCCGATCATGGAGCCTGGCAATTCTTGCTGTAATGAGCATCGGCGCAGTAACTCAAACAATGGTGCTCGTCTTTGGCGGCTTGCGCGCCAAAAGAGACTTGGGAGCGAATCTTGCTCTATTCCTGAGAATGATTGGGGGAGACATTGTTGCGGGCTCCCTGTTTGGCAGTCACCCGTACGCCCTCAGGTCACCGATGTTTTTAATTGTGCCTGCCGCTTTCTGCTGGTTCGCCATTTGCCTGTACTGTGTTCGATGGGCAAATCTCGAGCTGAAGCTTTTCGTTGTGTACTGTGCCGCGCTGCTCGCCGCCTCCCTCCATAGCCCTTACGTATTCGGGCCCAAACCTCTTTGGGAAGTGCTTGCCGGTGATGCCGCCGCTAGATACTGGTTTCTTCCGATGCTGGCCTTCGTATGGTCCTCGATTTGGTGTGCCCGTTATGCAGCGAATCGTCTTTTTAGCATTCCCGCAACTGCGCTTCTCCTTGTGATGATCATCGGCATTGTCGTGGATTGGCGCTACCGCCCCTTTCCCGATGAGCATTTCCTCCAATACGCTCGCTATGTTCAGGACGCTCCACCCGGAACTCACGTAACGATTCCAATCGTACCCGACGGCTGGAAAATGGAACTGATCAAGAGAGGCAATTCGTGGTAAAGAGAGAGAAAACTACAGTAGTACACCGAGCAAAACGGCTCTACGAATTCCCGTCGGGGATCAAAAGGGATTCGAATTCATACGCTAGGATTGAAATGTATCGCGACACTATTTCAGGTAGAACGGCAGCAACCCTAGCAGCCGAAACCTATGTTAGGCGTTGCCCTGTCAGACCATGCTGATTCCTCGTCCAACTCAATGTTGATATCGGGCGCTCCGCCATGATCTCTTTCCCCTTCCCCGCATACGTTGACGGGGTGAGAACAGGAAGGGAGGGAATATGCACCCCTACGTATGAGGGGACAGTACCCTTTTGTTGGGCCTGCACAGCAGCCTCGTGCAGTCCCGAAATGAATGATTTAAACTTTCCCTTCGAATCGAGCGAAGCCAAACGTGGCACAGTATACAAACTCGATCGTTTCCTACATCGACATTCTTGGATTCAGACGAATCATCAGCACCGTTGTTAATCCTGACGATGTTGCACAAAAGTTGCAAACACTAGCAAAGATATCCTCACCCGGTTCGGAGATTTCAACTACTTTCGGAAACACCTTCACAAACTTCTCTGATTTGGTTCTTCGCACGACACCGATACCTTCAGGGACTCAGTTCAAGGACGGCGGCGATGGTCTCTTGTTCTTCGAAATCATGGACCTTGTTTATGTTCAAGTGGAGTTGATCGGCAAAGGTGTCCTCCTTCGGGGCGCAATCACCATTGGCGATATCTTCGTGCAAGACAAGATCGTTTTTGGACCCGCTCTGATCCGAGCATACGAACTAGAGACGAGTGTTTCGAGTGCTCCTCGTATCGTGATCGATCCGGAACTCTTTAGGGCCTTAGAACAGTACCCGTCACTCCGTGGCCACGAGGTGCAAGACGAACTTCAACAGCTGGTACGAGTAATACAGAAAGGTAGCGATGGAGTTTGGTTTGTAGACTACCTGCGAGCATTTTACGGCGAAGTCGGCCCAAACCTGTATTTGAACTTTCTCCAGGCACACAGGGATCTAATCATCAGCCAGATTTCACAGTCTGACAAACTCGATTCGGTCGTCGCCAAGTATGGCTGGCTGGTCAATTATCACAACAGTTGGGTGACCACTATGAGTGAAGATTTTGTGTCCGAACTCGGGATCAAACGCGATGACCTCATAGTGCCCGACAATCTTACGCCAGCACTTCCTTCCATATCAGAAGACCCCAACAGTTTTTGATCACTCTCAGGCACTACCATCGGCCAAGTTCGTGCTTTCGGTCAAGAATTGACGGTGGACTCTCGACAAGAGGGTCCAGTCTGTCTGCCTGACGTTTCATCCATAAAATACGTTCGCCTTTGGTCGAATTGGCTGAAAGGTCGTGCCCCTTTTCCTTCCAAAGCTTCTCAAGAGCTACAACGAATTCTCGTGTTTGCTGTGCGCGGATCCAGCTTGTAACCCAAGATTCCAACTCTTGGACTTTCTTTTCCTCGGCTTCAATCTTCTCTCGGAGGACGAATCGCTCTTGCGCTTTCTTCCTCTCTTCAATCTCTTCCAGCCTCCGCTCTTCTGCCCGAATCGCTCGGTCGCGAGCTTCGCGAAGCACAGATCCCACAAGTTTGGAAATCAAAGTTTCTAGCTTCTGTGTCTTGCCGTCGCGGAACTTGCGATAGCCGTAAGAATCCTCTCCGGCACGAAATTCGAGTTCGCCATTCGGCTGATACGTCGTTCGCATATCCGTGTACGTGGATCTTTTCACCTCCGTGCGAGTCTGCCGAAGTTTTTCCACTATCGAAAACGGTATGTGCTGGCCGAATACCTGCGCTCTAGTTCCGTGATGATCCTGCTTAACACTCACCGGGAACTGCTCGGCTTCCAGCTGCAAAATAACTGCATTCATTATGTTCAGAGCTCGATCTAGCGAATTTTTTGAGACACGCACATCGAGACAGGTCTCACTCCAGTATCCGTGCACGAGTCCTCGGTTGTCGGGCTCATGACGCTTCAAGCATTTCGCAGCTGCCGAAACCAGCTTGTGATGTGGGGCCTCAGGATCGACAGCGACGGCGCGAGCTTCAATTTTAAGTATCCGCTGATATTCAGCGTCCGTAGGCTCGGGAGTGGGATTTGAGGAGTTTGTACTTGTATTCTCAGGCACTTGCTTCAGACGCTGAACGACGGGAAGGTCTTTTGCTTCCGGCAATGGAATCTTCTTCACTGGTTTGCCGAATTCTTTCTTAGCCCAATAGCCTCGTCCTGGTCGGGGAATTTGTAATTTGCGGCAAACTTTACCGAGCATAACTGACGAAATGCCGTATTTTGCAGCTACCTTTGTTGCTGGCTGTTCCCAAATTTCTGCATAGAGTTCTTCGCGGTTCCAGGTTTCCATATCGATCTCCAATCAACTTCGGAACCGTGAATTGTACGAGATCATTTTCGAACTGGCACTCGGCGGACAACATTCTTAAGAAGCTGCAATGACCGCCCGTGTACTGGTTCGCCTCGTCGTGCTCGTACGATCGTGTGCCGACTCAATCCAGTTTCGAATTCCAAGAAGGCTAGTGGAATTTCAAGTAGCCGTTTTCTGAGTTGCTCATCGGCAATTCCGGTATCCACCCCAGCACGGCGGAGATTCTCTGTAATCTGATCGTGGCAAGGTGTGCAGAGCGGTGCGGTCAATTCAGCATCGTGATTGCGTCCGGCGACGTGATGGTTCTGGATTGCAAGTTTGCGTCCGCAAATCGAGCAGCGGTTCTGCTCTGCTCTTCTTTGAAGGCGTCGAGCCGTCTGGATAGGCGTTTCCTCCGTCATGACGATGCCTCCGGAGTCGCATAGATTTCATCGAGCGTTAAGGCACCCGCCTCGGCAAGAGAACTGAGAATGTCGGGATCCGTAATGAGAACGTGTCCCGCTATGGACTTCCGTTTGAACTTGGCCAAACCTCGGGTTTCGCCGGTCCGAAGGTAGCGCCCGACGGCCGACATATACCGACCTAGTTGAGAGGCTTCTTTTGATCCTCGAACAGTCGCGGGTGTATTCCCCAGGACGGTGGGTACGAGCATGTAACGTTTTCGCTTATCCGCTTTTGTAGGCCGCTGTCCAGCCCCACGAAATTCTGAACCGAGATACTTGCGCACGGTACGTGGGTCGATGTGCTCGTCCCGCGCAATAGACGTTAGCGACTCTCCCGTACGTCGCGCGCGAGCAAGGACGCGCATTGCCCGATTGAGGCTCTTCTGTGCTCTTGGGGGGATCGGGTTGTGCCTCCCCGATGACCGTCGGGGCGCTTTATCAATCCGCCTTTGACCTTTGCGCTTACGCATAGATTAGTCAACAGCAAGAAAATTCTTGCTATAAAATAAACACCCCGCTTCGCACATTTGTCAATAGCAAATTTATTCTTGCTGCAAGGAAACCTACATGATAGGCTTCCACGTATGGACAACTTCGGCGAGTACGTCAAGGAGTTGCGCAAAAGAAATCGGTTGACGCTGAAGCAAGCAGAGGCACTTGGCGTCGCTTCGAATGCCTACCTCTCTCAACTGGAGCGGGAACACCGGAAGCGACCTCACCCAGATATTCTTAGGCGAATGTCCGAGGTCTACAAAGAACCACTTAAAAATCTGATGGTCGCCGCTGGATACTTGACGCCTGAAACCGAAAACAAGTCTCTAGAGGAAAGAATTGAGCATGCGTACCGTGAAGTCCAAAACGATCCTCTGGTCTCTCATGGAACTCGCCGTCGGGGACCCAAGCTCAGTTTGGATGCCCAGCGTTTCATTGTGGAAATGTACGAAAACTTAACCGGTCGCAAGCTGCTTTAGTCTAACAACCACCATGGATACAGACTCAAACGATTCGCTGACCGCTTTCTGCGAATCGTATACATCTCAGCACCGTGAGGACTGGCCGACGAGCGAATACGTACTCGCTGAGGCATTCGTTTCGCATTTCAGCATTCCGATCGTTTTTCGGATGTCAGATTTGGAGAAGTTCCTGAATCAGGCGAATATTGAACTCATTCAAGGCAATTCTCCTCGCGATTTGTTGGGCGTCAATATGTCATTCGGAGGTAAACGAAAAATTTTTACCTCACAAAATGCGGACCATGTACCGTTTCGAATCCACACACTTTTACATGAAATCAGAGAAATCATTGAAGTCGAATTTCGTCGATTGGGATTTAATTCAACAAACTCAATCGGAATGGATTCTCGTGCGGACGAGTTTTCTTTTGCGGTTCATATGTTCGCGGGCATGGCGTCTATACAGGACTGGGCCAAAGATGCTTCGGCAACGGAATCCACGTGGCAAAGCTTTGGGAGTCTTTGCATTTTTATGGTCATCACGTTCCTATTTGGAATGAGCTCTTTATTCGGCGCTTTTGGTTATCGAGTTCAAAGTTCTTCGATGAAGAGATCCCGTTTGAAGCATCGCTGAGTGAAAATTAGACGGGACGCGCTGATGTTGCGAGCATCAACGCGACCCTGACTACCAAAAGGAGGATCAGCTCCGATGGCAGCTACCCACACCCTAGCTCAACTTCCACAATCCCACAAACGCAACATCGAACCGTTGACACCTCGCCATGGAGTTGTGAGTCTCTTCGGGTATGGGAGTGTTCCTGGTTGAAGCTATCTTGTTGTTCGGTGCTGGATTGTTGATCAAGTCAGGCATCGCGACGTTCTATTGGCTTGCAGTGTTGCTCGGCATCGATATGGTTTGGGCTGTGGCTTCGCATTACGTCCACTCTCGAGGAACCACTCCGCACTCTGTGAAATGGTCCCTTATTAATCTTTGCGCGATTCTCGCTGCAGCACTAGCAGTCGTCCTCTTCCACAGGCGCCCCGGTTTCGTTCTTTCACAACACCAACAGTTCGTACTCATGATCATTGCGGTAGCCCGGACCATTGCAGACTACAGATTTTGCCTGGATTTTTATTTTCCGAAGACCTCACGCGCGAGCGCCTCCTTCGCACACTAAACGAGTGCTCTCTTTGCATTGTGTTGGTCTGACAGGGGTGCATATTCCATCCCTTCCTGTTCTCACCCCCCGCATACGTTGACCCTTCTTTTCGTGCGCAGGTAAGATCAAAAGTGCACTCAGCAGTCCAGTAGTCAGTGCGCAGAGTCCCTCGGCCTCGCTCGTGATGACAAGGCGTTGTGGTTTCTCAGTGGCTGCTTGCTAACGGATTGCCGGTGGTTGAGTGTTGACTGCTTTCTATGCCGCACGAACTTCCTAAAGCTTATGAGCCGGGCGCGATTGAAACGCGTTGGGCCGAATACTGGATAAAAGAAAAACTCTTCTCCGTTCCTACGCCGCCGCCTGGGGAAACTCGCCCTGTGTTCACGCTGCTGCTGCCGCCGCCGAATGTCACGGGACGTCTGCACATGGGGCACATGTTGAACCAAACGCAAATGGACATCATTGTGCGCTGGCATCGCATGCGCGGATTTATCACTTTGTGGCTACCGGGCACCGATCATGCCGGCATTGCGACGCAGATGATGGTTGAGAAGCAACTCGAAAAAGAGGGCAAGAAGCGGCGCGAGATGGGACGCGAGAAGTTCGTGGAACGCGTCTGGGAATGGAAGCGCGAATACGGCGGGGCGATCCTCGACCAGATGAAGCG
>DATJWZ010000497.1:0-5032 GCA_035500795.1 Candidatus Eiseniibacteriota bacterium | reverse complement strand
TTCCCCGCCTTGCCCGGCGCTGGAGGAGCCGGAGGCGCCGGTGGCGCCGCCGATGCCCTGCGAATCTCTATGCCTTCGTGTTCGTTGTTGATGACGATGTGTGAAGCGCCGTTGCCTACAGTTCCATTCGCTTTCGCTTCGTGCTCGTCGTTATTCACCTTGAGATCCGGGAAGTCAGACTGAATCTCGCCGCCACGAGTACGAGCATCAAGCCGGAATCCGGCTTTATCCGGGACGCTGATCTGCACGTCGCCATTCCGGTTGTCGACCTGCACGTTGCCCAGCGTCTTCATCACAAGTTCGACGGTCCCGTTATCGTTCTGAAGGCGCACATCACCGGAAACTCCATCGAGGCGAATGTTCTTCGACCGCGTTGTCAGGTGCAACGGACCGGTTATGTCTTCCGCATGCAGGTCGTCGGAATCGAGATCAAGCGTTCCTGCGATTCGCGATAGCTCCATGTCAGTGCGCGAAGATTTGAAAGTTACGGTCTTGGCGACGCGTTCGAGCTTGATGCTCTCCTGAAATTCGCCGTCGAGCTGAACCGAGCCTTTCACATCGGCGACTGTGACTTCGCTGACGCGTCCGTCGATGTGCACGTCTCCCGAGACTTGCTCAATTTTGACGGAGCCTTTCTCCTGGCTGACTTTGACGTTTCCGGTGATGTCGTCGACCGAAGTGTCCGCGTGCTGGGTTGAGATATCCACATTCCCGGTACGTCCACTCACGTTCACATCTCCGCGGCGTGAGTTGACCGTGAGGGCAGCTTTACGGGGCACGGAGATATCGAGATCGGTTTCAACTGCATGATCTCCGGCGCCCTCGACTTTCGCGTCAACGGTGACGAGACCGCCCATCGCAGTGATGGTGGGCTTCGTCTGGTCGTTGTATTTGTCGGCATCGGCCTGACTCTCAGCGCCGATTCGCTTACGAACTACAACGGTGATCTTGTTGTCATCGGAAGCATGAATGCTGACTGCACCGTGGTTGTCGATGACTTTCAGTCCGGCATCAGCGGGGAAATTCTGCTCCAGATGATCGCTGAAGTTGTAGCTTTCCCCAAAAATATTCGGGAAATCGCCGTCATCCCCCATTTCTTCTCGTATTCCCGACCAGTTCACGCGCTCGATCTGATTCGCGATCAAGCCGAAAACCACGATCATGATTACCAGCAGTACGCCTCCAGCACCGATGCCCGAAGCGCGCATTCCATGGCGCTGTGCCTGCTGATGCTCGACGAGCTTGATGACGCCCCAGAGAATTAACAGCACCGGCCAGTAACTCGCGAACAGGTGCGCCAGCTTTCCGACGGACAGCACGCGCATTGTGCCCATCAGGAAAATGACCCCCACGATGATCAGCACCACCGCTCCTGCGAACGAACGCTGGCGCGGCGGCAGCGGCGGCGGAACCGGAACCTGCGAGTATTGCGGAGTGGTCACAGGGTTAGACATTTTTCACCTCGCTCGAAGAGGAGGCATTTGCGTCAGGCGCTCCGCTCGTGCTCGGCGCAGGGTTCTGGTAAGTTCCCGGCATTCCCGGAGGTGGTGGGGTACTCGGTGGATATGCCGGCGCTCCTGGAGGAAGCGGGCCGACGTGGCCGTTGTAGGAGGCATTACTCTGCACAAGCTTCACCACTCCGATCACCAACAGGATCGCCGGCCAGGTCTTGCCGAAGTCGATGGTCGAAACCTCATCAAGCAGGAACAGCACGCCCAACGTGATCAGGATCGCCGGGGCCATGAGCCTGCGCGTCTTGCAACGATCGCACATGCAGCCCACACGATATCCACCGACCAAACCCCACTGTCTGGCGAACATCCACACGCCCAAGCCAATCAGGATCAAAGGCCAGTAGCGATGCAAACTGAAGTCGAAGGCGGTGTTGATCAGGAAAAGGACCCCAAGCGCAATCAGAACCGCCGCTGCAATTGGAATCCTCGTGCCTTCGGCTTTTTCGCCACCTTCGGTAGCGACACCGCCACTGCCAAACATCGAGGCAAGTCCGAGCGGATCGGGAGCAGGCTCTCCCATCTGAATGGCCTTTGCGGTTCGCGCCGCATCGATGATCTGGTAGAGGTAGAAGAAACCGATTCCGATGCCGAGCACCATGTGCACATACCACGGCACATCGGAGCTGACACCGATGATCAGCAGCACCATGATCACCAGGTGCGCCAATCCCTTCGCGTATTGCGAGCAATAAACCGCTCCAACACCGAACGGGAAAAATCCTGCCAGAATCCCGGCCACGGCTGGGTTTGGTCCTGTCGCTGCTCCGGGTGGGACCTTCAATCCGGGTCCTTGATCCACGAACTGATATCCGGCCTGCGGAGGCACAAAACCTGGGGCTGGCGGAGCATATCCCGGTTGCGGCGGAACATAGCCCGGCGCGGGCTGTGTTCCTTCCATGCGCGCGGCCAGGCACGACTCGCAGTAGATCACTCCGCGGACGTCGCGGGTGCATTGGTTGCAAAGTGGCTTGCCGCATGTGCGGCAGAACGCCACCGCAGCTTGATCGCTGTGATTGGCGCAGTTCATACGATCCTCCTGTATGTGGTCACCGACACTACAGGCAGATCCGGATTTACCGGATTGAGGACAGATGGACCCAGCTGCGCGCTCGCCAAGATCAACTGATCCCCGGTTTGGCTGTAATTGCGCTCCTGCTTCTGCTCGGGCTGTTGTGTTGTGTCGTTCTTATGATCGTTCTGCTTCGACCGGGCAGGCTCGGCGGGGTTCAGGTTGCGCTTGATACCGCGCACTGCAGCCTGAACGTCGTAGACGAGCTTGACGTTGTCGTAATACCGGACAACCCGGGCCTGCGTGTTGTAGTAGGTCCGCCGGATCGCCGATGGTCGAAGGCTGATCTGGGCCAAGTCAGCAGGCTTTACGCCCGCGACAGTCAGGCTCACCGACAGCGCGAAGAATGCCATGCCAAACGACATGGCAAAACGCGGCTGGCGAACGATTGCCCAGACTGGCTCCAGGAACGAGGCCTGCACCTGCTCCCACCACGAAATTCGTGGCTGGGAAACCGGCGCGCGAGCCATCAGGCGTTGGGTGTCAACGCCCGTCGTGGATGCCAGAATATTGTTAACCAGGTTGGCTGGAGGCTCCACCTCCATGAGACCTTTCAGCCACTGACGGCCTGCTTCCGCATCGGCCACCAGCGGTCCGCACGTCTTGCATACGCGGGCGTGAGCCTCAAAGCGGTCGAGTTCCGCCCTGCTGAGAAGGCCATCCAGCGCCTCCGAAAGGAGCAGGTCGAACTCGTTGCACTGCATTCCGTTATTGGTGTGTTCTGGCATCACATCACCTGCCTATAGGTACGTTGAAGGAGCCTCGCAAGTTCCGCTCGACCCCTATTTATTCTCGATTTCACGGTGCCCTCCGGAACCCGCAAAACGGCGGCGATTTCCTTGTAATCCATATCCTGTAAGTCCCTTAGAATCACTGCTTCCCGAAGTTCTGGCGAAAGTTTGGCCAATGCCTGATGGACCGTCTCCGATACCTCCCGGCTGTGCACATGAGCGTCAGGCGGTGCAGATTGGTCCGGAATTTGCTCACTGAGCGGCTGGGCGTCCTCATGTTCGGACGAAGTTGAGTCCATCGAGTCCGTCATCCGGTCCTGCTTGGTCTTGCGAAAATGATCGACCAGGAGGTTGCGGGTGATGGTGGTTACCCACGTAACGAACGCACCCTTTGAGGAGTCGTAGCTCGGCAGGGTGCGGTACATCTTGATGAACACTTCCTGGGTCAGATCCTGGGCGTCTTCCGACGATCCGGCAAAGCGGTAACAGATGTTGTATATCCTCCGGTTATAGGTGCGCACGATCTCCTCCCAGGCAGCGGCATCGCCGGCGATACAACGCCGGACCAGCATCGCAACGACCTGGACGTCTTCCACTTGTGCTCCCCGGAGAATTTCTAACTGAACTGAGACAAAGGGCTATGACGAACGAGACCTACCAAGCCCACCCACCAGACAGTACGTTGTTTTAGGCCCTGTAGTTCGGGGTTCGCCTAAGTCTTTGTGAACACGGCATTGTAGCAGCGCTCGCGGGGTTGCTCGGGCATGACCTACGCAAATCGCTGTACGCCCGGATGTCAATTCGGGAGGCATCCAACATCAGGCTTGGTGCGGTTCTAGTCTGTACACCGTTTGAAGTAACGCAGTATCCGGCAGCAAATTTGGGGCGAGGATCTCGGGTGATCTTGCGTCCGGAACAGGCGGTTTCAAAGTCATGAAGGAAGCTCTTGCCCCTGTGTCTTTACCGTGGAACAGGGCACAAAAGCTGTTTAGTTCAATCGCTGTAATTGCATTCGTTGCGGCTGCGTTTCCTGTGATCGCGGCTGCACAGGATCGGCCTCCACAAGATCAACAACAAGATGATCCGCCCTCGCGAGTTGCGCGGCTCGGATACATGGAAGGCTCCGTTTCTTTCCAACCTGCCGGAGAGAATGATTGGGTCCCCGCAGTTCCAAACCGCCCCATGACGACGGGCGACAAACTCTGGTCCGATCGCGAGTCACGCGCCGAGGTGCAACTTGGTTCCTCGATGATCGATCTCGGATCCAACACCGGATTCTCATTCCTCAATCTTGACGATCACACCATCCAGATGGAAGTGACCGCGGGCGCGCTCAACATCCGCGTCTGGCATCTCGATCACGACACCAATTTTGAAATCGATACTCCGAATCAGGCATTCACCATCATGGAGCCCGGACGCTATCGCGTCGAGACTTCTGAAAACGGTGACTACACGGTTGTGACGATTCGCGAAGGAGCGGGAGAATCCAGCGGCAATGGCCAAAGCTACAGCTTGCATGCTGGCCAGCGCACCATTTTCCGCGGCACCACATCACTAAATGCCGACGTGGAACAGATCGGCCCTCCAGATGATTTCGACAGCTGGAGCGATCGCCGCGAACATCGTTATAACGATTCGCCGTCCGCTCGTTACTGCTCGCGCCAGGTCGTAGGATTCGAAGACCTCGATGAGAACGGTGACTGGCAACCGAGTCC
>DATJWZ010000496.1:0-5743 GCA_035500795.1 Candidatus Eiseniibacteriota bacterium | reverse complement strand
CATGGAGCGCCACAGTCTTCTATTCGTCAATCCTCATTTCGTCAGTTTCCATTCGTCATTCTTGATGGACTCGGAGGCGCGGCGGAGGGATCGCTCGACGCCGGCCTTCATTTGTTCAAGTTCTTCGGCGGAGTGGCCTTTCCAGCCGACGACCTCGCCGATTACAAGGAGCGGGTCCTTGGAGCGATACGACAGCGTCGGATTGCCCGAAAACTTCTTATCAGTCAGGTCGGGATCATCTTCAATGGGGCCGGTCGCCTCAACGACATAGATTCTGCCGGGATCGTCGCCGAAGGCCAACTCGGCTCCCCAGATTGCGGCATTCAGAGTACCGGTCAGATAGACATGGGCAGCTATCGCCCGTTCTCCGTAGTTGGAGTTGTAACCGGGTTGGATGAGATCTCCGTGTTTCAGCTTGGCCTTGGTGCCGTGGAAGAAACTTCGACCTGGAAAAACGGGGGTGGCCACCGAGATATCCTAGCTTAGTGGATTGGGATTTACTGGACCGTTGCGTGTGGTGCCCCGATACCCGCCAGTGGAACTGGCGGGCTATTGTCAGTAGTCCCTCCGGGACCGTTGGCGTTTGAGTTATCAAGTAGTGTGCGCGCACCGGTCGGTTTTCGCGAGGCTAGCAGCACGGGAGCTTTCATTTCAATTCCCATCTTTGTCTAATTCCTCGATTCGTCTCGTTAAGAAACGGCGATCCAGTTCCTTAGGCGCCAGGGCTAGCGCCTTCTCGTAGGAAGCGCGGGCTTCGGGAATCCGTCCTAATCTGCGACATAGGTCTGCACGGGCGGAGTGGGCGAGATGGTAGCGGGAGAGTTCGTCGCGGGCCTGTTTGTCTCGGGTCAGCAAGTCATCAATGAGCCGAAGGCCCTGCTCCACACCTCCGCCGGGAGGCTCGCACATGGCAATGGCGACTGCGCGATTCAGTTCGACAACTGGAGATGGTTGAATGCGAAGCAACTGGTCGTAGAGCATGGTGATCTGGCGCCAGTCCGTGGACTCGGCGGAGGAGCTCTCGGCGTGAACGGCCGCAATGGCGGCTTGCAGCGTGTAGGCTCCGAAGCGCCGCGATCGAAGAGCGCGTTGGGTGAGCGAGATGCCTTCGGCGATCTGGTCGCGGTTCCATAGTGAGCGGTCCTGCTGCTCGAGGAGGATCAAGTCTCCGTCGGGAGAAGTTCGAGCCGCGCGGCGCGACTCGTGCAGCAGCATGAGCGCCACGAGTCCGATCACCTCGGGCTCTTGAATTGAGTGCAGCTGCAGAAGGTCGAGCAGAAGCCGGCCCAGACGGATGGCCTCGTTGCTGAGTTGCGCACCTGTCGTTTCCGCAGAGTATCCTTCGTTGAAGATGAGGTATACGACGAGAAGGACCGTTCCCAGCCGTGGCCATAAGTCCTGGGCGACTGGCACCTGATAGGGAATCGCTTTATCGTGAATGACAGCTTTTGCGCGCACGATGCGTTGGGCGAGCGTGGCGGGAGTGACGAGGAAAGCGCGGGCAATCTCTTCGGTGGTGAGGCCGCAGATTTCGCGGAGGGTAAGCGCGACTTGTTGTTCTGGAGGGAGAGCGGGATGGCAGCAGGTGAAGATTAGACGGAGGCGATCGTCTTCGATCTCGTTGTCATTATTGTTAGCGGCATCGAGGGGAGCTTCGGGACTGCGCGATTCGATGTGCGCAATGAGATCATTCTGGATTCCGTCGAAGCGGGCGCGGCGGCGGATGGCATCGATAGCCTTGAAGCGTGCCGTGGAGATCAGCCAGGGACGCGGGTTTTCGGGAATGCCGGTCTGAGGCCAGGATTCAAGAGCGGCGCCGAAGGCCTCATGCATGGCCTCTTCGGCGAGGTCGAGATCTCCGAGGAGGCGCACGAGAGTTGCCAGAATCCGTCCCGATTCCGCTCGGTAAAGATTCTCAATGGCTGTGCCGAGTTGTTCAGAGGCTGACGCCGGCATCCAGCCAAACTAGCAAACGGAGTGCTGCGACACAAATTGGCTCGTGCTCTTCCTATGCTCACCCTTTGGTGTCGCATGAACTGCGGGCTGTCCAGACGATGTGGCATACTGGAGTAGGCTCCGTCCGGCGCTTGATTGGGAGTGCAGAAATCCGGCGTACATTGAGCATCAGCAAGGCAGCCCCGGGAAGAACGTCCTTGGGGTACGGGGACGGCAGCCGCGCCAACCCGCTGGTAAGAAAGTGCGGAGTCTTGCGGTCAGGCTGGCAAAGCGCCCGCCGGCAATGAATTAAGAGATCCAAGGGGATACGTATGCCAACAGGCCGATCAACATTCACAAAGCGCCAGAAGGAACACACGCGGCAACAAAGACAACGGGACAAGGCAGAGCGCAGAATTCAGCGAAAACAAGAGGAGACTGTTGCCGGCACCATCGACGAGATGGCTGAACTGCGCAAACATGCCGCGGAGCAGGCGGCGCTCTTCAATTTTGGCGTCGGAGACGAGGACAATCCGGAGCGGTCCCATGGGAGCCACGTCAACGAGTAAACCGTGTTTAAGAGTTTGCGCAGGTTTTAGAGGCAATTGACGATACGAAACATCGGATGTAAGAGATCCGCATCGCAGTGACGATCTGAGGAGGGTGAGCGTGGCAGAAATTCGATTACAAGAAGGCGAATCGTTAGAGAATGCGCTTCGTAGATTCAAACGGAAGGTGCAGTCGGAAGACATTATCAAAGAGGTGAAGCGTCATTCCTACTACTTAAAGCCGGGCGAGAAACGCCGGGTAAAGAGCGCCTTGGCGCGGAAGCGCGCGCGAAAAAAGACCCGAAGAGAAGGTTCGGTTGCGAAGGATTCGAACCGAAGCGATAAATAACGCTGGGAAGTAAACCGACCCTGCAAGTTGCCGGGGCTTTCTCGCCCCGGCAGAAGATTCTCGCGTGCAATACTACCGCGACCTTCATGTCGGTTTTCGATTTGACAAATCACGCGACCGCAGAGCCAGGCCCTTGGCAACCGAGGTGAACTCGGACCCACCAACGATACGGTCGCTCCCGAATCGGTGCTCGAAGATTTCGCGAACGGCTGGCACGAAAGAACTACCTCCGGTAAGGAACGCCTTGTCAACCTCAGAGGGCTTCACGCCGCTGCTTTTCAGCATCTGGTCGACGCACGAGGCAATGGCATGAAGTTCGTCTGAGATCCAGTCTTCGAACTCTGCGCGAGCAACCGTTTGCGAAACGTGGATTCCTGGAACGCGGAAAGAGAAAGTCGCCTTCTTCTTGACGGAGAGTTCATATTTGGCGTGTTGCACGGCTCTGTGAAGCTGAAATCCAAGATCCTCCGTAACAAGCATGATGAACAATTCGATTTTGTCAGGTTCGAGCGCCCGAGCACGCAAGGAGCGCAACGTTTCCATGTTTTCGTTCGATTTGAGGAAAGACAAATGATGCCAATGCTCGAGTTTTGCAAAGGGCCAATTCGGTACGGTCCCTGTTTTTCCCATGAGCCGCCATTGTGAGCCGCGTCCGAGCAGAGGCGCGACCAGATGGCGCACCAGCTTTGCATCGAAACTGTCTCCTGCAATTCCGACGCCCGCACTGGCGAGGACCCTCTCGTGCGAATTTCTCTTGCGCGCATCCGGCCCCACCCGGATTAATGTGAAGTCGGTCGTGCCGCCACCGAAGTCAGCCACCAGGAGCAGTTCATCTTTTTTCAGACTGGCTTCGTATGAATAAGCCGCTGCGACCGGCTCGAATTCAAAATGCACCTCAGTAATGCCCGCCATTGCCAAGGCTTCAGTTAGCCGCTTCGTAGCATATACATCATCCGCGTGGCTTGTAGAACCGACGAATCGCACAGGGCGGCCGACGACGGCTTTGGTTCCGATGGGGATTCCGGATTTGCCAGCGGCTGTCTTCAACGAACGGAGCAGGTACCCTACCAACTCTTCGAAGCGATAGCTCTTCCCGAACAAGCTGGTGGACTTGAGTGAAGAATTCGCCAAGTATGATTTGATCGACTGGATCAGCCGGCCGCCGTCCTCTGCATGTAAGTAGTGTTCGATCGCATCTGGCCCGGCGTATGCCGACAGCTCTCGCCGCATGCCGTTCTGTGGAGGAACAAAGAATAAGATTGACCGAAACGTTTCAGATTCGGTCTCGCCAGAGGGATAGCGTGCTGTCTTGACGTGGCCGAATTCATCGGCCATCGCGACAGCGCTGTTCGTCGTCCCAAAATCGATCCCAATCATTACTTCGAACTCCCTACAAAAATCTTCTCTAATCCTAGTGAAAAAGGGTAGCGGATCGGTTCGCTGTAAAAATGAAAATTCCTGTTGGCAACTTGGCGTCGAGTGGATTGATGGGAAAGCTCGAAACCACTGTTACACTTGTAACAAGTAAGGCCGGGATGGCGAAATTGGCAGACGCAGCGGACTTAAAATCCGCAGGGCCCAAAAGGCCTGTGGGGGTTCGATTCCCCCTCCCGGCACCATTCTCGGGGCCTCAGACCCCTTGGCTAATTGGCGGAATTGCGACTAGCCTCGCCGCTTGCCGAGCCTAACTTGGGTGCACTTTGCTCAGCCAGAAGGATCATGACTACAAATACACCGAACGGGGCGAGAGCGAGGAGTTGCCACCAACCGCTTCGGTTTGTGTCGTGCAGGCGTCTTGCTCCCACGGCGAGCAGGGGAAGCAGAGTTACGAGCGAGATCAGCGAATAGGCTCTTAGGCCGATCGCCGACCCGATGGCACTGGCGATCAAGACTGCGACGAAGAACCACCAGTATTCGCTGCGCGTAGCGCGTCCTTCGAAGTCGGCGTATTTGGCGAAGCACGTCTTTACAGCATCGACAATTGGCATTTGAGCACCATGGCCGGAGAAGTGACTGGCGTTTCCTCGGGGGCTAAAGCCCGGTCATTTTCTTGTTGGTATCGGCGCGGCTGAAGCCGCGCCCTTTCAAGTATCCCACCAAAATAAACACTCCATTCAGTTCCGGGTGAGTTCGTTTTCAACCGTTCCTGTGAGCGTGAGGCAACGGATTGTACCCTGAGCGTCTTCGAAAATCAGAGCGGTTTGGCCGTGATTGACGACTGCTCCTACGAGATGCCCGTAGGATTTTGGGATGCCTCCCTGCGTGGGCTTGTCTTCGTAGCGGGCGAGTTCTCCTTCTTTCATGCCGTTGGCGCTGACGAAGCGGATGACGCCATCGTTGTCTTCGAACACGAGGCCGGTGCCGATCGAGTCGGCAATGACCGCGGAGAGTTTGCCGTAAGACTTGGGAACATTTCCGTGCGTGGGTTCATAGGCGAGGATAGTTTTGCGAGTGCCGATGATGTAGCCGCAGGTCAATAAAAGCACACATGTGATGATGAAAAGAATTCGCTTGTGCATTGGAGTCGTCCTTTTTTGAAAGAAGAGTTCTAAGAAAAATAGCGCGCGCAGAAGTGCAGGAGATTTTATTTTCCTAACGGCACCTCAACGGCCAAAGCCGGTCGAAATCCGATCCGATATCGCAGCGCTGAAGCGCTGCGCTACCCAAAGGCAGCATGGCTTGCCATCTGCAAAGTCCGTACGTCACGGCTGGACCAGGATCTTGTGCATCATGCCGAGATCTTCGTGCAGCAGTACGTGGCAGTGGAACAGAAACGTTCCTGCCGTGGTCGGATCGCTGAAGTCCATTCGGACTTTCACACTGTGATACGGACCTTTGCCCTCCCAGAAGGGGATCTCGATCGTGTCGCGCAGGTCCTGGTTGTCAACGGCCTTTCCGTCGATTTCCAGAA
>DATJWZ010000495.1:0-7343 GCA_035500795.1 Candidatus Eiseniibacteriota bacterium | reverse complement strand
GTCAGCACTACGATTAGTCTTTTGATCGAGGAGCCACCAAAGGTTCATCGAGTCAGCGGTTCTCCTCGGAGACGATGTCAAACGTCCCAAACGGTGCAAGCTTAGCCTTCGGGAGGAACTTTTTCATTGCTGCCGCGCCTTCTTCGTGCCGGGAGTGGATGACCACTATCCCTTGGAACCCATGCTCTGCCATATACCGGGCGTTTTGCTTCCCAGTCCCTTTGAAGATGCTGTTGTCGGCGTGCATCCAATGCAGGTCATGGTCGAGAAAAGCGACCTTGAACTCCTGCTGGCTTAGGGGTTGGAATGCGGCTTCTGCATTCTTGGTGAAGACCGCGTTGGGTAGGCGCTGCCGGAACCACGAGATGCGATCCTCGGTGTCCTCGACGACGAGAACAGGCCAGTCAGCACGTATGTGAAATTGCTCGGCCATCTGCTATTTCTGCTTAAACCACGTCCGACCATCGTGGAAGGCACCTATCAGGCAAAGTACGTTACCTCAGTCACCGACTGATGCAGGAGACGATCACCTATCTCAAAAAGTCTTACAGGGGGCTGGCTCAAGAGATGTCGATCCCAGAGATGGTGCTTCTGGATGCGGTTCAGGGGAAACTCGGTCTGACGCGAGGACAGTGGCTCAAGCTCGGTCAATTGTTGGGACTGGCAACAACGTTTGATCTCCGGCCGAGCGAGCGAATCGGTACGCCTTGCTGGGAGGTTTGCTACGCCCCCATCCCCTCCAAAAGCGATGACAAATGATCAACTTCTCGATGGTCTGACCCGACCACGGAATTCAGCGAAGCAGGGCTCAACGGTTTACGAATCGCTACCTCATTTGTTTGTCGATGGAACCGATAACCTTAGACCGCCATACTGCACGTATTGCGGCACTTCTGACCCCGAACAATGGGGCAAGAAGTGCGACAACCACTTCGCCGTCGAGCAGATCGGCTACGCTTCACCAGATTGGCTGAGCTATCTCGCTCCTCTTCAATCCGGTGAATTTCCACATCATGGCGAACCCGGATATGAAAATCATCACGATCATGTATACGGCAAGCGGTATCGCTGGGATCAGCGCCAGAAAGAGTGGGTTGCTCGTTAGTCGATACGCTGGCTTGGGGTGTTTGCCTTCATGCCGCTTCTCGTCGCCAGATAATGTTGAGGACCGGGCAGCACGATAAGTGGGAGTCGCCGGATTCTGAGTCTGCCCAGTGGTTAATTCACAGCAGGGGTTTCTCCGGCGCTCAGCGAGAAGTGCTGCACAATCTTCCACTCCCCGCCAATCTTCTCCATCACGATCACGTATTGTCCCCGATGGATGACGGAGCCAACGCGCCTTCGCGTTCGCCCCGTCTCATAGGCGAGCGTCCCAGAACTCTTTTCTGCGATTGGCTCGATTGCTTCCAGCGTGCTCCCTTGGTCTAGTCCCGCCTTGACCCACTTCCGAATCTCATCCCGTCCTTTGAATGTGCCGCCATCACTCACCAGCGTAGCGTCCTCGGCGTACAGTGCGACAACTGCATCTATGTCCTTCGCGTTGTACGCTCTGAGGAATTCCTGCCTCAGATGCACCCCCGGTTCGGGGCTAGACAACGCCGTCGCCCCCGGCTGCTGTGCCCACGGGTTCAAGCTCAATACCAGCAATAGCGTTCCTACGAGGTTCTTCATCTGTTCCTCTCCAATGCGGCTCGAATCCGAGCGGGGATCACAATCGCCCGCTTATCAACCATTGCTAAAGCGAATATTCGGGTAAGCCCACGAGAGAAGGTGCCGCCTCGTTTTGCTCACGAGCGTCAGATTTCTTCGGAAGAACGTCGATGATGAGCAAGGTGATGTCATCCTGCTGAGTTGCGGATGCAGGCTGCCATTGCCGCAGTTCGGAAAGCAATCGGTCACATAACTCAGAAGAAGGACTCAACTGATTCTCGCGCACGACTTCTTCCAACCTGCGCTCGCCGAACGACTCGCCTTTGATGTTCTCCGGCTCGATCAATCCGTCTGTGTAGAGAAGGAAGCGATCACCTGTGGCGATTGGAATCTCACAAACCGGATAGTCGCACCCCGGCACCACCCCAAAGATAAGCCCGTTGCTCTCTATTCTCTCCAGCTTGCCTTGGCTCCAGCGCAGCAGCGGCGGATGTCCGGCAGCCGAATACAGCGCCTTGCGGCTCTCAGTGTCGAGCCACAAGTATGCTGCGGAGACGAACTGGCCGTGCAGTTGTCCAGAAAGGACTCGCTCCAGCCCGCGCAGCACCGAGGCTGGGTCGTCTGCACGGGATACCACCGATTGCATCGCAACCTTAATCATAGAGGCAATGAGGGCTGCTGGAACACCATGTCCAGAAACATCAGCGACCAAGAAACCAGCCCGGTGAGGATCGATGCCGATGAACCAGTAGAAATCTCCTGCTACGGCGGTCATCGGACAATAAGCCGCGCTGATCCGCATACGGCTGAATTCGGGAACGCCACTGGGCAGAATCGAAGCCTGTATCTGCCTCGCCATCTCCAACTCCGTCTCGATGGAAAGCAGACGACGCTCGTTCGTAAACAGTATTTCCAAAGCCACGTAGCCTAACGAAAACAGAAGGGCAGCAAAGCCGAACGAGTCCACCAATGGCAGAACGTGGTAGTGCAACACGCTCGATAAATTGGTGTACAAGACCTCTATCGCAAAGATTAGAGTGGCGGCGGTGAGAATGCGGTGATTGCTTATAACGAGGAACTTGGAAAAACGTGGAACCCCCACGACGATGAATAAGACGAGCATCGAAAAGACTGCAAGCAGGTTGTTGGAGAACATCCATTGGTCGTTTGGGCCACCAAGAACGAACGTGCCAATACCGACGAGAGCAATCGCCAGCCCAGCGAAGATTTCCAGCAGGACGAGGAACCTGAGTTTTCCGACGCTTAGCTCTCGCCACGCGAACAAGGCAGAAACGAGGAGCAGGTACATGACCGCCACACTCACGTAGGGTGCGGCAGATTTGATGGCGTGCGGCAGAACGGCAAGTGCTACGAGCGGCTGGAGCAGTTTCTGGACGCCGTACATCCCGCTAAAGATTCCCAACCATACGAGAATGCGAACGCCCCTGTGCCAACCGATCGCTGCAATCGTGCAGGCGCTCGCTCCAATGAACAAGAAAATCGTTCCAAGGACAATATCCACTATCTCGCCACGGAGCGTTTGCAGGGCGACCTCTGCCGTGTTCACCGCATTCATCAAAAGGCTCCGCTTTGTTTCTCTGGTCTTGTTTGTCCGTATACACCGAATTGTCTTACTGCACGTCGTAGTGCGGCAGCCTTTGGCGTCACCACCTTTGGTGATCGGTATCACAGAACCATGCTCTGGGGGAGAACAGCTAAATCAACTTGCGCTTGTAGCGCATCGTGATCGCGTGCGCCTGTTTGTTAGCACATCAACCTTCGGGAAGTCGCGCGTTGGGCGTGGTCAACGTGTTCGGTTACGAAATGCAAGGAGCGCTTTGTACAGTCGAGACGTGAACCGTGTGGCCACGGTGATTCAATGTCGCAGTAAGCTGGACGCGATGAATTCTTCGCCGGCCTGCATCATGTGCTTCCACATTTCGTACGCGCGACCATCTTCATTGAGAAATACGCGAGCTTGTTCCGGGCTCACACAGGCGCCATATTCGTTGGCCAGTCGTAATACATACGAAATTGTGATTTCGGCCATTACTCGTTCTCGCTTCTTTTTTTCAGCCATGGCTTCCTCCCCCGCCGTCCAAGCGTCTTTCCGACGCCAGTGCGGCTTTTCGGGTCCTACCTCGGGTGCGCATCCAGCTGGATGATCCCGCGCTGTAGGGCAATCGTGACGGCATGCGCCCGATCGTTGGCGCTCAACTTCGAAAGTATGTTGGAGACATGGTTCTTGACGGTGGTTTCCCCGATCGCCAGCTTGTCAGCGATTTGCTTATTGGCGTTGCCTGCGCCAATCAGATGAAGCACGTCGATTTCGCGTGAACTCAGCTGATCGTCTGCCGCATGGTCGGCCAACTCGACCGCAAGTTCTGGCGGTATTCGCTTGTGCCCGGCGTGCACGGAGCGGATGGCCTCCAGCATCTCTTTGCGCACATTTCCTTTCAGCAGGTAACCTCGCGCACCCGCCTTGATTGCCCGCAGCACTTGCACATCGCCGGCATACGTCGACAACACTAGAATCTTGGCGTCGGGAAATTCGCTTCTGATCCGGCTAATGGCTTCGGTGCCGTTCACATTCGGCATTTGGAGATCCATGAGGGTCACGTCCGGGCGATGCGCGCGAAACCGTGCGACAGCTTCCTCTCCATCACACGCCTCTGCAATCAGTTCCATATCCGGCTGAGTCCGGATGAGCGTCGCGATGCCTTCGCGCAACAGAGGATGATCATCCACGGTCATGATCCGAATTGAACCAGGGCCTATGCTCATAAAACCTTCCTTGCCGCCTTTGCGGAATACCGGGTACGCCATGCGGTGACTCTGCTGGTGCATGGCTCATCCTTTGAGCTTTTCTAGTTCTGGTAACGCGCTTTGGCGATGCCGAGCCGTCGAATTTTGTTCTGCAGTGTCGTACGCTTCAACCCCAACCGTTCGGCGGCGCCCCCTTTACCAGCGATGCGTCCCGATGCAGCTCTCAAGGCCTCAATGATCACGCTGCATTCGGCATGCCGAAAGCTAGAGGTCGACTCCACCGCAACGATTGTGTCGGAGTCTATGTGGAGGGCCGCAATCGGCACCTCGAGCTCTTCACCGCGCGTGACGATCACAGCGCGCTCGATGAAATTGGCTAGTTCCCGTACGTTGCCGTCCCAGGGGCAGCGAGTCAGGATCTCCATGGTGCATGTCGCTATCGACTTGATCTGCTTTCGCATTCGTTGGCACAGCTTCGTTACGAAATAGTTCACCAGCAGCGGAATGTCTTCGCGGCGCTCCCGCAGCGGCGGGATCTCGATGGGGAAAACGTTGAACCGATAGAAAAGATCCTCGCGGAACTTGTCCTCCTGAATCATGGCTCGCAGATCGCGATGCGTCGCAGCAACCATGCGCACGTTGACCTGGATCGTCCGGGTGCTTCCCAGGCGTTCGAACTCCTGTTCCTGGACGGCGCGCAACAGTTTCGGCTGCAACTCGAGGCTGATGTCGCCGATCTCATCCAGAAAGAGCGAGCCTCCATTGGCCAGTTCGAATCGGCCTTTTCTCTGGATCAGAGCTCCAGTGAATGCCCCCTTCTCATGGCCGAACATTTCGCTTTCCAGCAGTCCCGAAGGAATTGCGGCGCAGTTCATGCGCACATAAGGTCGTTCGCGTCGCGGGCTGAGGTTGTGAATCGCGCGGGCGATCAGCTCTTTTCCGGTCCCTGTTTCCCCGTGAAGCAGGACCGTGGAATCGGTGGGTGCAACGATCGCTACTTGTTCGAGCACCCTCTGAATGGCTGAGCTTTTGCCGATGATGCCTTCGAAGTCATGCTCGGAGCGAAAGTCTGGTTCGAAATAGAATTGACCGCCTTCGAGCCGGCTGATGTCGAAAAAGCGTGCTCCGGCGAACTCTGCGGGATCTGTGATAGCAGCGGTCGCGGCCATGATGTCCCCCCCTCGTACTTTATTCGGATGACATTGTGTATCTCAGAACCGTCTTCCCGGACAACCCCACATCGGGTCACAAAATACGCTCTCTCGGGGGGTCAGAAAACAGCTGAACGGAGCAGTAAACAACCGCCCAAAAGAGGAGTCTTTTATTAGCTATTTCCGGTGGGCGGATCGATTCGCTTCCATCCGTAGATTCGATGGTCGACGGACCAGAAGCCCGGCCCTAACAAGGCCAGTGCCGCAGCGATTGCTCCCATGAAGACATGCGTCGAAAGAGCCCCTCGGTCCCATGGGATTCTCGATAGTTCAAGGACAACCACGAGCGGTCCAGCAACAGGTGTCCAGAGACCAGCGAGTAGCAGCAGAGCGAGGGCAATCGCGAGCACGCATAGCGCGGACAGCTCGAACGAAGGACTGCCGTTCAGCTTCGCAACCGCGCGCTCAATCAAGGCAATTCCAACTACTGACCGCAACAGCAGAAGGCCGGCGCCGGGCCACCCCCGGGCGAACGTGGAGAATAGGCGTCTCAAGACGATCTTTCCCGAGTTTAGGCGAGTGGAAACGCTTGTCGAAACCCCAACGCGGGTAGAGTGTTTTTACTCTTTTGGGTATTGTGCGGAATTGGGTCGCCGGACGGCGTCTACGTCTCGATAATGCCGCGCTTCACGCCAATCATGGCGGCCTGGGTCCGGTCGCGGGCCCCGAGCTTGGAAAGGATGTTCTTGACCCGCCACTTCACGGTGTCCTCGGCAATGGAGAGCTGGTCAGCGATCTCGTTATTGGCATCGCCGGCTCCTAGCCGCTTCGGTCGCTACCTGCCCCGACGTTCTGCGGGACTCTGACATGCTCGCTCACTACGGTGTGTCGCTCTATATGTCAGGCGATCGCCTGGATTCTCGTGACTAAGCATTTCGCCGCATTCATCATTGAGGGAATCGGCGACGAGCAGTATGGGTGGGGATTAAGTTAGAGGGTTCATCGTGGTCAGGAAGGTTGCGTTCTCCGAGGCTACGCCGCCGGTGGAACTTGCTAGGGCTACCGCAATCGCTCTATCCCGGACCCGGAGCAGTCGACTAGAGGCGGAGCCACCAAGACGCTGGGCGTAGAGATGGAAATCATTCCCGAAGAAGCTGACATGAGCACTAACCGGAAGTGCCCATATCTGGTCATGCTGCCAACGCAGGTGACACAAATTGGGCACAGCCGATAAGGATTCCTACGGGCCGTTCTCAACGTAAACAGCAGCTACGAATCGATAGCTCGCTAGGTCTATGCGGCTAGCGCTGCTTAGTCTTCTCCAGCCGTACGTGTACCCCGCTTTTTGGAACTGTGCTTGCTCGGCCAAAGTTCGGGAGCAGAAGTCTTTTTATTGGGGTCCAGCGAACTTCCTGCGACTGTGGTCACGAGATTAGGTGAAGCAAGAGCCAAGAACAGACATCGAGAGGTGAGACTTTCTCGATGACCACTGCTCGCTGAGACTAGCGCCCTTTTTGGAGGAGACGGGCCATTCATAAATCTCATTCATTCTGTCTCGTTCTTGTGCGCTGTCTGTCTTCACAGGGGTCGGAAGATGCCGGGGAGCAAAACTCCCCGGCTGAATCCCCTTGAGCGCAGTTGAGGGGCATAGTCAGGCAATTCAATGCTCGACATACAAGAGGAAGAAGGCCATGAAATCAACAACGATTCTGGGGTTGGTTATCACAATTGCGTTAGGGCTTTACATCTTGGTCCCAGGGCTGGCTTGGCAAGCCA
>DATJWZ010000494.1:0-1245 GCA_035500795.1 Candidatus Eiseniibacteriota bacterium | reverse complement strand
CGCGATCCGCCTCGTGGCCAAAGCGGATCTTGCCCTTCGTTCCAATCCTGTCAGCAAACGGATGGTGCTGGAGCGTCTGGTCATCGATCTGACCTCTGAGCCTAAAGTAGAAGCGCCCGGCTGGATGCAAGACCAATTGCCGGTTTAGCCATTCCGGCTTTCTGACTTGGAAACACCAATCAGCATTGATATCGACAAAGGCACTCCCGTCCATCCAATGGTGGACGGGATTTTGTTTGCACCTATCAGGCTTTACTGCATTTCGCACGAAACGTTGTTGTTGAAGTCCACGAAAGCCCCTTGCGGGTTGTCGCGCCATGCCCACACGTGCAGTTCGAAAACCGGATTCAGGTTGAACCGGTTCGGCGAACCAACGTAGTTGAAGTCCTGTCCATCGAGAGTAGGAGGTATGTTGTCGTTGTTCGCCAGCCACGTAACGGCGTCCACGATGTACTCGACTCCAACCAGCCGCCGCGCATTTCCAACCGGTTCGTAGATCAGCGCCTCAGGATATTTCACATCCAGCAGGCCATCGTCCACGAGAGTTCCGTTAATGTAATGGATGCCCATCGCGCCATGGTCCTGACCGCTGACGCAGCCAAACTGAGGCAGATATCCCGCCGGGATGGCATTGTTCACGTTCACGAATTGCAGCGTATTCTTGCGAACATCTTCTACGAGTTTGGATGACGCATGATGGTTGTCGTGCGCCGTGTCTTGCGCGAAGAGCGGCATCACTGCTACGGCGCCCCACATCATCGCCAGATGCACAAAACCAATTGCCGAAGTTCGAATTGCCTTCACAGTTAGTGTCACGATCTTCTCCTGGAATGAATTGGTATGAACTGGTTGAATCTTCAGGGATAGATAGGCGATGGGTCCAATTTCTACAGACGCTCAGCCTTGACGGAAACCGGCACACCCTTGGTGAGCGAATCGAAAACAGGCGAGTGCCCTGTTCCCAATTCCACAATCTCCTGCAACTTCTCGTCGGGCACATCGGCCTTGATTTTGAACGTCACCTGAATGCCCTGATATCCGTTGCGGACGTTGGGATCGAGATCAAGGAATCCGTGCAGGTCGATATCGCCCGCAAATGAAGATTCCACGGCCTGGATCTGAATCCCGCGTGCCGCAGCGTGATAAACCATTGAGGTCGTCAAGCAGGCAGCCAGGGCGTGCAGAAGGTATTCCACTGGATTGGCGGCCGAATCCTCGCCGAGCAGAACGGCGGGTTCATCCGCG
>DATJWZ010000493.1:0-12438 GCA_035500795.1 Candidatus Eiseniibacteriota bacterium | reverse complement strand
GCAAGCAGCAAACAAAACATAACTAGCAATACTGCGCAGGCTGTTCGCCTGATTCGCCGCATGTTTGCCATTGGAAGCCTCCCGGCTGCCATAGCAGGCAGCCTGCCAAATACCTATCTCATTGAATTCAGATGCCGCTGTCGGGATTTTTTCTTTCTCAAAAACGACGCACACGAGCAGATTCTTCGCGCTGCTTGGAAGAGAACGATGTTGAATCGATTTAAGAAGAGACCGGCACCCCAACGGGCGCCGGCTCAGAACAACTTAGGCGGCCCAGCGCTGGCGCGCGTCGGAGCCATGCTGCTTCACCATTTTGTTGTAGTTGCCCATGATCAGGAATGGCGCGGCCCACTGCCCAACGAACAAAGACCAGTGTTTTTGCCCCGCCAGATGCAAGACCAACGACCCGACCATGGATCCCACGGCCAGTCCCAGAAATAAGGAGGATGGCAATTTTGATGTCTGACTCTCGATTGTGCCTGTGACTCGATCTTCCGTCTGTCCACTTACTGCGGTTTCCATAACAACCTCACACTTTTTAGAATGATTTCTCGGAGCGGGAGATTGTTGTTAGATGCGTGGTCACTCCTGCGGTTGGCCCAGATCGTTTCAAACTTAACGGCTGAGACACAATCGTTACAGTGCAAGCGGAGAGGAACACTCTCGAACGTCATCAGGAATCGATGTTTCATTCATACCGCAATGCTGCCATCGGATCAATCCGCATCGCTCGCCGCGCTGGGATGTAGCATGCCAACATCGCCACCACCGCCAATCCAAAGGCGACAGCCGCGAAAGTCACAGGATCCGTCGGCTTCACGCCGTACAAAAGTCCACCCATCAGCCGAGAAAGCAACAGAGATCCCGTGAGTCCTGCCGCCGATCCGGCCACGGCCAGCCATATGCCTTGCCGGACGACGAGAAGCAAAACGTCTCCACGAGTCGCACCCAGCGACATACGAACGCCAATCTCATGCGTCCGCTGCGAGGCCGAGTAACTGATCATTCCATAGATTCCAACCGCGGCAAGCACCAGAGCTACCGCCGCAAAGATACTCAGCAGCATCATCTCGAATCGTGGTTGCGCGTTCGCCTCGGCTACTACACCATCCATGGTGACGACCTGCGAAATCGCCAAATTGCGATCGAACGACCACGCCGCTTGCTTCATCTCGGAAGCCAAAGCCGCTGGATCGCCGACTGAGCGCGCGACCAAGGTGATGTAGTCCATGTGCTTCGACGCTTCCGTTCCGGAGTCGCCAATGTAGTCATGATTCTGAAAAGCCGCCAGGTATGCCTCTGGCGTCGCCTTGTCGGTCCAGTTATCTTGTTTTGCATCTTTCGCGATGCCGATGACGGTCAGCCAGTTCGTCGGATTCGTTGTGTCGTCATCAAACGACACTCGCTTACCGATCGGATCCTCACCCGGCCAGTATTGCCGTGCAGCCTGCTCATTGATAATCACCACGCCTGGTGCAGTTATATTGTCAGCGTCGGTGATGTCGTGCCCGCGGACTATCGGCAGACGCATAGCGGCAAAATATCCGGGCGTCACCATGCGGTAAACCGCTTTGGGCGCCTCTCCCGGGCGCGGCTTCGGACGGCCTTCCACGAGGAAAGACCAGCCCCACAGATCTCCAGCCAAGGGCAGGTGATTGATCGCGCCCGCAGCCTCCACACCGGGAAGAGAACGAACGCGCTCGATCAATTGACGGTAAAAAAATTCGCGGCGCCCTGGTTCCGCTTCTTTCGATCCAGCAACCGACACGATCATTGAAATCACATGATGTGGATTGAAACCTGGATCGACCGCCTCAAGCGCGGCGAAGGTCCGAATCATCAGGCCGGCGCCGATCAGCAGCATCAGGGCTAGCGCAAATTCGGAGACGACGAGCAGGCTGCGCAAGCGATTCCGCTGCACTCCTTCGGTTCCGCCTCGCCCACCTTCTTTTAGCGTGTCATTCACATTTACCGAGGAGGCCTGCAGCGCAGGTACAAGCCCAAATCCAACGCTGGTCAGAATCGTCGCGGCAAGCAGGAACAGAGCGGCGTGCGCGTCGATCGACACTGTTTGCACTCGCGGAATATTTGCAGGGCTCAGGGCGATTAACGCGCGCGTTCCCAGCACAGCTAGCAAGAGCCCCAGGGCCCCGCCAACACCGCCGAGCAAAATGCTTTCCGTCAGAAATTGACGGATGAGGCGCCCCCGGCGCGCGCCTAGTGCCGCTCGCACTGCGATTTCCTTTTGCCGAGTCGCAGCCCGCGCTAGAAGCATGTGGGCAACATTGGCGCAGGTGATCAGCAGAACGAAGCCAACGGCTGCGAGTAACACCAGCAGCGGAGTTTCAATCGAGCCCACGACCTTTTCCTTCAACGGCGTCACGACGACATTGCGATTCGTGCCTGGAAACTGCTGTTCGAGGCGTGCCGTGATCGACGCAATTTCTGCTCGCGCCTGTGTCAACGAAACGCCATCTTTCAATCGCGCAAAAATGCGCAGGCTGTTCCCGCCGCGGCTGTGAATGCGCGCACCGAAAGCATTCGGGACCCATAACTCCGCCTTCGTCGCCCAGAACGGAGCGAACTGGAATTCCGGCGGCATTACTCCAACGATCACAAATGCATTTCCATCCAGAACGATTGGTTTGCCGAGCACGGCGGGATCACTCGAAAACCTGCGCTGCCACAAGCGGTGACTAAGGATCACTTCACGGTCCGCGCCGTCTTTATCTTCTCCTTCCAAGAACAAACGGCCGAGCATCGGCTCGATTCCAAGCATGGGAAACAAATTCTGCGTGACCTTCAGGCCCGTGATGTGTTCCGGCGAATCGACACCAGTAAGATTCGGAGACCAGTAATCCGCGGCGCCCATCGTGGAAAACGAACGACTCTGATCCCGCCAGTCGATGTAGTTCGCCACGGATACTGGGCCCGTGCCACTCATCAGAATGGTCACCAGCCGCCCGGAATCGCGATACGCCAGAGGTCTTAGCAGCACGGCATCGACGACACTGAAGATCGCAGTCGTTGCCCCGATCCCCAACGCCAGAACTATTACCGCCGTTAGCGCGAAAACCGGAGTTCGCAGCATGCCTCGCACGCTGTGTCGCAGATCCTGCATGAGCGTTTCCAGAAAACTCACGCCCACTGCATCTCGACACTGCGCCTTCGCTGTCTCCAGGCCGCCGAATTCCAGCCGCGCCTGCCGCAGTGCCTTCTCTCGCGTCATGCCTCGCTTCATTAGTTCTGTCGCGTGAGCTTCGACGTGAAAGCGCATCTCTTCATCCATGTCACGTTCCATGCGTGTGGAGCGCACGGTCGACTTTGTCCATGAGCGAACTCGTGTCCACCAGCTCATAGCTGCTCCGGCGTCGCCTGCAAGATGCCGGCGATCACTGCCGTCATCTCATTCCAGCGTTCGGTTTCTGCTTGCAGCTGCCGCTTTCCAGTGCTCGTCAGCCGGTAGTAACGCGCTCGCCGATTGTTCTCCGATTCTCCCCACTCGCTCGTGATCCATCCGTGATGTTCCAGCCGGTAAAGCGCGGGATATAAAGACCCTTGCTGGATCTCCAGTCGCTTGTTCGAGATCTGCTGAATGCGCAGCAGAATACCGTATCCATGCAGCGGGCTCAGCGAGATTGCCTTGAGGATCAGCATGTCAAGCGTGCCCTGCAACAGATCGAGTTGTTTGCTCATTCGAATCCTTCCTAGATTGTCTAGGAATACTCCTTGTTCCCCTAGACTGTCAAGGAGAGAGGAATAAATTAGCGCGGAAGTCCTGGTGGTCGCGCTCCATACTAGTGACAAAACCGTCGGATGACCCATGGCTGCGCGCTAGTACCATCGGGCCACATACCCTAACCGAACGGGCTATTCCCTTGGTGGGGTAACTCCTCTAAGGTAACTATCAAATGGCGCAAGTAGGTTTGTGTGCGGACTCGTTTGAGTTCGTTCCCAGCCTCCCCTGCTAGGTCACCGCTGTTTCGCTGTAAGTTGTTAGACCTGAATTGTCGAAATTGGTGCGCTAGTTGAGAGGGAAGGGAGTGCAGTAGAAATGTCAGACGAGATTGTCCGCTGCCCTTACTGTGTGCTGGGCAGCGAGTTCCGGCCTATGTCCCCGCGATCGGATGGATTCTTCGTTTGCGGCATTTGTGGACACACCGCAACACCCGTAGACTCTTACGCGAAGTGCCTCTGCCCCCGCTGCCGACGCATGAATCGCGCAGCTGACAACCTTGGACGCGAGTTTCCCCCGATGGCATCAGCCGCAAATTCCTGAGTGGGCCAAACCAGACGCTGCCGAGTCAACTCCCGTAATTAGTGATATTCCGCCCGCCGGATTCGATCGGGCAGTCGTCTTTCCCCTGCTATCATGATGCACTCTCGCCGCACACAACGGGGATCACGCATGAGAAAAGCAGCATTAATGGCGGTTGCAGTCATCGTGATGTTCGGTTCCGTCTCGCTCTTCGCCTCGGACCAGGAGTATGTGCTCCTTCCAGGCGCAGCAGTCACGGTTGCCGTGGATCAAACGATCAATCTGGGGATTATCACCATCGATGCCAATGGCGGATGGCATGACATCGACATTCTCCAGGGCGTCCAATGGACCATGAACGGGAACGTCGGTGACGATCCCTCAGAAGGCAAGCTGTCCGTGCAACTCGGCCTCATTCACGCCACCTACAAGGCCCCACATACCGTCCCGAAGGTGAATCCGGTGGCCATTGCCATTACGATCCTGCCGCAGGGCCCAATCAAGAGCAAGCTCACGCTCATCTGCAATGTTACGGTCGTCGATCGCCCAAACATGTTCAACGTGACCGGACCGCATCAGGCATTCGGCATGTATCAGTTGGACGATCGCTACTCGATGCCGCAAGTGCAAGCCATGCTGGCTCGCGCCTACATGGCCGGTCCTGAGCTTGCGATCAACGTGAGTGCGATGCAACCCGGCGGCACTGGTGGCGGCGAAATGTATCACAGCAACGGCACCATGTCTCTCTTCGTGAACAGCACCGATGTCGGGGAACATCAGTGGACTCTACCTGGGGCCAGCGCGACAACGGTTCAGCTCACCATCGCCGGAAGCTCTGTGGAAATGTATTCCACTGGCGATTGTCTTCCTCATGGCGACAACAACTGCAAGCCGCAGAGTACGAAAGGCTCAACCCGGATCACCGCCTTTGATCAGAAGACGGGCGAGGTTTCCGGAACCTTCCAGGGCCAAGTTGTGAAACTCGTGAATGGAAAGCCCTCGAGCTATGCTCTGGCTTTCGGATCATTCAAGACCAAGCTGCAGGCAGTCGTACCCGGCTCGAATTGAGGCAACCGGCTGAAGAATTCCGGAATCCTTGTACAAGACTTCGGCGGTTCCGGTGTAAACTTTGTCCACATCGCTGCTATCCAAACAGGAGAAACTATGATCAAGAGCAGATTTGTTGTCCCGGCGACTCTGGCTGCAATGCTGCTATGCGGCGCAACCCTTGCCCAAGAGCCAGTGATAGACATCAATGCAAGCGTGCACCCAAATTTGGCCGCCGCACAGAGACATGTGGTGGAGGCCAATCGCGCAGTTGAACTAGCACAGAAGGACAACAAATGGGATATGCACGGCCACGCGGAGAAGGCGCGTCAGCTTCTTGTGGAAGTGAACAATGAACTTAAAGCTGCGGCCGAAACAGCGAACAGAAGAAAATAGTTCAATCGTCTTTGCACTTCGTCCCGCCTTCACGACAGTGGGGAGGCGGGACCTTCCATTTGTGGCGGTAATGTTGCCTAAGGTTTTCGCCGCCGCGACATCTCCTCTGCAATTGCTGCTTTGTCGCTCGCGGGCAGCAACTTGCCGGCTACAGGGAATACGACTTCATCCTCAATTCGAATGTGCTCTTGATATATTGCGGCCAAATCGGTGACGGACTTGCGGAATCTCTGCACATCTTCCGGCGAAAGAGTTGCACCACCTAAGCACTTCCTGCCCAACTGATCGACCTCGTTGTGCAGCGCATCTGCGCGCTGATGTTCTTTCTCGAGCGGATCCAGCGTCTTGATCGCGGCCTCGACCCCAGGATGATTCACGTTCCGCAGCCGCCGGAACAGCGACTCTTCTTCGTCCGCGGTATGTTTCGGCGCGGCCTCGCGGAAGTAGCGCAGAGACGCATCGAGCGCCGCTCTCGCATTGGCCTCTAGCGGACTGTCCAGTAGCGCCGCAATCTGCTGTAGCGATCCCAGAAACATCTCGATCCGCCGATGACAATCCGACAGAAGCCCTGTGGGTTCAGAAAAGCTGTGTGTCTTGGCTCCAATTTGAACAGGCATAACTGACTTCAGGATACCGCGGATCATGTTGCCGCGTTGCGAACCCCAGACCCTTCATTCTCGGAAGGGTATGCAATTGGCAGCAGGATGTTATAACTGGCGTCTATGCCGTACGAAGCATCTTCTCCCAAGAATGACTGGTTAACGATGGTCGCCGTTTCCGCGTTGGCCTGCATCCTGCAGGATGTGTTGCATGAAGGACTGGGTCATGGCGTGACGGCGTGGCTGAGCGGCGCTCGTCAGATCACAATGAGCACGGTTGCGCTGCAGAGTGACATCGAGACACGCTGGGTCTCAGCGAACGGTACGCTGGTCAATCTCGCAACTGCGGTCGTTCTGTGGTTGCTTTTGATGCGTCCGCGATATCGTCCGGTGACGCATTATTTCCTTGTGCTGGCGATGGCCGGAAATCTATTTACCGGAACCGGATACTTTCTGTTCTCGGGCGTGGCTAACTTCGGCGACTGGAAGCAGGTGATCGCGGGCTTGCAACCGCAGTGGGCGTGGCGGGTTGGCCTGATCGTGCTGGGCGCAGCAACGTATTACGCGTCGATGCTGCTGGTGGCGGCGAAGCTGCGCCCGTTTCAGGGAAGGGAACCGCGCACGTTGCGATGGGTTTGCTGGACTCCGTATTTCACGGACGGAGTTCTTGCGGGCATTGCCGCGTTATTTAGTCCTCTCGGATTGTTTTACATGATCGCGTCCGCGTTGCCGTCGACCTTGGGAGCGAACTCCGGGCTGCTCGGTTTGCCGAGCATGATGTGCCGCGGCGAGCATAAAGATGAAGGTGTCGTGATCCCGCGCAGCATTTCATGGATTGTGGCTGGAGGGATCGCGAGTGTGATCTTTATTGTTGTGCTCGGACACGGGATTACATTTTCGCGATGAGGTTTGTCGAGATTCGAATTTGTTGGGGTACCCCCCTCCCCCACGGATCTCTGGAATCATCGAGTTAGGGGGAAATTGCGAAATAGTCTATGGGGCTCAATGAGTTGCAGGCAAAATCTTGAGCCGCAAGGGTTTACACGGGCTTTTTCCTCCGAAGTCGTGCGCATCGTTCCCAAAATGGGAAACTGGCCGGAGCAAACCGTGTTCCGAATTTTGGTTTTGGGCATACATCTCAGAATAGGAGTTTGCCGATCGGGATTTCAGTGATGCGAATTGCGGATGGAAGTGAGCAGGAATACATGGACGCATATTAAATATGGATGATCCGTGCCTCCGGCACGGGGCTTCTCTTTTTGCGTGATTTCCCGGCGCTGGAAGCGCCGGGCTCTTGTCGGTCGTCTCTTCGGGACGCTTTGGGGATGCAGGACCCGCATCAACGCCATCCTGCGTAAGTCAAAATCTCGTAAATAGAGTTGGGAATGCCCAGTCCCTTCGGCGAGCTCAGGGCAGGGTCTTTCGCGGAAGGCGCGCGAAAAGTTGGGGCACCCGGGTTTGCGCTAGGAATGTGGGTGCAGCGCGGCGTTGACTATTGCTCGGGCTGCGAATGCCAAGACTTCCACGGCTTCTTTTTGGTCGAGTCCGCGGACATCTTTCAACACGATCAGGGGCTCCCATCCGATTAGTAGGCTGAGCGCGGAAACCAGGCGCTCGAATTCCTTGGGACGCAGTTTGGCACGCGCGGGATCGAGTGCGCGCTCGATCCACTGAATCCGGCGATAGCCACGACGCGGACCGCCACTGAGGGGTTCCTCGCCTTCCACCGTCAAACGGATGAGAGCTCTTCCCAAATGAATGGTCTCCGAGACCGATGAGTTGGCTGTCCGGCTCAGGTGTTCGACGCGCGCCGCGACATCGTTAGTAGCGAAGTCTGTGATTGCTGGATCGATTGTCTTCGCACTCAACGCCCCGAGCGTTGCATCGAGCAACAGTTGCTCCATGGTAGGGAAGTACATGTAAATTGTCCGGCGGGAGACCTGGGCAGCTTGGATGATTTCGGTGATGGACGGAGTGCGTCCCGCGGCCATCAACTGCATGGTGGCGTCGACAATCGCCTTGCGGGTGCGGTTGCGCTGAGCCGTGCGTCCGGATTGCGACGGGATCTGGGCCTGCAGAATCTTCTTGCGGTTCTTGGCCATCTCTGTAATTATACACGAGTGCAATAATTGCACATATGTGCAATAAACAAAATGGGAGGACTCATGCAACCAGTGACCTTGATTAATTGTTTCGAAGTGCCCACGGGCCACGAGGAGGAATTTTTTGCGATGTGGCAGCAGGTCAATACTTACATGCGATCGAAGCCCGGATACGTGGGCCACAAGCTTCACCGTTCTCTAAAGACGGATGCTCCATTTCGGTTTGTGAACATGGCGCAATGGGAATCGCAGGAGCACTTTCTTGCCGCGCACGACGAAGGATTTCGCGCTCTCGTGAGCCAGGCGGGATGGGCGGCATTCCCGCATCGTCCTAACCTGTACGAGGTGATCCACCAGGGGCAGACAGAAACTTTGGCCGCGTGAGAGGAGCCTGATGCGGTGGAAGGCCCGCGCTTTCGCGAACGCGCGAAGGACGGGCGCCTCTTCAGAAAACGAAAATAGAAGACGTGAAAGGAACCTCTGAACCTCCGCCCCAGCAGTAGATTTGGGCGTAGGTGGCGGGGAGACCGTCGGTTGTGACGTAGATCGTACAGGCGTCCGACGTCCAATCTGGGGTTGCGAGGATGAACCGGTCGCTGACCTGGAAACCGAAGTCAATGTTGAACCACTCGTAACCCACCTCGGTCAAAGCGAATCCGCAGGGCGGGGTGGTCGCTGCGGCTCCTGTCAAGAAGGAGTTCCAGCAGCGAGTAATGCTATACGGAGCTGTCGCTCCTTGCACGAATGCCATAGCCTTGACCCAACCATTGGCGTTCCGCGCCTGTTGGACATTGCTGTCGGTGGCGAAGCCGTAGGAGGAGCCGTGTCCCCAAACGCCGGTGGTGCCCGTACCAACGACACCGGTTGAATTGCTTCCGGATCCTCCGTTGCCGTAAACGCCGATGCCGCCGCCCGAGGCAGAGTTGAACCCTGCCACGCCGGAGCCCGGTCCCGCGTAAGTCACGCCTTGTACGCCGTTGTTGCCCGTGGATGATCCGTCACTCTCGCCGTAGACGCCGATGCCGGTCGAGAAACTACTTATACCCAGGCTGGCGTTGATGGCTCCTGCGGCGAAACTGCCGTTGGCGTCCCGCTTTACGATGGCGTTTGCCGTGGCGGCGTTGGTAGGCGCCACCGTCCAGTTCAAACCCAGCGTGCCCGCCTTGGTGACGGGAGATCCGCTCACGGCAAAGTCCGAACTGGGCGCGGAAAGCGCAACGCTTGTTACGGTGCCCGTACCCGGGAAGGTCTGTCCGGGCGCGAACGTGAATATGCCAGTGCTGCTGAGCTTTAATCCTGTTTCGACCGGCGGATTCGGATCGGTTCCATAGAGCAAAT
This sequence comes from Candidatus Eiseniibacteriota bacterium, assembly GCA_035500795.1. Lineage (GTDB taxonomy): Bacteria > Acidobacteriota > Terriglobia > Terriglobales > Acidobacteriaceae > Sulfotelmatobacter. The sequence goes on along the minus strand of DATJWZ010000493.1, from coordinate 2,698 downwards.
TCAGCGTTGCACCCGGAGTCTTTGTGTTGTTGTCGGTCGGTTCGGCCTGCCACTGAAAATGGTTCAAGGTGTATTTGCCAGTGCCGCTGTTAAAGGCCGATGACTCAATATTGAATGGATTCGAATTGAAAGCCTTGGTCGCGGTCGCGTATCCAGTGGTGGCCATCTCAAAGAGTCCGCGGACCAATTCCTGGCCGTTGACGTCAAGTGTGAATAGCGGATTTTTCAGATTGACGCCAATCTTTGCGGAGGAACCAGTGCCCGATTGATAGAGGATCGAGTTGCCCAAATCTCCGGTGCTGTCGGTCCACAGCGGGATGTAATTTTGCGTGCCCGATCCGCCTACGGTGGGTGAAGGTAAGGAAACCGCAGAACCCTGAGCGGGTGGGGCGCTATTGTTGAAGCCGTTCGCGGAAGTGTTCGCATTGTTGACCGGTGATGCCAGCACAAATGCCGACGGCGGCAGGCCGCCGAGAGTTTGCGCGTCGGCGGCTTTCAGGGCATAAGGCACGCTGAGCAGGAGTACCCGAGGTTGCTCCTCTCCCCCGTTGACCCGCACTCCCAACCAGCGTGCCTCGCCCGACTGGAACAGCTCCAACGTAAGACCATCTGGCTTAGTAGCGCCCAATTGAACGGAATAGTTTCCTCGGGCATCGGGCCAGACGTTTTGGGTTTCAAGCCATAGCGGAACGCCATCGGTTTGGTCCTTGTAAATGGCGAAGGTAACGCCGGCGACCCCGCTGATCGGCTTGCCTTGGGCATCGAATGCTCTGCCCGAAAAATTGACGAGCTTGGGCACCACGGTGTCGGTGGCGGAGGCGTTGGTTTGCGCCATCATTGGTGGGATGGCGCTCGTCATCGTGATTAATAAAACGGCGATCAGTTGAACAGGGGCGCGCTTCATAAGGTGCTTCCTTTTGCTGCGATATTTCTCGGTCGAATGCCTGGTAAGACCCACGCATCCGGATTCCCGAGGCCCCAAGCGCCCGAATCCCCGGCTTCTACTTGGAATATCGGAAAGGGCTGGGAAAAGACGACAGGGAAAACACAGGGAAAAAAGTTGCGCGCCCACATCAAGGCCATCCTGCGCGTATATGCGGGTCTACGGGTCGGAGTAAGTCAAAATCTTAAGCGGATCGCAGTTGTGGAACGCCCAAGCTTTCGCGAAAGGCGCGCGAAAGGATGGGGCATCCGGCCAGGTCAGACTGGTTCTCCGGCTCAGCGCATCGTAGCCAAAGCCGAATGATCCAGCCCACGAGTTCGCCAGCCCGTTCAGCCGATTCAGGGCGTCGTAGCCATAGGTCGTCACGCTGCTGTCGGGGGCTGTCAGCGATGTCCGATTCGAGGCCCGCGTCGTACGTGTACGTGTTCTGGAAATTCAGGCTGGGACCAGGCATACTGCGTCGTGGTCCCGATCAACTCTGGCCGCTTCACGTACTCGTCGGAATCTGCGCCATTCCAGTCCTTTCCGGGGGGATACTGGTAGTGGAGCGACACCATGTCGAAAACTTTGAAGAAGATTGTGATTCTGTTGGCGGCGTTTTTGATTGTGGTATTCGCCGTGTTTCTTTTTAACCAAACGATGCAGATTGTGCAGTCGGCGCGGGCGGTGAACGTCACGTTTGGCGACGGCGTCATGTGGGCGCTGATTTTTCTTTATGTCGGATTGCTGGTGACTCCGTTCGTGCTGTGGTTCCGGCTGCCGAAACGGGTCCTTCCTCCGGCTGAAGCGGAAGGGGAGGTGTACGAGGCCTTCGTGGTGGAGTTCAGGAGGCGGTTGTCGCGGCACCCGCGGCTGCGGGGGATGGCGCTGCAGTCGATGAGCGATCTGGAGAACGCGCTGCAGATTCTGGACAAACACGCGGATGAGGTGGTAACGCAGACGGCGTCGGCGGTGTTTTTGAGTACGGCGGTGTTGCAGAGCGGGCGGCTGGATGTGCTGGTGGTGTTTGCGGCGCAGACGCGGCTGATCTGGAGAATTGCGCACGTCTATTATCAGAGGCCGTCGCTGCGCGATTTTGTGCAGCTGTATGCGAATGTTGCGTCCACGGCGCTGATGGCCGCGGGAGTGGAGGACATTGATGTCGATGTGCTGGTAGGGACAGTTTTCGGATCGACGGTTGCGGCGATTCCGGGAATGCATCTGCTGGCGAGTTCAGTGCTGTCGGGATCGGCCAATGCGTTTTTGACGCTGCGCGTGGGAATGATCACCAAAGAATATTGCCGCGCGCGGACGCGCGTGGAGAAAAAAGGCCTGCGCCGAGCCGCGACGGTGCAGGCGGCGAAGCTGCTGGGATCCATTGTGTGCGAGGGCACGGTGAAGCTGACGCAGGCGACGCTGAATGCGTCGAAGGCGAAGATCCGCGATGCGTTCACGCGGCTGGTGACGAAGAGGCCCGCAGCGGCGGAGGGGTAGGGAACAGTCGTTGGTCGTTGGTCGTCGGTCGTTGGTCGTCGGCACAACCTCTCGGGGTTCTCGCGAGGTTTGTACTCCACTGCTCGAGTCCCCACGCAGCTAGGCTTACTGCTTTCCCATCTTCTCCCTCAACTGCTTCTCCTGGTTGTCGGTCCAGTAACCGCAGTCCAGGCGCAGAAATACGGACGTGTACGGGATCGTCATGCGCGTTTTTAGAATCAGGATGTGGAAGGTTTTGCCGGCCTCGTCGAGTCTGGAGATGATCTGCTCGTGGGGGAGCGA
>DATJWZ010000492.1:0-3566 GCA_035500795.1 Candidatus Eiseniibacteriota bacterium | reverse complement strand
ACCAGTGTATCCATAGACGCCATATCCCCCGCCGCCGAAATTCGCACCCTCCACTGCAATGGCGGTCGGGCTGAACGTTTGGCCGAGAACTCCAAAGGTATTACCCGAATTTGCCAGTTCATCCCCGAAAACCGCGAGCCCGCCAACCGCATAGTCATCGCCTTCGACGGAACGCGCCACAGTGCTGTATCCCAGCACTCCGACCGTTCCGCTTGTCTGCCCGTAGACTGCTTCAGTACCGCTGCCCACAAAGCTTCCCAGCTGACCCGTAACGCTCAAGCCGGCATTCACGTTGCCGGTCGCGTCCAGGTCACCGGTAATGTGCTGGGTCGCCCCGAACGTATTGGATGCCGCCAATGTCGGGACCTTGGTGGTATCCAGATTCAGAGTTGTCGTCCCGCCTAACGAGACCGCGCCGCCTCCAGTAAGGTCGGTTCCCGCAGCGACCGTCAGCGACGGATGCTGCAACATGGTATTTGTGACGCCCGCTGTAGCAATGCTGAGCGTTCCGCTCGTGGTAATAGGACCGCCGGTCAATCCGGCTCCGCTGGCAACGCTCGTGACTGTTCCGGCTCCGGGGAAAGTCTGCCCAGGGGCAAATGTGAAAACACCCTTGTTGCTAAGTTTCAATCCAGTTTCAGTCGGCGCGCCGGGATCAACTCCGAACAACAAGTTCAGCGTCGCCGCAGGGTTGCTGGTATTGTTCCCCGTTGGCTCTGCTTGCCATTGAAAATGCTGCAGGGTGTATTTGGCCGTACTGCTGTTGTACGACGAAGCTTCCAGATTGATTGGATTGGAGTTGAATCCCTGCGTTGCTGTGGCGTATCCCTTGGTAGCCATTTCAAATAGGCCGCGCACCAGTTCGCTACCGTTAATGTCGAGCGTGAGTAATGGATTCGTCAGCCCCAAGCCGATCTTCGCGCTGGAACCTGAGCCCTTCTGATAGAACACGGAGTTACCCAGAGTCGTGCCATTGGGCGTCCAAAGTGGAAGGTAGTTGGTGGTCCCGCTGCCGCTGAGCGGCGGCGCCACAGGCGTTGATGAGTTCCCGGCGCTTGGCTGCGAGGAGGACGATCCCGAACTCCCAACTGCAGGCGCAGCCATCACGAACGCGGACGGAGGCAATCCTCCAATCGTTTGCGCATCGCCGGCTTTTAAAGCGTAAGGAACGCTGAGCAGCAGAACGCGCGGCTGTTCCTGTTGCCCTTCAGGCTGAACCCCCAACCAACGAGCCTCGCCGGAAACAAACAGATCACTTGGCAGCCCATGCGCTTTTGTGGAACCGAGCATCACCGCGTAGTGACCAGTCTTATCGGCTTGCACATTCTGCATTTCCGTCCAGAGCGGAACGCCGCCTTGCTCGTCCTTGTACAGAGCGAACATCACCCCAACAACACCGGTCAGGGGCTTGGAATTGAGATCTGTCAGCACGCCGTTGAAACTAACCATTGGCGGAACAACTTCATTCACCCCTGTTGCCGGACTGACTTGCTGCGCATTCACCAAACAAGTAATCAACAGCGCGCATGCCGCCGCACGAATCGCATTGCGAAACATACCGCCTCCTTGGATTTTTAGGGTGGGAGTATCCGTAGAAGTGGGCTATGTGTCCCCCAAAGACACATCACTTCGTCTTCTCTTTAATGGTGATTGATGCCGCCGTTCCGTTTCACAGACTTGCAAGTGCTCGGCAGCACTGCGAACAGGGCCCGGGGAATTCTGGACCTAAGAAGTTTTGGAGTCAACGAGAAGTTTCGCACAGCAGCCGGGAGAGAGCAGTCGGGAGCACGGCACGAAATTCAGCTTAAAACGGTGTGTCACCTGCCAACCAATATATAGCTCCCGGACAAACCGAAATCGTTTTCCCTGCAACTAAGTTTCGGCAACCAGCGTTCTTCTTGGCATTAGCAACGCTGCTCTCTCGGAGGACTGCGTGAAAATCACTGCCATTCGTCGGCTGCTTCTGCTGGTTTTTCTGATACCAACGATCGCCACGGCTCTGGCCTACTCACAAGCCTTCGATGTGCTGTACTCCTTTACTGGCGGACAGGATGGATCTTCCCCGACAGGTTGGCTTGCGTTCGACGGTCAAGGTCATTTGTTCGGTGCTACGACAGAGGGCGGCGTTCCAGATTGCCCTCTCCATCTCACAAGTGGATGCGGAACGTTGTTTCGGATCGGCGCGAATGGTGAGGCCGTCGTACATCGATTTTACGATGGCGTGGGCGGCGGGTTTCCAGGCACAGGATTGGTTCGCCGTCACGATGGCATTTTCTATGGTTCAACCAACCTTGGAAGCGGGGCCTCGGCTGGTGGAGTTATATACGCATTCGATCCAAAGAGCGGGCACACGACCGTAGTCTATGCCTTCGCCGGCGGAGCCACCGGCAGAGGGCCGAATGGCGTTATTTTCAATCGGCACGGGAACCTGTATGGCACGACGGTAAGAGGTGGCAATAAGACAACCAGCTACTGTCGACTCGGCGGCTGCGGACTTGTATTCAAAATCTTCAAGAATGGCCAGGAAGATGTGTTGCACAGATTCGTCGGTCCTCCGGACGGATCGTACCCGAGGGGAAGCCTTGTTCAAGATTCACAAGGAAATCTTTATGGGGTCACTAATTCCGGAGGCGCAGCACCCTGTAATTGCGGAACGATCTTCAAGATCGACACCCATGGAAATGAAACGATCCTTCACAGCTTCTCTGACTCGCCGGACGGATCGACGCCGGACGAGGGCTTGATGCTTGATTCGCAAGGCGATCTTTACGGAACGACTTGGAACGGAGGGCCATTCGGAGCAGGAACGGTCTATAAACTCGATCCAGCCGGCAATCTGACCGTTCTTTATTCGTTTTCTGGCACGGACGGGACTAACCCGAGTTCATCGCTCGTAAGTGATGCGGCGGGAAATCTGTACGGCTTCACCTATGCCGGAGGGGATCTCTCGTGCGGGTTCGAAGGATCAGGATGCGGCACAGTCTTTCGCATTGACCCCAACGGAAATCTAACTACGCTTCATGCGTTTACCGCGACGGCTACCGACGGATGGGGAGCGAACGGCGGACATTTGCTGCTTGATGCAACCGGCCAGATATACGGGCTCACATTTGGCGGTGGAACTGCTGGCTACGGAGTCGTCTACAGGATTACGCAGTAACTCCAAAACTTAGGGAATCCTACTGATTTGCGCGGTATCCTGAGGTTTACGCCCCGTGGCACTTCTTGTACTTCTTCCCCGATCCACAGGGGCATGGATCGTTGCGGCCCACCTTTTCCTGGCCGCGGACAACTTGCTGCACCTGCTGAGCTTCGCCGCCTCCGGCCATGCGAGCCTGTTCAAGTTCACGGCGTTTGCGGCGCATGAAGGCTTCTTCGAGTTCGTCGGCTGACGTCGAGACCATACGGTGCGGACGGCGCCCATTTCCGTCTCCGCCGTGTGAGGCAGCGGCAGCATCAATTTCCTGCGGCGGACGCTGCGACTCGGGTGGCCGCTCTAGAATCTGCATCAGGTAGAGATACCGGACCGTATCTTCCTGGAAGCGCTGCATCATCGCTTCGAACAT
>DATJWZ010000491.1:0-4213 GCA_035500795.1 Candidatus Eiseniibacteriota bacterium | reverse complement strand
CTCTGCAAAAGCGCAAGATTTGCGACTTCAGACCTTCCCCAAAAATAATTCTGCAATCTATTTGGGCAAAATTCGACAAATGGCTGTTTAAATGCCAATGGGTTTGCTTCAAATGGTTTTCTAGATAGTTGCTTGTTCGCCGGATCAATCGCATCAGCGAAAATATTCATGCGCTGCTCTTTTCCGAACAGGACAATATTTCCGACGAGCTGAAATGTACTCCACTCACGCCGTCCCTCATCATCAATCCTGGAATCATCGCGTATCCAAAGCTCATCCACGCGGACAAGTTCTGTGATGATCTTGGGATCAAAAGAAGGGTAGGGACCGGCCAGCCATTGTACCATGCCGTTTGTTGTCTGGGGGTTTGCAGCGCCCACGCCGCCCACGCCCTGGTATGGCTGAAATCCACCTACAATGACCTGTTTCAACATTGCCGCCTGGTCTGGACCATCGGCTGATCTTGTCTGCGCTGAAAACTGGATTGCACGCTTATAGATGCGTTTTGAGTCAGGATGATCTTTTATCAAAATCCTGAATTGATCCCGTGTCAGATATGTGGAGTGAACAAATGCCTCTTGCTGATCCAGGCTATTTATATCAGCCCTGAGAACGCCCATAAATTCCGGCATAACCAGATGCGGCTCAAGACCGTTTACCGTCCAAAGCATTTTAATGAAGGTAATTCCCTTTACCAATGCCCAGCGCGTGGCTTCTTCAAAGAGCGTGTCTAACTCTGTGGCCCTAGAATTATCCATAAGCTCATGGCCAATGGCTTCAGCTTGTGCCCTCTGTAATGCCGAACCGCCGCCAGGATAGGACACAAGATATCGAAGATCGGTTGTGGTGCAAATATAACTTGTCAAGTCCTCAATGCTGTCAAACGTCTTATTGTAAATAGCAGCATCGCCATTCTCATCTCCAGACAAGTACAAATTTCTGAAAAATGCCCCACGCTGCAAACGATCCAGATTATCCGGAGTGCATTGCCTGATAATCTCATACAGCCATTCTTCTAGGTCTCTGTCAGGGATAATCATGAGATTACGCTCCCATCTGGCCGTCGAGGGTTTATGAGCGTTACAGGCAACTTTTGTTTGGCTCTATGGACCATTTCAACTGGATTTGGCGCTCTTGGGTCTGACGGCATTGCAAATGCCCCCAGCGGCTTGCCCTGCGCTGCGGCCTGAACCATTCCTCTCACCCTGGAGCTAATAGCATTGTTTCCAATCTTGTGATTTCCGAACATCGCATCTGCTCTTTGCTGCTGGGCGGGAGGCAGCTTAGGGGCCATGATCGCACCTTCTCGTCCATCGGAGGAAAGGTCCGTCATGCCATGATCTTCCATGACCAGATTCGCGGCCATATCCATCGCCTTGACGGTGTTTGATCCTCCTATGGACGGAGCTTTTCCGGCTGATATGTCTAACCCACGGGTTTTCTGAACCGCATTGCACCTAGGGCATTCTTTATCCGGGACATCTGACGCATCATCCAGATCACTTGTCGCTTGAAAGCGGTAAGTGTGAGAGCAATTCTGACACCGATTTTTGATCCAGAATTTCATGGTTAATTTTCCGAATCTTCCAAATTGGAAACTATTCGCCAGTATAACGGTTCAAACGGAACAGAGACATTTAAAACTGGCGTTACCCAAGCGCCAGTCTTTACCCATCTCCAGCCTTTTAACTTCCTGGTTGCCCTCCATTTCGCCGCGCATCCAATATGGTTTGGGCTGTTGGAAACAATGACCGTCTCTCCGTTATACGGACCTGATCTGGTTTCCGCGTCTTCTGGATTCAATTCCTTGTAATTATATGATGACTTAGACGGTTCAGTAGATGAAGGAGGAGCATGGGCTTTTTCCTGCTCTTGATTCTCAGTCTGTTGAGCTGGCCAACGTGGCATGGGTTTTTCCTTTCTCTATGCCAATCCGCGTTCTGACAAAAATTTGTTGATCGGCGGTTCTGGTTTTGGCGCGTTTAGTGCCCGCATGACGCTATTATTCAGGACATCGGACACTTTTGATTGTACGTGATCCGTGGCTTTCATAGCCCGTTCATATGTAAGACCTTGGGCAATCATTGACGGGCGAATCCAGCTTTTCCAACACTCATCCGCCAATGCCGCCGCAAATACGCGGTCATCGTGCAGACCGCCAGGCGCTCCGATTTCGGCTCCCTCCTGGACAACCTCATACATTTCCCGCAGGCAGAATACGGAATGGATCACGATTTGATCTGTGACATGGCTATCCCGGAACCCACCCAATAGCCGGAATTTCGTGCGAACGCTGGTCTGCCAGTTATAGACAAACCCGGCACCCATGGAATCAGGCCGGTGATAGAGATACCACCGCATTGTTTCCAAGAAATTCGTGGCTCCAGGAGGCATATTCATCGCCTTCTGATACTCTTCTGATCGGAGCTGCTGACGGACAGAATTCAACTCCATCATCACCTGATCTCCTGGCCCGCCGATTTCCAGATTAACTATGCAGTTTGAATACCAGCCAGCAAGATGAGCCATGACCCATGCAGCTTGCCCCGCCGTATGATTATTGCTGGCGTATTCCGCGACCTGTACCCATTTATCCGCAAAACACCGCGCCACGCATATTACGGAATTGTCCGCGTTGTCATTTCTTCCATAGGCCGGATCGAAACCAATTGCGTACCTGGCGCCCTGAACTGGCTCTTCCCATACCCTCAATTCAACTTCATTGTAGCGCTCTGGCGTGACGATTTGCTCACATTTTGAGGCCATGAAGCTGTTTCCATGGTAATATCTGTACCATAGGGATGGTATATTCCGAGCATGCTCCAAATCATCGGTGACTTTTCTGATTTGGAAAAATGACATACCTGTGGAAACAAATGCATCATCTTCTGTCCAAGGCTGATTTTCATCCAGCATTTCCTTGGATACGGTCTTGTTTGATTCTTTCCATCTAATCCACGCAAGCTGTTCTTGACTGATAGTCCACCCATAGGCTTCCTTCACCTCTTTAATTTTTTCGGATTCACGAATTGACGGACCAGATGACCCAAAAACTTTAAATCTTGGGTCTTTTTTCTCAATCCGGTTTAGGGGCTTGCTCCACCATCCAGCGAATAGACGGCGCTGGACGTATATATCAGTCCCGGCATCATCCCACATGCTACGCCAGTGATTTTGGCCGTGTGCGGTTGATTCCATGATGAGGAGGCGGTCAGGATTAGTCATAGACATAGTTTCCAAAAAGGAATTTATGCCCTCGACACGACCGTATTTGGAAACCTCTGATAGCAGCGCCACGGTATAGGCGCGGGACTCACCCCATGTGGTTTTTGACTTGCCAGCAACCAGGAAATCCAGACGTGAGCCATTGGAAAATTCCAGGAACGCTGAGTTATTTTTGGTAATCGTGAATGCTTTCCCAAAATAGTCTTTTGGAAAGCTTCGCATATATCGCGTCAAAATATCCCGGAAAGCCTGGCTGTTTTTGTCGTTATCTATGACCAGGGCGCCGAAAATTCGGGGATGAATGGCCAGCCAGAACAGCAAAATGGCCAGAGTTATTGTGGAAATTCCGAGCTGCCGGGATTTAAGTATCAGAAAAATATGGATATCTTCATCCAGCCCATTGCCGATGAAGTCCAATGCTCTTTGTTGGCTTTCCCATAATTCAAGCTTTGTACCCTCTTCGGGCGACTCAGCTACGGATTCCTTACTGTCAATCCGTAGATTAGATATGAATTTCGAGAATGCCTTGAGCCATTTTCCAGATTTGGAGGCCATTTTCGGCCATTATCAAGGCATCTCCATAGCCATCAAGGAAAATCTACTGGAACGCCTTGTGAATAATAGGAGATTCAGCCATCAGGCGATTGATTGTGCGCTCCTGGATTTTCTTCTGGTTGTACTGCCAGACAGCATCTCCTTCCATGGCCTTCTCAAAATCAATCATCATCATCAGCAAAACGCCATAAGGAGGAACATATACAGAAAATCCGAAATCATCTTCGACATATACGTTTCCAGGATAAACGCCATCTTTTGGATTACATGCATCTTGAATTTTTTCACGATATTTTTCTGCCAATTCCTTGGAATTGAATCGGAGCATAATCGTCTCACCGACTCCCTGGATCACAATTTTCAAAATCTGCATGATTTCCTCAGTGCTTTATCTGATCGGTTTCATATTCATCTAAGTCAATATTGAATTCTC
>DATJWZ010000490.1:0-28967 GCA_035500795.1 Candidatus Eiseniibacteriota bacterium | reverse complement strand
TCAGGATTTGCTCGCCCGCAGCGAGGCCAAGGGAGGATACTCGAAGGAGATCTTCTCGCTGGTCGCTCTCGAGCTTTGGCACAGGGCGTTTATGGCAGATGTGAAGCCGGCACACCGCGGAAGCCGATCTTCGCATGTGTTACCTCAAGAGGCGATCCCCCAAGAGTCGGCGCACCCGCTGTTTTTGGTGTCGTCGAAACCAATCTGCGCGTAGGTGTTAGGTTTGGTTTTCAATAATCATGACTGCCAGAGCAGCACCTTTCGGGTCTGCCGGAACGTGGCCGCGCGAGCACTTTGGCACATGCCAGGTTGTTTTGGAATTGCCCGCACTCTGGGCCCCTCTCACTCCCTGCGGTGCGTCGTGTTTCACGACGTTTCGCCCTCAGAGTCGTCGTTTACTAGAGGCATGGGCGTGTGCACAACACCCAGCAGCTTCGAGGCGGCGCTGAGATTTCTTGTGAAATATTACACTCCAGTCGGTTTGCAGGACGTTCTAGCTGGCGCTGATAGGTACGAGCTTCCGCCGCGGGCGGTGCTGGTAACCTTTGACGATGGCTACGCCTCCGTTGTGAGATGGGCGGTACCACTTTGCAGAGAATTCCGTGTGCCCGCAGTATTCTTTCTGAATGCCGGATTTCTGGACAACCGTCGACTAGCCCCCGACAACCTTGTATGTTACGTGTTCAACGCGCTGGGACTCGAGGTCATAAATGCGGCGGCACGGGTCGTCAAGAGCGTGGACATTCCGAGACTGAGCTGTCTGACTGACGTGTTCTCCCGTCTCTTCCCCGCGATTTCGCTCGTCGAAAGACGTGCTTTTCTCGAAGCACTAGCTGACTTGGGGGAGATCGACGAGACTGCGCTGGCTGAAAAGGCAGGGCTGTACTTGACCCGTAAGCAGGTCCGCGAGCTGGGTTCTTGGGGTTTCGAGTTAGGGAACCACACGTATACTCACGTGCGCTGCAGGTCTTTGGACCGGTCAGCGTTTGGCCAAGAGATAGACAGAAACAAAGCGGAACTCGAGGCTCTGGCCGGGCAGCGAGTGCGGTCCTTCAGCGTGCCGTATGGCTGCTCGGCAGACCTCACTCGGGACATGATCGAGCATCTGGAGTTGTCGGGGCATCAAGCCGTCTTTCTCAGCGAGAGCGTCGCCAACCCACCAGTTCTCAGCCCGTTCCACCTTGACCGGGTCAGCGTTCGTGCCGACGCAGACGATGCTTTCTTTTTCGAATTGGAGGTGTTGCCTCGGCTTCGCTCCATTCGAAACCGGTTCGGTCCCAGAACATTGCGCGTCCGACCACTCATAGACGATTGCCAGACCAGAAATACGGAACCGAACTGAGATCTTCCGACTCTAGCTCGGCCTGTGCCGTGCCCCTTTTAAGAGAGCCTAGGAGGTATTGAACCGGATGACCCGAGAAGAATTTCTTTTGAATATGGACGAGATCCTCGGCCTGCCTATCGGAACTATCCGAGGCGATGAAAAGCTGGAGGAGCTCGACAACTGGGACTCGACGGCGCTGGTTAGTTTCATTGCGCTGGCGGACACCGCGAGCGGCGTAGATATCCCACTTGAGCAGATCGTGAACTGCTCTACGGTTGCCGATCTCTTGCGGCTGGCTCAGCTCGAAGTCGCCTCTTCGTGACCTTGCGTCACCTTCGCGAATGCATTGGCCGGGTCGCCAGAGTGGGCGATCGAAGCATCAAGTGCTCTAGTTTCATGAGGTTGAATTGTTAACCGAGAACGCGACATCAAGTTGGACCATTCCCAAAGCGCTGCAGTTCCCTATCGCGACTCAGGAGATCCTGCTTAAGCGGCGGGCCCTGAAAGAGGAACTAATTAAGCGAACAAGCCTCATTCCGGCGCGAATTGCGATTCTTGGCGGCTCTACGACTTCGGAGCTCAAGAGCATGTTGGAGTTGTTCTTGCTCGCCCAAGGAATTCGGCCGGCTCTATACGAGTCAGGGTACAACCGGTACCGCGAGGAAGTCCTGTTTGAGAACCCGGACCTCTGGAATTTCAAGCCCGATATAGTGCTTATTCACACGACATGGCACGACATATCGCAATTCCCAGACCTGATGGAGAATGTTGACGACGTAGAACGCCGCGTCCAAAGCGAAATGGCTCGATTTGTGCCGGTCTGGGAAAAAATCCACACCGAGCTTGAGGCGCTCATAATCCAGAATAACTTTGACCTTCCGCACCTCAGACCCCTCGGAAATTTGGAGGCTTCCCAGTCCTTCGGTCGTGTGAACTTCTTGATGAGACTGAATGCGGAGTTTGCGGGCTACGCGAGGAGCCATTCGCGCTTTGTAATCAATGACATACTCTACCTTTCCTGCCAGGTAGGCCACGCCGAATGGCACAGCTACAACTACTGGTATAGGTTTCACATGGCGGTAAGTCCCACGGCCACGGTAACTCTGGCGCAGAATGTCGCCTCAATCATTAAGTCCGTGTATGGGAAATCCAAGAAGTGCCTGGTCCTCGACCTTGACAATACCCTTTGGGGCGGGGTGATTGGGGACGACGGTTTGGAGAACCTGCTTCTCGGACGCGACCACCCCGTCGGTGAGGCGTATCTCAGCTTCCAGCAATACGTTAAAGACTTGCAGCGTCGTGGAGTCATTTTGGCTGTCTGCTCGAAAAACGACCCCGAGATGGCCAGGAAGGGGTTCTCGCACAGGGACAGCATCTTGAAACTGGAGGACTTCAGCGCATTCAAAGCTAACTGGGAGCCGAAGCCCGACAACATACGTGCCATCGCGGCCGAGCTCAATATCGGTCTTGATAGCCTCGTTTTCGTCGACGACAATCCGGCCGAGAGAGCCTTTGTTTCTCAACAGTTACCTGAGGTTGCAGTTCCCGACGTAGGATCCGAGGTTACGACTTTTGCGGAAGTCATTGAGCGCGAAGGCTACTTCGAGGTCGACAAGCTTGTGCCGGAGGATCTTAGCCGATCAACCTATTACAGCTCAAATGCCCAGCGAACCGCCTCCGAGTCGGCCTTCCAGAACTATGACGAGTTTCTCGAGTCGCTCGAGATGTCGGCGGAGATCGGTCCCTTCTTACCCCTGTATTTGGAACGAACTACGCAGCTCATCAATAAGACCAACCAGTTCAACCTGACGACACGACGATATACCACCGCCGAAGTCGAAAGCGTTAGCACGGACCCGGCGTTTTTGACCCTTTACGGACGCTTGGCCGATCGATTTGGGGACAACGGACTCGTATCGGTTCTCATAGGACGCATTGATAACAGGACGGTTATTCTGGACGTTTGGCTGATGAGCTGCCGGGTCTTGAAGCGCAACATGGAATTAGCGATGTTCGATGCCTTGGTGGAGGAATGCCAGGCACGGGACATTCGCGAGATTTTGGGCCTTTACATTCCCTCCAAAAAGAACGGTCTGGTGGCTGGGCACTACCCAGACCTCGGATTCAGCCGGGCGGGCGAGACACCCGACGGGGGCGAGCTGTGGCGTTACGAAGTGCCAAAGGATTACGAGCCGCGAGCCCGGCATATTCAAAGGAAGGCGAACGCCGTCGCTGCCGCGTCTTTAGCGTAAATGTCTGAAAAAGCAACCATTACTCTCGTTTCTGGAAACGGATCCGCGGGGCATACTAAGGGTGGACCCATCTCCGCCGGGAGCGGCGTTCTCCACCACTTGGGGTTTGTGGTGCCGTCGATCTCGGCGGCTGCCGAAGGTTTCGCGGCCTCGATGTCGGCGCACTGGGATGGCCGGATTACCTACGACCCGGTGCAAGGAGTTCGCGTGGCGTTCTTCCGCCCTGCGGATGCGCGAAACCCGGTAGTCGAACTAGTTGAACCGGCCAGCGAGGCCTCGCCTGTGAGCCATTTCCTGAAAAAGCGGGGCGGCGGACTGCACCATATGTGCTACGAAGTAAAAGATTTGGATTCTACCCTCCGCGAGGCCAAGGGGGCGGGATTTGGCGTCGTGGCCCCTCCCACACCCGCCGTTGCTTTTGAAGGCCGTCGAATCGCTTGGATCAACCGGAACCGGTTGTTGATGGAATTACTTGAGCGCGATGATGAATAAAGGCTGGCAAGTCGAAGTCGATTGCTCCACGTCTGCCGAGTGGTCGCAGATGCTGGACCTCTTCAGCGACGCAAACCTCTACCAAACCTGGGCTTACGGCTCAGTCCGGTGGGGAGAGAAGAACCTCAGTCGCTTGGTCCTGCGGAGAGGTAGCGAGATTCTGGGCATGGCGCAGGTGCGGGTGGTCCGCCCCACGCCCTTCAAGTTCGGCATGGCGTATCTGCGTTGGGGTCCGATCTTCGAACGCCGGGGGCGGCCCTTCGACTCCGAGGTAGCGGCACTGATGGCTCAGGCTCTCGAACAGGAGTATGTCTTCAAGCGCAAACTCTTCTTGAAGATTTTGCCCAATGCGTTTGCCGGCTCGCCGCGCGCCACAGCCTTTCAGGCTGCTTTTTGCCGGTTCACACCGGAACCTGCGGTGGCCGAGAACACGTACAGAACATTCGTCTTAGACCTGAGTCCTTCCCTGGAGGAATTGCGCAAGAAGCTGGACAAGAAGTGGCGGAACCAGCTTTCGGCTGCCGAGAGGAACGGCCTGAAGGTGATTGCCGGGACCAGCAGTCGGGAATACCAGAATTTCTCCATTATTTACAGAGAGATGCGGAAGCGCAAGAGTTTTGAAACCACAGTGGACGTCGATGAGTTTGCGCACATTCAAAGAGAGCTACCGGAACAGCAGCGCATGCAAGTGCTGATCTGTGAAGACAAGGGTCTGCCCGTGGCTGGCATCGTTGCCTCTGCCATGGGAGACTCAGCGATTTATTTGCTCGGTGCCACGGGCGAGCAGGGATTGAAGTCAAAGGGCGCCTATTTGCTGCAATGGACCCTGATTAAGTGGCTGAAGGATCGAGGAATCAAGACCTACGACCTGGGTGGCATCGATCCCCAACTGAATCCCGGCGTCTATCACTTCAAGCAGGGTCTTTCCGGCCGGGACGTTTGCCAGATCAGCCCGCTAGTGGCTTCCAAGAGCTTCTTGTCCGCTGCCCTCGTCAGGGCCGGAGTGGCCCTACAGAGCCGGCTCCGCGGCGTCGTGGGCCCTTCGGTCGGGCGGACGCAGAATCCAAAGCAGTTAACCGCAAGTGCTGACGCCTGAAATCCGCCTTTCGATTGCCTCAGATGGAAATCTCGATCGTCATTGTCGCCTGGAACGCCAAGAAGTATTTGGAGTTATGTCTCGATAGCCTGCTCGCGGCACCCAGCCGCCGCAGCATGGAAACGATCGTCGTAGACAACGCCTCCAGTGACGGCACTTCGGAAATGATCACGACCCGGTTCCCCTGGGTGAAGCTCATAAAAAGCCAGGAGAATCTGGGATTTTCAAGAGGCAATAATCTTGGGATTCGCCGGGCGCGGGGGCGATATATTGCTTTGGTTAACCCGGACGTAATCGTTTTGCCGGGCTGCCTGGATGCCCTGGCGGACTTCCTCGACCGCAATCCGTACGTGGGCAACGTGGGCCCTCGGGTCCTCAATCCCGACATGACACTGCAAAGTACCTGCCGGCGGTTCCCGACGCTGTGGAACAACTTTTGCTCTGCCATGGGGTTGGCGGCCAGATTCAAAAACTCCCGGATCCTTGCGGGCGAGCACATGTTTTTCTTCCCGCATGACCGTACCCTGGCGGTCGACGTTATCGTGGGTTGCTTCTCCTTCATTCGCCGCGAAGCCTTTGATGACGTTGGACTTCTTGATGAAGGCCTATTCATGTACGGGGATGATGTGGACTGGTGCCGGCGTGCGCGGAAGGCGGGATGGCAAGTGGTCTTTTACCCAGGCGCACAAGCCATTCATGACCGGGGCAAGATCACGGCGCCCTATCCCGTGCGCTTTGCACTCGCGCAACAGCGCTCTGTGCTCTACTACTGGGACAAACATCATGGTCTCGGGGGCCGGCTGGGCATTCGAGGCATGATGATCCTACAGCACGTTCGCCGCTTCGCAGCCGCGGTGGCATCTAGGGCAACTCAATCCAACTCGCCTGTAGAGAATGAGGTACGCAAGAAAATCAGCAGCGCCTGCCTGCGGGAACTCCTGGGCCTGAGGGCGCCCCAGACGGCATAAACAAGCTCCCGGCATAACGGCATGAGCATTTTCAATGGAATCCAGCGGCTAAGGGAATATCAGCGGCGCCATGGCTTGGTGGCAACGTTGGAACGCGCGACGCTTGCCATGAGAAGGGCCTTGCTTTCAAGCCACAGCGTTCTGTTTTATTGTGACCTGGCCGGGCAGGTCAAAGCGTCAGCAGGGCTGCCAGCATCCCTGCAAGTTGAACGCAAAAAAAGCCTTAGCGAGCTTGGCTCAGATGACCTGCAAGATATCCTGAACGCCTGGAACGCCAGCGCGGCCGAGCGCAATATGAAGGAAAGGTTTGCCATGGGAGCCTCGCTCTGGCTGATCAAGTCCGGCGGCAAGCTGGCCGGTTACGGCTGGACGTTGCAGGGGCGGACTGTTGAACCCCACTATTTCCCGCTAGCACCGGACGACGTTCAGTTCCTCGACTTTTACATTTTTCAGAGATATCGAGGTAAGGCTATCGATTGGTTCCTAATGACTTATATCCTACGCCGGTTGGCGGCCGAGGGTTTAGCGCGTGCGTTTGGGGAAGCGGCGGAGTGGAATCAAGCGTCCCTCTCTTCGTTTAGGATAACTCCCTTCCGGTTTCTAGGTCGCGCTCGAAAAGTAACAATCCTGGGCCGCACCGTCGTATCGTGGGCTGAGTCCAATCTTCGTCCGCGTACCCCCGCCGCTAACGAGGCACCGCTTAGGAGTGCATCCTAAAGTGTGAAGATTATGCACAAATGCTTTCATAGGAATACACTGAGCTATTTTTTCAGCAATAGAGAGCGTTCAGAGGGAGACAGTTCGCTTGAGCAATTTCCGTCGCAAAGCCACCGAAACGGCAGCCGGGAATCAGCGCAACCCGGCGAGTGACCTAAAACTGACCCATCAGGAAATTCACATTTTCGGCCAAGACTCACCAAATGCCGATCCACTGGTGATCAGCGGAATGCACGATCTAAATACCAGTAAACAACCTTCTGATTGCCAAATCTTGACCGAGTATTTGTTTGATTAATACACGGAGGTGCGTTAGCTTGACTTCTGGTTTATTATAGTCGGTCGCACGGAGGGGCGGCCGATGAAGATCAAACATTTGCCGGGGGTCAAGAATGCTCGTGAGAAACCATCGGACACCGTCCGCAATATCCTATTCTTTGGCGCTTTGGGGGCTACTTCAGATTTGTACTGTCGCTCACGCGCAGCACACGTACTATATTTCGAAGAGCCTCGGCGCAGACTCGAACACTGCAGCTCAAGCCCAATCGAAATCGAGTCCCTGGGCGCACATTCCCGGGCAGACCGGAGCCAGCGGAAACGCATCTTCCTATCATCCGGTCGCCGGCGATCAATTCATCTTCTATGGTGGCGACACCTGGGGCAATTCCGACCTTGGTATCATCATCGCACCGAGTACCAATTGGTCGGCTGGCACATCTAGTTCTCCGATTTATGTCGGAGTAGACAAGACTTGGTATAACTCATCTGTCTGCGGAGCCTCGTGGTGCCGACCTATCTTCTCATGCGGCGCTTCGGCTTGCACTGGGACGGGCAACGCCATCAGCTACCTCTTCGTGGTTGAGTCCTACGTCACCATAGACAATTTCGAATTCAAGGGGCTTTACACAGATGGGAGCGGCGGAACGCCCTCCTACGTTTCGACCCAACTGGACCACGACATCGTGGAGAACTGCTACTTTCACGGCTGGACGGTGGCTCCCGGCTCGACGCACGATTTTGGGCAGGTGACGGCCTTCAATAACAATAATTTCTCCCCTTATACGTCGGTTGGCAGTGGCCTCTGGTACAGCGTGATTGACGGATCCGATAGTTCAGACCCCGGAGGGGGAGCAGATTCGATGGTGGCGATTGGTGGCGCCCCTGATGACGTAATCGGAAATTATATTGGGTCCGTTACCAATGGGCTGGAAGGCTCTGCAACCTACGTCGGACAGAACTACGTCACGACGATTCCAGTCTCCTTCCAGGCAGCGGCCCATCAGAATGCCTTCCAGATCGCTGGTCCTGCTAACAGTGGCGAAACCTACGGATTTATTTACAACAACGTAGTCACGAACGTCGAAAACGGTGGGATCGCAAAATACTGGTGGGCTCAGGGTTCAGGGAACTCCGGGACCACGTGGTATGTGTTCAACAACGTGCTCTTTAACGTGGTGGCGGGAAACAACATCAATGTCTGCCAGCTAGGGACCAACTGCGGAACTCACTACATCTTCAACAACACCTGGCAGTGCGGAAACAATAGTTCAACTGGGGACTGCATCGGTTCAGGAGCGACGCCTGCAGGAACCGTAACGCTCGTCAACAATCACTGCATCACAGGGGGACTCTGCATCAACACGACGGGGCACAGTTTCACGTCCACTGAGACCACGGACCTGCAGCAGACGGTAGCAACAGCCAATAGCCAGGGTTACACTTCGAGCTCGACTTACGCCTTTCAGCCGACAGGTAATACAGGAGGAACGGTTGGAACGGGAACAAACGACCAAAGCCTCTGCACCACAATCTCTGGACTTAGCAGTGCGGCGGGAAGCGCCTGTCAAAATGACACTGGATACGCCTGCTCGTACAACACGAGCAACCACACAGTGACGTGTCCAGATCGAACCGAGCTTGCGCGGCCCGCGAGCGCGGCTTGGGATATCGGCGCCTATCAGTACGGGACAAGCTTGAATCCTCCTACGGCTCTGTCGGCTGTAGCCCGTTGACCGATTCTCTCTGACAGCGGCTTTAGCGTTTCTCAGGGTCTTGTGGTAGCCAAGCCCTACTCTCGCTGAGCCGGAATCCATGGTGGACATCCACGGCTCGAACAAGGGCAGGGCACTTTCTTCCCTTGACTGACATCCTCACTCCGAGCGTCCGAAGCCCACGGGCTCCCTATAATTTGCAGCAACTCGATGTCGGAACGTATGTACTGAATTCAAAGGGCTTACGCTTCGAGTTGCTGCAGAGAGGGTCGTGAAGGCCCCTCTGCACCCTGTTGCCTCAGCCACTGCTTGCACACAACCGGGCGCGGTTGCGGTGGCCGACGAGCAGCCTCTACCCATGCAGCCTGAAAACTTTCGATTTGGCGGCGGCGCTAGCTCCACGATTCTCCATCCGCTGGTGGCATTAGGTATGCTCATTGCCATCGTGCTGATCCTCGTTCTACCGCGGAACAAGGCCATTACACCTTTCGTGTTTGCCTATTTCAACATCCCAGCCGCGCAAGTGTTGGTGCTGGGAGGTGTGCACTTTTTTATGCGTCAAATTCTGATCCTAACGGTGTTGGCTCGCATGATGGCCTTCCCAGGCTCGTCGGGAGAGAGCAGATTCGCCGGCGGACTCAACCGCCTGGATAGAGTAGTGCTCCTCTGGGTATTGTCAGGCATTGTAATCTTTAACATCGAGTGGATGGCGAAACAGGCCTTCATCAAAAGTTTGGGCGACTTGATCGAGCTTCTGGGCGGCTACGTGGCAGTGAGATTTCTAATCACCGATCGCGAGACCGTCTGGCGCGCCATCAAGATCATAGCGGCGGTTTTCGTCATCCAGGGCGCTTTCATGATGAGCGAGCAGTTCACCCATCACAATCTCTTCAGCATGTTTGGAGCGAACGAGCCGTCATTCAGGGACGGCCACGTTCGTTCGGAAGGTGCGATGGGCACGCTTTACGCCGGAGCCATCGCGGGAGCCCTGGTTCCGCTGTTCCTGGCTTTGTGGACGAAAGGAAAGTCGCGTCTGATAGCTCTTGCTGGGCTTGCCGGAGCGGGAGCCATGATCTTTGCCTCATACGCCAGCACCTCGTGGATGGCCCTGGGCTCCAGCCTCCTCGCGTTAGCCTTCTGGCCCTTGCGCAAAGTGATGCGGCTGGTTCGATGGGGCATCGTGGCCACGCTCGTGGGCTTGCAGATAGTCATGCACGGACCCGTCTGGTCCCTGATAGAGAAGATCGACGTCACCGGCGGCTCTTCCAGCTATCACCGCTACGAGCTGGTGGATAACTGCATCCGCCACTTCGGCCAGTGGTGGCTTCTGGGATACAAGTACTACTATACGTGGGGATTCTGTATGTTCGATCTCTGCGACCAGTTCGTCGCCGCCGCAGTCACGGGCGGTCTGGTGACGCTTGTCCTTTACATCATGATCTTCAGCCGGAGCTTCGGGGCGCTCGGCAAGGCGAGGAAGCAAGTGGAAGGAGACCGAAGCGAAGAATGGTTCTTCTGGTGTCTGGCTTCATTCCTGTTTGCCGTCATGATCTCAGCGATGGGCATCAACTACATGTTCCAGCTCTTGATGTGCTTTCTGCTCCTGGTGGCCTGCATCTCCGTGGCGACGTCTGAGGTTATGCAGCCGGCCGCGTTCGGCACTAACGAGTATTCTGAGGAGCCGTTCGAGTACTCTCGCGGACTTCTGGGGCCGGACCTGACGGGAGGCGTGTGGGCGAGACCATGAATGGCGGGAACCGGCGCGTGCGCGTGCTGTATAGTTTCCCAAACAAGCTCGGCGCCGAACGGATCTGTTACACGGCCTGGCAGCAAGTGAATGGGTTGACGGCGGCAGGCGCCGACGTGCTGGTTTTCCCGGGTGCGCTGAAACGAGCAGTTGCCGCAGGCGTTGAAGTCAGGCCTACCCTTGCCCGGGGGAAGCTGGGCATTCCTTACAGACTGCTGGGACCTCTTCGCGCCTGTGCCCTGCACGATCGTATCGTGGCGCGAAGGCTCGATAAGCTGGCTGGACAGATCGACATCATTCATTGCTGGCCGCTGGGAGCGCTCGAAACCCTTAAGACCGCGGCTCGGCGCGGCATCGCGACTGTACTCGAAAGACCAAACGCCAACACCCGATTTGCCATGGAAGTGGTCCAGCGGGAGTGCGAGCGTCTGGGCGTGGCACTACCACCGGAACACGAACACGCTTACAACGAGGAGAAGCTACGCAAGGAAGAGCAGGAATATGCCCTGGCTACACGGCTGTTGTGCCCTTCCGATTTTGTGGTGAGGACGTTTCTCGACAAAGGATACGAGAAAGAGAAGCTGAGCCGGCACATTTACGGATATGACGAGAAGCAGTACTACCCGGGCGCCGATGCCCGGGAGGCGAATGGGCCGCTCAGAGTACTCTTTGTGGGCGCTTGCGCGGTCAGAAAAGGCGTACACTACGCGCTGGAGGCATGGCTGAAGTCTCCGGCCAGCAGGGCCGGCACTTTCCTCATCGCCGGTGAGTTTCTGCCTGCTTACCAAGAAAGGCTTGCCACCTTGCTTTCACACCCCAGCGTCCGGGTGCTGGGCCACCGAAACGACGTGCCGGAGTTGATGCGCAGCAGCGATATTCTCGTGCTTCCCAGCATTGAAGAAGGAAGCGCACTCGTGACCGCGGAGGCGCGCGGTTGTGGATGCGTTCTGCTCGTCTCTGACGCCGCCGGGGCCAACTGTACCCATATGGCAGACGCGCTTGTGCATCACGCGGGCGATGTCGAGAGCCTTGCGCGCCACTTTTCGATGTTGGAGCGGGATGGCGTGCTTCTTCGCCGATTGCGCACCGAGTCGCTGCGTACGGTTCATCATCTGACGTGGGCGGCTGCGGGCGCGAAGCTCCTTGACGTTTATCGTGAGACGATCGCGGCCTTTCAATGTGCAAGCGACGCGAGGCGACGCGTGCCGCGCGACCGGCTGTGCCACGCATTCGTTTAAGTTCGTTCAATTCCACAGTTAGCCCAGGATGACCATGCGATTCGGAGCCTTCTCATATGCCTACTCGACCAACGTTGGGGACGAGATCCAAACCCTGGCGGCGACGCAATTCCTACCCCGTGTCGATGCTCTGATCGAGCGAGACCGGTTGCACTGGTATCGCAACTGTTCTCCGATCTTCGTAATCTTCAACGGCTGGTTCACCCGTCAGCCGTGCTGGCCGCCGCCCGACTCCATCCTCCCTCTGTTTGTCGCCTTTCACGCGGCCAAGCCGGAGCTGCTGGTGAACAAAAGGGATGTTGACTATTTCAAACGTCACGAGCCGATTGGTTGTCGAAGCCTGGCCACCCTTGAGGCCTTTCGCAGAATCGGGGTTGATGCTTATTTTTCAGCGTGCCTTACGCTGACTCTGAAACCTGAGCCCGTTGAAAGGTCAGACCAGATCTATGCGGTTGACGTCGACCCGGCTTTGTATGAGAGGCTCATCCCCGACGGCGTCAAGAAGATGACTGCCCGCCTGTCGCATGAGTTTCCGCCACCTGGTGCCGGCCTGCCGACAAGGGCCAAGTGGAATTCTGCCCGCACGCTACTTCGGGGCCTGTACAAGTGGGATGTAACTCGACCGATTCTGGCGGGAGCCGGTGAAAGGCTTAATCGCTCCCGGCATTTGTTTCGCCTCTCTAAGGCTCGAGAAATCCTGTCACGATACAGTTCGGCGAAGCTCGTAATCACGAGCCGCCTTCATTGCGCGCTGCCATGCCTAGCCTTGGGAACTCCCGTTCTTCTGCTGCGGCCTGGCGTCGAATCAGATCCGAGATTCGCAGGCCTTCGAGAACTGGTTCGATTTCATAGCGATCCGTCGTCGCCCATTAAAATCGACTGGCGCAACCCGGACCCGAATCCCGACACATATCTGGGCTACGCCAAGGCGCTGAGGGAGAGGTGCGAGAACGCCGTAGCTCGCATGAGTAGGCCCGACTGCGCTACGGCCACCCCTGCGGAGTGCGTTCAGAACCCGCCAAGCAATTCAAACAGTTCGCACAATCGCAAGGAAATGAGTTGCGTCTAGTATGAATTCTGTTACCCGTCTGCTGAGAAACGCTCTCCCCCGGCTGCTATCGCTAGCATGGCGGCGCAGAGACTGGCAGAGTTTGGAATACTTTGACGAAAGCTGGAAGAAAAGAATCCAGGAGATGGCTGGCTTCATTGAGCCGGGGGAAAGCGTAGTGGATTTGGGCTGCGGGATGATGTGGCTGAAGCCTATGCTGCGCGACAACTTATACTATCCGGTTGACTACAAAACTCGCGACGAAGCGACGGTAATTGCCGATTTCAACCGACGTGAGTACCCCGATATTCGGGCTGATGTCGCCTTTCTGTCGGGGGCCTTGGAATATGTACAGGACTTCGAATGGTTTGTAGAACAAGTATGCTCTCACTCCCAACGCTGTATTCTATCCTATTGTACAACAGAGTGTTACCCCGATCTGGACAGGCGCCGTCAAAAGGCCTGGAAGAATCACTTGTCGCGAGGTGTCCTGGTCAGCCTGTTTGCCAGGAACGGGATGCGGCTCGACTGTGAGAGCACTGCGGTCCTGGGTAACCCCATCTTCGTTTTCTCGAGACAAAGAACAGCGATCGGTACGGCGAAAGACGTAGGGCTCGAAGCCGGCGGCACGCACTTTGCCTGCTCGTTACGGTAAGCGAAACGAAGGGAGAGGCGTCGAGGCGCTGAAGCTGTTCTCTCCCGGAGTCTGTTAGGTAGGCCGATTCATGAATCCTAAGGTATCGGTGGTTATCCCGACCTACAACCGGGCCGAGAAAGTTCAGGGCGCCATTGAGAGCGCCTTGGCCCAGACTCTCTCCGACCTCGAAGTGATCGTGGTGGACGATGGCTCGTCGGACGAAACCAACGAGGTCTTGCAGCATACCTTTGGTGATCGAATCCGCTACTTCGCTCAGGCCAATCAAGGAGCGAGCGTGGCACGCAACCGGGGAATTGAGGAAGCGAGGGGAGAATGGATTGCCTTCCTCGACTCCGACGACGAATGGGAGCAGGACAAGCTCGAGTGGCAGTTCAAGGCCCTGGAGCGATTCGCCCCTGAGTGCGGCGCGTGTTATACCGACGTTCGGTTCTTCAATCATGAGGAAACGCGCACCATGTTTCAGATGGCGGAGCGGGGCGATGCGCACGAAGGAGCGATGGGCGTGAACCCAAACGTGCTGAAGCTGCTGGTAAGGCCGGGCGGCGCGGGCATGGTGGTGTGCCTCTCTTCGATCATGGCTCGCGCCGATGCCGTGAGAAGCACGGGAGGGTTCGACCCCAAGCTCCTTTACAGCCAGGATAGCGAGATGCTGTTCCGCCTGGCGCTGCACACGGGCTTCTGCTACGTCAACCGCCCGCTGGTGCGGTTTGACCGGTCGCCGGCGGAACTTCGTCATGTGGGCGTGAGCGCGCTTTGGAACAACATGGACTTTTTTCTTGAGGACAGCCAGCTCCGTCTGGAAGGGTTGCTAGGGCTGGGCGACCGCGTGCCCCCGAGAATTCGCAATCTCATTCGAGAGCAGTTGGCTGCGATCCATAGCGGATGGGCGAATTGGTATCTGGCCGGGGGAGAGTATGCGAAGGCGCGTGAGGCCGCCTTAAAAGCCGCACGATTGGACCTGCGCTTTAGCATTGCGGTGAAATTCCTGCTGACGTGGATGAGTCCGCGCCTGGCGCTACGGACGGTAAGGCACTACCAGGAAAGAAGAAAAGACCTGGCAGGCGTAGTCTGACAGCCTCTCGCGTAGACATGATTCCTATGCAGAAGGGGCTAAAGGGTCCGTGTCAGAACCGCAAAATCAAGCGCAGATCGTAGAGGCGCCCTTCAGGGCGGCATTTCGGATCAATGAGTTGCCCGCCTAAAGGCGGCCTCTACGACGCCTCGCACCAAGCTTTCACACAGACTCTAAACCAAGGCCCCATTTGATTTGACGCCGCTAGCGGCGGGGCTGAAGCACTGTCCCTTGTTCGCCACTTGAAATAAAAGGCTCGCGCGTCGAGAAGAACATGACGATTACAAGTGCAGGGCCGGACTTGGTTGTTGACGGCGAGAACGTGACTGGCCCCCCTATGCACGGCCTGGACGCCTGCCCGGTGTGCGGACAAGCGGGAGCGCAGGAATGGCTGTGGGCGCCGGACCGGCTGCACGGGAGGCACGATCCGTACACGCTGGTGCGGTGCCCGCAGTGTTCGCTGGTGTGGTTGAAGAACCCGCCCAAGCCTGAAGAAATGCACCTGCACTACACGGACGCTTATCACCGGTTGATTTCAGCCGGGGGCGAGAACTCTCCGAACCGCTGGCGGCACCGCAAGGTGGCGCTGGCGCCCTACAAGCGATCGGGGGCGCTGCTGGACTTGGGCTGCAGCTCGGGAGCGTTTCTGGAATCGATGAAGGGCGGCGCTTGGGAGCTTTACGGGATTGAGATGTCCGGCGAGACTGCGAGGGCGGCGCAGGACAAGAGCGGCGCGGAGGTTTTTGTCGGGGATATTCTGGAGGCGCGGTTCGCGCCGGAATCCTTCGACGTCATCACCTGCTTCGACGTGCTGGAGCACCTTTACGAGCCGCGGCGGGTGATGGCGAAAATTGGCGAGTGGCTGAAGCCGGGCGGTATTTTCTACGTCCTGGTGCCTAACATTGACTCTTCCGAGGCGCGCGTTTTTGGGACGTATTGGCACGGCCTGGAGGCGCCGCGGCACCTTTTCCATTACTCGCCGGCGTCTTTGGAGTTCCTGGCTGAGACGGCCGGACTGGAGCCAGTGTCTCTTGAGACCCGCCGCAACCCTGCCGTGGGCACCAGCCTGCGCTACGTGTGGGACGACGCATTCGAGGCGGTAGGTATCCGGCGGACGCCGGCAGCATACCTGAAGAGCCCCAGCCTGCCCTGGAGGGCGGCGCGAAAGCTGGTTCGCGTGACTGTCCTGCGTGCTCTCCTAGCTATGGCGCCTCTTGTGGGCGGTGGGGAATCCATTCATGCCATCTTCCGGAAGGAATAAGAGTGGGACATTCGAATCATCGTCGTCCGATGGAGGATCCGATGCGACTGGTGTCGAGGGGATGGGCGAAGCTGCACAGCGTGTGGGTGGCCAACACGTACCCATTTTCCTCGATCGGACGGAACGTGTGGTTTCACCCCACGACTAAGGTGACCCGGCAGCGGGCGGCCCGGATCAGCCTCGGCAGTTCGGTAAAGCTCTTAGAGAGTGTGTGGATTAACGTGGCCACGGACGACCCATACGGTGAGCCCACGGTGGTAATCGAGGATGGATGCAGCATCGGTTATTGCTCCATTATATCTGGCAAAAACCGTGTCCATCTTGAGCGCGACGTACTCGTCGGCCAGCACGTCGTCATTCAAGACCACAATCACGAGTATGAAGACGTCGAAGTGCCGATCATCAAACAGGGGATTACGGAAGGTGGCACGATTCGAATTGGTGAAGGCTCCTGGATCGGCCATGGGGCGGCCATTCTCTGTTCAAGAGGCGAGCTAAGCATCGGCCGGCATTGCGTTGTTTCGGCTAATTCTGTGGTACTTCGAAGCGTCCCCGACTACTCGGTAGTTTTTGGAATGCCAGCGAAAATTATCCGGCAATACAATCCCAACACCCGATCCTGGCAGATGGGTCAAGTCCGAGGCGTCTCCGGGGCTGATCGTGATGGCGGAGAAACGCTCAGTACTGTGCGCCGTGACGGGCACGTCCCGGAAGGCGTCCTTGAGCGCGGCTAAGAACGGTCTCGCAGGCACCACTCGATGACATCACACACCTCACTGGTCACCTTCGGATTGCCAGTGTACAACGGCGAGAATTTCGTGGCGGAGGCGATCCAGTGCGTGCTGGATCAGACTGTCTCGAACTGGGAGCTGGTGATTTGCGACAATTGCTCCACTGATCACACGCTGGAAATCTGCCGCGGTTTCGCCGAACGGGACAGCCGAATCCGTATCCATCAGAGTGCCAGGAACATGGGCGCGTGTTTCAATTTTGACAGGGCGTTTCGCCTGTCACGCGGACGGTTTTTCAAGTGGATTACGCATGATGATCTGTTTGCGGCCCAGTTCGTGGAGCGTTGCCTTCGGGAATTAGAACGTGACGACCGGGTAGTTTTGGCTATTCCCAGGTTTTGCTTCGTCGATGCCAACCGCCGAGTACTGCGGCGTCAGTCTCGCGAGCTGTCGGTCATGGGACCTACGATCGAGTCCAGAGCAGAGCAGTTCATGGCCTTGGCGGCTGGAGGCATGGACTTCATTTGGCTCGCTTACGGCTTGATACGACGCGACGTCCTCGAGCACGTTGGCTCGATGGGCTGGTACGCCGCCTCGGACCAGGTCTTGCTGTTTAAGCTGGCGCTTCGCGGTTGTATTAAGCAAGTCAATGAGGAGATGTTCTTCCGGCGCGAGCATCCTGGCGCCGAGACGTGCAGGAGAGGAGCCACGGTCAGAGAGCGGGCAAGGGGCGCCTATGCAGACGATAATCGCAGGCTGGTGTTGCCATGGTGCCGGAATTTGAAAGAGCACCTGGTTGCTGTACTGGATAGTCCCATGCCGCTGCGAGGCAAGCTGCGATCCATCACTGCTGTCTTCAAGAGGTTTCTGACAATGTGGAAGTTTTTCGTAGAAGAGGCGATACACTCGCCGATGGATGCACTGCGGTGAAAGTCAGCAGAACGTTGAACACTTCTGGGCGCACCAGACAGCCGACTCAGGAGTCGCACTTGGCGGGCAGGACGCCCACTCGCGGGCGTCATACGGCAGTCACCCGCCGGGTGAACAAGATCGCGTTCTTTGGGCACTTCGGCTGGGCTAATTTTGGAAATGAGAGCACCATTGAAGCAATGCTCAGTTATCTTCGGCGTCTTTTTCCGAGTGCTGAGTTTAGTTGCGTGTGCACCGATCCCGAGACAGTCGCGGCGGACTACAACATCACTGCAGTGCCTACCAGACGTGCCATCGTCAAGCCCTGGACGTCAGACAGCGTCTCGCTCAAAGTTATGCGTGCAGTCGTGGTGGGCCTGCCCAGTGAGATTTGCAGATGGCTTCAGGGTTTTAAGACCTTGTGGAACGTAGATGCGTTAGTCGTACCGGGGACAGGCATACTAAACGACGCGTACGGCCTCTTCGGCTGGGGCCCCTACGACATGTTCCGCTGGTTGCTAACTGCGAAGCTCTGCCGCTGCAAGCTTCTCATTGTAAGCGTAGGAGCGGGTCCCATTTACAGTCGCGCCGGCAGATTCTTCGTCAGGACAGCACTTCGGCTGGCCGACTTTCGTTCGTACCGCGACGAAGCCTCGAGGCAATGGCTTAAGCGTATCGGATTTGCGGCGGATAAGGACCCAGTCTACCCCGATCTAGCCTTCAGCTTGCCTGCGACGGTGCTGCCGCCAACGCGAGAGAGCAATGGGCGTCGATTGGTTGTTGGCCTTGGGCTGATGGAGTACGCCGGCAAGTACGGCATCGAGCGGCGTACAAGCACCGTCCATAGGGCGTACCTGCAGACCTTGGCAGAGTTTGTCGAGTGGTTAGTGGCTCACGATTACAACGTCCGGCTCCTGATCGGAGACATGGCGGACACGGCCGTAACACAAGAGTTCAGGGCAATGCTGAGGGAGCGGTTGGCGACACCTGAGGATCGGATTATCGATGAGCCCGTGTCGGCGTTTCCGGACGTCTTGTCACAGATTGCCGCAACCGATTTCGTGGTCGGCACCCGGTTCCACAACATCTTGTTTTCAATTCTTTTGAACAAGCCGACCATCGCTATTTCGTTCCACCACAAGTGTTCCTCCCTGATGAGCCAGATGGGACTGGCAGACTACTGCGAGGACATTAATCACTTGCAGGCTGACCGGTTGATTGAACAGTTCGGCCGGCTCAAGGAGAATGCTGACAGCCTGAAGGCGATGCTGAAAGAGAAGGTGGAAGAGCGCCGCGATGCTCTGGATGAGCAGTACAGCGCTATCCTTCAGGTGATCTGGCCCGACAAACGGCGGGCCTTGGCTCCTGCTATCAATCTTCGATCTGATCCAAAGAGCAGCGTCTGATCGCGGGGCGAGAGGGAAGAGCCGAATTTGAAATTCAGGCAAGACCTGCAGACCTCAAGAGCGGAGGTCCGCGCTGCAGACGTCGGGAAGGGGAGTGGCCTTGGGTACGGTAGCCGTCAAGTATCATAAACGCGATTTTTGGATTAAGGAGAATCTGAATTACGTCGAGCCGCACTTTCGGCTTGCCAAGGCCGCGCGGATTATCGACAGGCTGGCGCGAGGAAGAGAGTGCGACCTGTTGGACGTGGGCTGCGGGCCGGCGACGTTGGCGCGCCTTCTCACTAAGAATGTACGCTACTACGGGATCGACATTGCCATCCATAATCCTGCGCCCAATTTACTCGAATTGGATTTTGCTGAGAACCCGATCCGGTTTGACGGCAAGCGCTTTGACCTGATTGTGGCCCAAGGCGTGTTTGAGTACATCGGCGCGGTTCAGGCTGAGAAGTTTCGGGAAATAGCGGGGCTGCTGAATGAAGGCGGCAAATTCCTTGTTTCCTACGTGAACTTCAATCACCTCAACTGGCACAGGTACAGCCCCTACAATAACATTCAATCGTTCGGTGATTTTCGTAATAGCCTCGAGCAGTACTTCCGCATCGACAGATTCTTCCCCACCTCTCAGCGCTGGCGTCACGAGGAGCCCAGGACGCGCATGATGAAGGCCATCCAGATGCATATTAATCTGAATGTTCGCATCATCAGCCGCATATTCGCTGTGGAGTATTTTTTCATTTGCAGGGCGCGGAAAGCTTAACGATCGAAAGTCGAAGTCGAGGCCCAATGAAAGATTTGAAAGAGAAGGCGATCCGGGGCGGCCTGGCCAGGTTTATGGCGCAAGGGGCCGATTTTTCCCTTCGCCTGCTCTCCCTGACAGTTTTGGCGCGGCTCCTGAACCCGAAAGACTTCGGGCTGGTAGGGATGGTCACCGCGTTTACTGGAGTGCTGATGCTCTTCCGGGATTTTGGACTCTCGGCTGCGGTCATACAACATGGTAGCGTTACGGAGGACCAGCTTTCGAACCTATTCTGGATTAATGTACTTGTCGGTGCAGTGCTCGCTCTTCTGTTGGCGGCCGGCGCGCCGGTGATGGCGGCCTTTTACCACGAACCTCGGCTACGCGCGGTGACGGCGGTACTGGCGCTGAGCTTTCTGTTCAACGCAGTCGGGATACAACACGGAGCAATGCTGCAACGCGAGATGCGCTTCACCGCGGTGGCGGTGATCAATACGCTCAGCTTGGTGACGGGTGTCGCGCTCGCTATCGGCGGATCGCTGGCGGGTTACGGCTATTGGGCGCTGGTGGCGATGACAGTCACAGGCCCACTTGTTGCCAGCAGCGGATTCTGGATAGCGACGGGCTGGGTACCGGGCCGGCCACGGCGGCGAACCGGGATCCGCTCCTTGATGCGATTCGGCGGTACCGTGACGCTGAACGGCCTGGTGGTGTATGTCGGGAGCAATTTCGAGAAGGTGCTGCTGGGCCGTTACTGGGGCGCCGATGCCATCGGCCTTTACGGCAGGGCGTTCCAGCTTGTGAACATTCCCACGGCCAACCTTAACACGGCCGCGGGCGAAGTGGCATTCGCAGGGCTTTCGCGAGTTCAGGACGACGGGGAGCGGCTTAGGCGGTATTTTCTGCGGGGCTATTCATTGATCCTGGCAATGACCGTCCCGCTGACCCTCCTGTGCTCGCTCTTTTCACCGGACGTGATTCGGGTGTTTCTGGGGCCCAAGTGGGGTGAGGCTGCGCCGATCTTCCGGTACCTCGCGCCCACTATCCTGGTATTCGCCATCGCCAACCCGCTGTCATGGCTGCTGATGTCACTTGGAATGATCAGCCGGCTTCTGAAGATGGGCCTCGTCATTGCGCCGATCATGATTGCGAGCTACCTGGTCGGCTTGCCTTACGGGCCGACGGGTGTAGCCTTGGCCTACTCGACGGTGATGGCGCTGTGGCTTTTTCCACTCATCGCCTGGGCGTTGCATGGCACGCCGGTCTCATTCCGTGACATTCTAGCGACGGCCTACAAACCTCTGGCGTGCGGTATCGTCGCCGCCGGGCTTGCCTTCGCGGTGCGGACGGTGTACGGTCACTCGCTGCCGCCTTTTCCGCGGCTGGCGCTCGAAAGTCTGGTTCTTCTGGGTGCGTTTTCAGTGCTGCTCCTGTTCGTCGCAGGTCAGAAATCGCTCTACTTGGATCTTTTCCGTGGCCTGATGAAGCGGCCACCCGTTGAAGATAAAGGATTGGTTGCGGCATAGCCAACTCAGTTGGCCCAGCAGTCCTTGAATAATGCGCCGGTTCAACCTTGGGGCGAGCCCGAAAAACTCGAGTCTGTAATGACATTTCATGAAACCAAGTTGCCGGGCGTTTTTGAGATCCACCTCGAGCCCAAGTGCGACGAACGCGGCTTTTTTGCGCGCTCCTGGTGCAAGAAAGAGTTCGAAGCTCAAGGGCTCAACACCAGGCTGGCGCAGTGCAACGTCTCGTTTAACGCGCGGAGGGGCACGCTTCGGGGCATTCATTACCAGGCGGCGCCTTACGAGGAGAGTAAGTTGATACGCTGCACGCAGGGAGCCATCTACGACGTCTTGCTGGACCTGCGTCCCGAGTCGCCGACGTTCAAAGAATGGGTCGCGGTTGTTCTCACCGCCGAAAAACGGAACATGGCTTACGTGCCTGAGGGACTCGCGCACGGCTTTCTGACACTAGAGAACAAGACAGAGGTCTTTTATCAGATGTCGCAATTCTACGACGCAGACTCGGCGCGAGGGGTGCGCTGGGACGATCCGGCATTTCAGATTGCTTGGCCGGAGCGCGTGGAAGTGATTTCCGAAAGGGATCGGACGTATCCGAACTTCGAATAACGCGATGGGCCTGCTTCGAGAATTCGATCAAAGGGACTTGACGCAGCTCGGCCAGGAACTACACCGTTTCGCCGCCGACCTGTACCCGATTTGCCGAAGCATTACCGGCGACGGGCTTCGACAGACTCTGTCCGCAATCAACCAACGGGTTCCGCTGAGGGTGTCCGAAGTGCCGACCGGGACTCAGGTCTTCGATTGGACCGTCCCTAAAGAGTGGAATATTCGAGACGCCTACATCGCCGATGGCAACGGGAAGCGGCTGGTGGACTTTCAGCAATGCAACCTGCAGGTGATGAACTACAGCGCTCCCGTGCACGCCACGATGCCGCTGGGCGAGCTTCGACCGCATCTCTTCTCGATACCTGAGCACCCGGACTGGATCCCGTACCGAACGTCCTACTACAAGCAAGACTGGGGTTTTTGTCTTTCCCACAACCAGATGATGGCGATGGAAGACAGGGAGTATGAGGTGTGTATCGACTCCACCCTCGCCGACGGCCATTTGACTTATGGGGAGTGCTACCTGCCGGGCCGGTCCGCCGATGAGGTTTTGATCTCATGCCATACGTGCCACCCATCTTTGGCGAATGACAATCTCTCGGGACTAACTGTGGCGACGCATCTGGCCCAGTTTCTCGCCGGACGGGAGCTTCGATATTCGTACCGGTTCCTGTTCATTCCCGGAACGATCGGAGCGATTACCTGGCTGGCGCGAAACTCCGAGGCTGCACAGCGTATTCGCCACGGACTGGTGCTTACCTGCCTCGGCGACGAGGGAGGATTCCACTACAAGAAGTCTCGCCAGGGAAACGCCGAAATCGACCGGGCCGCGGCTCATGTTCTCGCCCATAGCGGCGAACCTTCGGAGGTTTTGGAATTTTCGCCTTACGGCTATGACGAGCGCCAGTACTGTTCTCCGGGATTTAATCTTGCAGTCGGGTGTCTCATGCGAAGCGTCTGGGGGACATTTCCGGAATATCACACCTCGGCTGACAATCTCGATTTCATCCGGCCACTGAAATTGGCCGCGTCCCTCCGCGTCTGTACCGCGATCCTCGACGTGCTTGAAAACAACCGGCGCTTTTGCAATCTCAATCCGTGCTGCGAGCCGCAACTAGGGCGGAGAAATCTGTACCGGTCCACAGGCGGCGATACGATTGGAGACGAGATTAACGCGCGCCTTTGGGTTCTGAACCTCTCCGACCGCCAGCATTCGCTACTCGATATCGCCGAGCGCTCCGGGGTCTCGTTTTCGAGTTTGAGCGAAGCTGCCGACCTTCTGCATCAGAACGGACTGCTCTCCGTTGTTACGGATGATCGAGAGGCGCGAAGTCATCTGGGCCGTCGGTTTGCGGCGGGATCGTTGCGGATTAATACCATCAAGCCTTCCTGATCACGACACGACGGTAAAATCTGCACTTTATACAGAACGCATTAAGTTGTGACGCAAGAGGGAGCCCATAAGGGTACGGCTTCAGCCGTACCGGAGAGTGCCCAGGCCCACTTCCGGAACAGCAACGGATGCCGCTGCCGGGCGGCACGGCTGAAGCCGTGCCCTTTCACACTGCACACAACTTAATGCGCTTCGTATAGTTTAGAAAGGGACTAAGTCGATTATGAGAGTACTGTTAACGGGACATAAGGGTTATATCGGCGCCGTGGCGGCGCCCATGCTGCGTGCCGCTGGCCATGAAGTGATTGGTCTGGACTCCGATTTGTTTGCCGGCTGTGACTTCGGCAGCCCTTCTGCAGAAATTCCGGAGGTTTGTAAGGACATCCGTGACTTAACCAAATCGGACCTCGACGGTTTCGAGGCCGTTGTACATCTCGCCGCCCTGTCGAATGACCCGTTGGGCAACCTCGACCCAAGCCTGACGTATGACATCAATCATCTAGCCTCGGTTCGTTTAGCGGAATTGGCCAAGATAGCCGGCGCGAAACGCTTCGTATTCTCGTCGTCCTGCAGCACCTATGGTGCGGCCGGGGAGGCAATTCACGACGAAACGGCCTCGCTAAACCCAGTCACGCCGTACGGCGAATCCAAGGTTTTCACTGAGCGAGACATAGCGCTTCTGGCAGACGATGACTTTAGCCCAACGTACCTGAGAAATGCGACCGCTTATGGGGCTTCTCCCCGTCTGCGGTTGGACATCGTGTTGAATGATTTGGTGGCGTCGGCGTACACCACAGGGCGCGTGTATATCAAGAGCGATGGCACGCCTTGGCGCCCGATCGTCCACATCCGCGACATTATTGCAGCGGTGCTCGCTGTGCTCGACGCGCCGCAGGAGTCAGTTCACAACGAGACATTTAACGTCGGCCAAACGGCGGAGAACTACCGCATTCGTGAGCTTGCCGCAATTGTGGCTGACATCGTTCCAGGGTACCGGGTTGAATACGCCCCGGACGGCGGCCCTGACAAGCGTTGCTATCGAATCAACTGCGACAAGATCCGACGTGTGCTCCCGGATTTCCGGCCCCAGTGGACCGCGCGTCGAGGCGCCCAAGAGCTTTACGACGCCTACCGAGCGGTTGGCCTTACCCGCCAGGACGTGGAGCGCGGCCGCTATATCCGCATCCGTCATATCCAGCGGCTCCAAGACTCCGGCCAGTTGGATAATTCCCTCCGATTTAGCCGGCAACCTATCGAGACGGCGGTGGTCGCATAATTTTCTGGTCCGAGAGAGAGTAAAAACGCCTATGGCTACAATGACGCTTCCTATTGATATTCAGCAAGAGACGGCTATCAACATATGCCGTTTTTGTGGAGAGAGCTTGCAGCGAACCTTTATTGACCTGGGGATGTCGCCCCTGTGCGAGACATACCCTGCAGCGAGCGATCTGAACCATGGTGAAATCTATTACCCGCTACACGTGTACGTCTGCGAACGGTGCTTTCTAGTACAACTGGGCGAATACGAAAGTGCGGAAAGCATCTTCAGCGACTACCCTTACTTTTCCTCGTACTCCGATTCATGGTTGAAACACTCGGAGACCTACTGCGGCAAAATGACGAAGCGGCTGGGCCTGGGCCCGCAGAGCTTCGTGGTTGAGGTAGCCAGCAACGATGGCTATTTGTTGCAGTATTTCGTTCAGCGGCAGATTCCAGTCCTGGGAATCGAGCCGGCAGCAAACGTGGCTAAAGTGGCCGTCGAAAAGGGCGTTCCAACGTTGGTGCGGTTCTTCGGAGCACAACTCGCGAGGGAGTTGGCGGCCGAAGGCCGTTGCGCCGATCTGGTTCTCGGTAACAACGTGCTGGCACAGGTGCCTGATCTCAATGATTTTGTGGAAGGGCTGAAGGTTCTGCTGAAGCCGGAAGGAGTCCTTACCCTGGAGTTTCCCCACCTGCTGCGGCTGATCGAGCGCAACGAATTCGACACCATCTACCACGAGCACTTCTCGTATTTTTCCATGCTTACGACCGCGCGCATTCTCGGCGGCCACGGTCTTAGGGCGTTCGACGTGGACGAACTTCCGAGCCACGGAGGCTCGCTCCGCGTCTATGCCTGCCGTTCGGAGAGCCGGACGCACCCGGCGGAGCCAAACGTTCAGCGTGTCATCGACGAGGAACACGGCGCAGGATTGGCTTCGCCGGAAGGTTACGAGGCATTCGCCCGACGGGTGAGAAAGACTAAGTTGGCGTTTGTAGAATTTCTACTTGCCGCCGCGCGGGAGGGCAAGTCCGTTGCAGCTTACGGCGCACCAGGCAAGAGCGCCACACTACTGCACTACTGCGGCATCGGCAAGGATCTGGTCGAGTACACGGTAGACCGCAGTCCATACAAACAAGGGCGCTTCCTGCCGGGGACCCACATTCCTATTTATCATCCAAGCCGGATTTCTGAGACGAAACCCGACTATGTAGTGATCCTTCCCTGGAACCTGGAGGACGAAATCATGCAGCAATTGCAGTTTATCCGGGCGTGGCACGGCCGCTTTGTGGTCCCCATCCCCGAGGTCGCGGTTTATTAGACGGTGGAGGTGAGAAGATGAAAGTTGTACTATTCTGCGGCGGCGCGGGAATGAGACTCAGGGGTTACTCGGAGGACGTCCCCAAGCCGATGGTACAGATTGGCACGCGGCCGATTCTCTGGCACCTGATGAAATACTACGCTCACTTCGGACACACGGATTTCATCCTCTGCCTCGGGTACAAGGGCAATTGCATCAAGGACTATTTCCTGCACTACGACGAATCTGTATCCAATGACTTTGTGTGGTCGCAAGGGGGAAAGAAGATTCATTTCATGAATCGCGACATCGACGATTGGACGGTGACCTTTGTAGAAACAGGGGCAAATGCCACGATCGGTGAACGATTGAAGGCCGTGGAGCCTTACCTCCAGGGCGAAGAAATGTTCCTGGCGAATTACGGCGATGGGTTAAGCGACCTTCCGCTCCCCGCAATGCTCCAGACCTTTCGGCAAAGCGATGCTGTGGCTTCTCTGCTGCTGGTGCAACCCACGGCGAGTTTTGATATTGTCAGTGCCGGCGCCGGAGGAAAGGTGACTGAGGTTTGTCCTCTGACCGGCAGCGACATCTGGATTAACGGCGGGTATTTCGTCATGCGGAGCGAGATCTTGGGGTATATTCGGCCCGGCGAAGAGTTGGTGCGAGAGCCCTTTCAGCGGTTGATTGAGCAGGGATCGTTGCTGGCGTACAAATATACCGGTTTTTGGCAGTGCATGGACACGTTCAAGGACAAACAACGCCTCGAGGAGCTAAACCAAGGCTCCGCACCCTGGAAAGTCTGGAATCACGTGGCAAGCCCAAGATCAAGTGTCCCAGAACTGGCGATGGCGACCGCATGATCCGCCTCGCTCTGGACCGTGGAAACTCCGACGGCCTCACAGTGCTCTGCCTCGGAGCCCACTCCGACGACATCGAAATTGGATGTGGCGGCACTATTCTTCGGCTGGCAGAGC
Source organism: Candidatus Eiseniibacteriota bacterium (assembly GCA_035500795.1). Taxonomy (GTDB): domain Bacteria; phylum Acidobacteriota; class Terriglobia; order Terriglobales; family Acidobacteriaceae; genus Sulfotelmatobacter. The sequence goes on along the minus strand of DATJWZ010000490.1, from coordinate 2,264 downwards.
AGTATCCTGGAGTGAGTTTTCACTGGGCCGTTTTCAGCGCTGCCGGAATTCGGGAGGCTGAGGCACGAAAGGCGGCTTCTTTGTTCGCCGGGACCGCGCTCAGGCAAATCCTCCTTAAGACCTTCCCGGATGGGTTCCTTCCATTCGAGGGTGCGCAAGTAAAGCGAGTGTTCGAAGAGCTCAAGCAGGCGGTTTCTCCGGATCTCATCCTCACTCCATGTCGCAAGGACGCGCATCAAGATCATCGAACTATCGCCGAGTTGACTTGGAACACGTTTCGCAACCATCTGATTTGGGAATATGAGATCCCCAAGTATGACGGTGACCTGGGGCAGCCGAACGTATTCGTGCCGCTGGAGGCGGAAATGTGCCGCGCGAAAGTGCGTCACCTCATCGACGCTTTCCAGTCGCAGCATTCCAAACGCTGGTTTGAGGAGAGTACTTTTCTGTCGCTCCTGCGCCTGCGTGGAATGGAGTGTAATGCTGCCAGCGGCTACGCCGAAGCTTTTTACTGCCGCAAGCTAACCGTCTAACGGCCCGCTCAACGATCCGAGACCCAAGTGATTTTTGATTGCCGGCTTTGCAACCCTCAGCGCTGTTTAACGGTTTAGATGAACAATCGAGAGGCCGGTCGATTGGCCGGCCGCGTCGCCGTAGTAACTGGGGCGAGCAGCGGGATCGGACGGGCTATCGCCGTCGGCTTGTCGCGCGAGCATGTCCATGTGTGTGCTGTCGGCAGAAATCCTGCCGCCCTCGCGGAGACGGTTGCGGCCATTCGGCAGTCCTCAGAAGTCAGCGACTTTCAAATCGACCTGACTGTGGAAGGGAGTCTCCAGCCCCTTCTTCAATTCCTCGAGAAGCTCGGTCGTGTTGATATCCTCATTCACTCCGCTGGGATCATTCATCAGGACCTGGCCGAGCGGGCGGACATCAAGGACTTCGACCTTCAATTTGCCGCCAATGTTCGGGCGCCTTACGTCTTGACGCAGCGCCTGTTGCCACTACTGACGGTTGCGCGCGGTCAGATTGTTTTCATCAACTCCAGCGCAGGACTCACAGCAAAACGGCCTGAAGTTGGGCAGTACGCCGCTACGAAACACGCCTTGCGAGCGATCACCGACAGTCTGCGTGAGGAAGTCAATCCCAAAGGAATTCGCGTGCTCTCGCTGTACCTGGGACGCACGGCAACACCGATGCAAGAGGCCCTCTACCAACAGGAGGGCAGGGTTTACAACCCGGAAATGCTCTTGCAGCCCGAGGACGTGGCTACGATTGTGGTTCAAGCGCTCCTGCTTCCCTACACGGCCGAAGTGACGGATATCAGCATCAGACCGATGCGCAGGCCAGATTAGGAAGTCCGTGCGCCGGAGGACCTTGCCCCTTCGCGCAGAATCCGATTCCCCAAACCACCGCTAGCTCCATTAAGCCTTCCAAGCGCGACGCTTAACGTTTTCGTTTGCCTTCCTGCCACGACTCGAGCCTGCCGTGCCGAACGCGCCAAGAAGGGCTTGACGGGGACGGGGAAGCGCGCATACATTGGCGTTGAATCCGAGCCGAAAATATAAATCCCGGATTAACCGGTTCCGTCCTTAAGAGAAAGTGAATCAGTAAGGTTGAGGGCAGATATGAGAGACCGCCTCGTCGGGCTTGGCAATTACACGTCTGTGACGATTGTGGCTGTGTTGGTGTTGGCCGGCCTTTTGCAACCGGCCAAATTAACGGCCGCGTCAACCATTACCTACGTTCAGGGCAACTACGCTACCCCACAGACGGCGCAGAGTAGCGTGACTGTTCCATACACCGGCGCCCAGACTGCCGGCAACCTTAACGTGGTGGTGGTAGGGTGGAACGATTCAACTTCCACGGTCAGTTCGGTGACTGACAAGAGTGGAAGCGCGTACACCCTTGCCGTGGGACCCACGGCGGTCAGCGGGTATTTGTCGCAGTCCATTTACTACGCCAAAAACATTGCAGGCGCCGCCGCAGCGGCCAACTCCGTCACGGTCACGTTCTCAAAAGCCGCGGCCTACCCTGACGTTCGTATTTTGGAGTACAGCGGAGCGGATCTTAACGCTCCGGTCGATGTTACTGCCGCGGCCAGCGGCAGCAGCAAGACGAGCACTAGCGCTTCGGCGACCACCAGCAACGCGACGGATTTGATCTTTGGCGCCAACATAGTTTATACGTCCACCACCGGCGCGGGTAGCGGCTTCACGAAGCGCTTGCTGACCTCGGACGGCGACCTCGCCGAAGACAAGATGGTT
>DATJWZ010000489.1:0-3821 GCA_035500795.1 Candidatus Eiseniibacteriota bacterium | reverse complement strand
CCAGTTGTGGGCCACGTCGGAGTTCATTTGGTCTGCGAGCGCGCCTGTTGCACCATTTCCACCAAGACTTTACGGGTCTCACCCTGACTGCTTACCTCCCTCATGAAGGCGATGCGGGCACCACGCATGCCCTCAGCAGTTTTCAACCGGACATGAAAGCCCAGCCGATCGACTGCGGTCATCGTCGCTTCTGTTGAGTCGATGTGAGCAAATGTCCGGGCAAGCATGACGAGCGCATCTTTGTGGTCGGCGTTCATGTGCTGAATGATTTCGGCCATGGAGTCCGCAAGAGGGTCGGGCTGACTGTTGTCATAATCGGGTGCGGATACCCAGCCCATTACTCCGAAGCCTCCTACGTAATAAACATCAACAACGTCCATGCGGTAAAAAGAGAAGTCTTCAAAATCTACCCAATACTTGCTGTTGGCATGGCGCTCTAAATAGAGCCTGCGAGCCTCGGCCAATTCGGGCTCCGGTACTGGCAGAACATTCCCTAGCAGCGTTACCCTCGATGCTCCAAGTGGTTCACCCTCGGTATCCTGCTGCGTGACGAGCAGACTGGCATGGGGATCGGCCTGCAGATTCTGCGTGTGCATGGCCATGGTGCTGATCAGGAAGATGGGACGGCCATGATCGTCAAGCCCATAGGGCATCACCGAACCGAAAGGGAACCCGGGCTGTTTTCGCGACAACGTGGATAGGCTGCCCATGCGACCCAAGTACACCAACGTGCGGGCGCGCTGGGCGAAGGTGGGCTCGGGTACCGGCGGCAGGTCAGTCGCCGGCCCGGGCCCCGCGTGTTTTCTGGCTGATGAGCTGGTCATTCGTGGTCTTGTGTCTCCTACGGTTCGTCGTCGGGTGGACCTGCCGCGCCAGCGAGATCCTGAGGCCTAATCTTCTCGACATTGAACTTCGCGACGCGCTCGCGCATTGTTTTCAGAACATCTTCGAGATCGGGAGGTTCGCCCTTGATCCATCGCAGCGGGTTGATGCGCGCTACAACAAACGATCGCAAATACGGACTCACCAGTCCGCGCTCTTTCAATTTCTTGACTACGGCAGCGACCTTTTCCTCGAGTTCGAGCACCATCGTGGCCCGCTTCTCGTGCGTCTTGAGCGCAGAGCGCAATGACTCGTCGCTAAAGTCCTCAAGGCGGCGAAGGATCGGATGGTAAGCCCCACCACCGAAGCGGCTGACACGTTCGTAACAGACTCCCAATGTGACGAGTGCGGCCTGGTCGAGATAGAAGGCAAATCCTGATTCGGGCCGCGAACCATCCTCGTCGACCAAGCCACGGTAGATTCGTATGACTTCTAATGAGCGTTCTTTGAGGTTATGTGCTTTCTCCGTATTCAGAGCCAGGATCTGCCATGCAACCTCGCGTTCCGGGATGACTAGCGCCGTGATGGATTTAGCGCCAAGGCGACGCATAGCCTCGAGGCGATGCCGTCCGTTGGGGGTCCAGAAGCCGCCACTTGGCGCCAGGACTGCGATGAGCGGATCGAGAAAATATCCTGTCTTATTAATGACGTCCGCTAGACGTTTGTGGTGAGTGTCGGAGAGATCGCGTTGAAACGGCGTGGGATCGATCTTGTCGATGGGCAGAATTGAAACTAGCGTCGGATGACCGCCGAGGGGTTCCTTGTACTGACCCACCACACAGCCCCCAGCCCTCTCGACTGCCTCTGCGGCTTCCGCGGCAGATCCTTCGGACTGCTCTAACCTGCACTGCGCGGGATCAAGGCCTTTGGTGCCGGGCTTGGCTTTGCGAGGACGTCGTCGAGCCGGTGAGCGCTTTGCCATCTAGAGACTCTACCTTATTATTGCAGCGGACTTCTGGACGTTAGGGTCGCTTAGCCGATGTGGGTGGAGAACAAAGCCATTGGTCGTGCTTCAACGCGACAAGGCATCTCTTTTTGCCACACCGGGCGATTTTGCCATGAATCATTCAGTGCCGCCGCAAGATGAAGCTAGAGATTGAGACCGCTGTACGCGGCAGATCGAGGTCGATGTCCGAATCCGACGTTGAGACACGTGCCTTAGCGGGGAAGAACATCGATCCTGTACCGCAAATCAGACCGAAGGATCGAGCCTGGGTATTGTGAATGGCGGCTAGCCCTTTAGCAGTTCCGGATGAAATTCCTGCAGCCACACCACGGCACTATCTTTCAGTTCAGTCGCCAGCTTTCGCATCGCGTCCAATTCCTGGTCCGATACGGCACCCGCAACGTCGTAGCTAGATTTGTTCCTCTTGTTGTTGAAGGTCTTGAATCTCTGAATTATTTTAGGGCTGGCCTTAATCGTCAGTTCGAGAGATTCGATCGTCTTTACATGGTGGCCCGCTTGGGTTGCGGTGCGATGACCGGAGGCGCGGAGCGCAGTTGTAGCCACCGTGAGCGCCGCGCTGAAAGCAGCGATGAATCGAAGGTCCGTCGATACGGCCTCCACTTTGGAATCGGCGAGGCCGCGATCCACAATTCCCAAGAGATCCTTGATCTCAGCGGGACTGGTGGCTTCCCGCTTTAGCCAGCCGTACTCGACCCACTTTTCTAAGCTCATCCTCGTCCCCTATCAAGAATACCTTCCTTCCCTTGAGCACCGAACTCAGAAAGTGGTTTCCGCCAGCAAATTTCGATCTAAATTCGGCAATCGAATATACGGTCGGGTTAATGGGACGGCCAATCACCTTTTCGACCGCTGAGAGCCGCGAAAACACTTCGTCAAGCGTGGCGTCGCCAACAACCATGAGATCGATGTCGCTTTGCGTCGTTTCTTCCTCACGCGCCAACGATCCGTAAATGAATGCCGCCGCGATTCGTTTCGAGAGAGGCTGCAGCGCGGACCGGAGCACACTGAAGACCCCGACCGTCTTGTTCACGAGGGTCCGCAGCTCTTGAAATACTGGAGATTCCCGGTTGGCTTGATGAAAAACCTGATTGCCCACCGAATTACGAACGATCAGACCAACTCTCGAGAGATTCTCAAGTTCACGTTGAACCGTGCCTATGCTGGCCTCGACTTCCCGGGCGATTTGGCGCGTATAAAAGGACTGATCCGATCGGCCGTAAAGCAGGGCTAGAATTGCGCCGCGGGTCCGACCGAACAAGAGATCCGTCAAGCCCCGGAGTGATGTACTCATTTCGAGAACAATTGTACTCAATATGAGAACGATGTCAAGATCGGAGTTCTACCACTTGCTTAGCCTTATCCAACAGTGCTGGACGATGGAGCCGGAGTGAGCGGGTGTTGCACAGCAGGATGTGGTTGTTATCGTCGATGCGTACCAATCCACCACGGTAGACAAATATAAACACAAGTGGAGACATTGAGGTTTGAAGTGCCGCAAGATGCATGAAGCCGAAAGCAGAAGAAAGAAATGGTTCAAGCGGTCATTTATTTCGGAGCGTGCATCAGGAAAATAATGTCGCCGACCTTATACCGCACTTTCCCCGGCGAATCAGGCGTCGGCGCCACCCTCCCAACGCGAACTGCGTCGAATGCGGAAACGAGCTCAGTAAGAACGTTTGGCTTGGCCACGGGAACATTGTGAGCACCGAGAACGAGTTTGACCTTTGGCGCGAGCGCAGCCAGGCGGCGGATGGATCGGCCGTAGGCATCCAAGTCGGTCTCAGGCCGGAACAACCAAATCGGCGCGGGGTAATACGTGTCTCCGGTGAAGAGCAATCCGTTCGCGCGATCGAACAGCGATATCGCGTCGGGCGTATGGCCAGGTGTAGCGATTACCTCGATCGACCGACCGCCGAGATCAATCGTTTCTCCATCGTGCACGTAGTGAGTGATCTTCCAGGGGTGTGTCTGG
>DATJWZ010000488.1:0-1375 GCA_035500795.1 Candidatus Eiseniibacteriota bacterium | reverse complement strand
GGTTCTTTCGTAAATTAGTTGCAGCGTAGATTCAGAGGGAAAGAGAGCAGAGAGGAAAGTTGCATCGGATTTGACATTTTCTGGTAGATTTTTGTTTCCCGACAAAAAGACCGGAAAGGAAGCCAAACCCGATGCATTTCGAGACTATCACAAAGCTGCTCAATCTCCCAAACGTTATTGTAGTTGGTGCCCTTGAATGTGGTGACGACCACCTTCATCTGGTTGTTGCGTTCCCTGACAATATGGAGCCGCCAATCTGCTCCTGGTGTGGCGCTGTCCATACCTCAATCCATAGCTATGGGCAGATGCGAGTCGAAGATCTACCCCTTCTGGGGCACCGTGTATTCCTTTACCTGGAGAAGCGCAAGTGCCGCTGTCCTGAAGGTTCCATACGGGTCGAGCATCTACCATGGCTGCATGGCCGGTTTACCCGGCGCTTTGCCGAAAAGATTTCCCGGCTTACCTCAATCACTACCAACGCGGAAGCCGGTTGGTTCTTTGAACTCGACGACGAGGTGGTATACCGGATCGACAAGGCCATCCTCCAGGAAAAGGCCGATGACTTGCTCCTGCCACCACCGGCCCCAAAAGCCATGAGCGTTGACGAGGTTGCCTGGAAGAAGGGGCACTCCTATGTCACCAACGTGGTGGACATTGACAAGAGAGCCGTGATCTGGAATCACCGTGACCGTGGCAAGGCTGTCCTCGACGCCTTCTACGGGTGCTTGACCGAGAAGGAGCGAGAAGAGATCGAGGCCATTGCCTGTGATGGGGCCAGTGGGTTTATCTCCTCCTCCAGACAAAACGCTCCCAACGCATTGATCGTCCTTGACCATTTCCACGTGAAGTCGTATCTCAACGACGCACTCGACGAAGTTCGCAAGACGGAACTGGCCAAGGTGAAAAAGGACAAAGAGCAGGAGGAACTGGCTGGCCTGCTCCACAGCAAGCAGCGGTTCATCCTGATGCGCATTAAGCCGTCACGAAAGAAGACCATGGTGCTCAACCGCCTGGCAGAGCTCAACGAACCGGTCTACAAGGCCATGCTTCTCAAAGATCAGTTTGCAACGATCTACGAAGTAGGAACCAGGAAAGAAGCCCAGAGTGCCCTCAAATCATGGATTGGCGATGCCCTTCGGTCAGAGCTGCCGGCCTTTAAGGAACTGGCAATGAAGCTCTTCCGGAAACGGCACTACATTTTGAACTTCTTTCTCCGGCGAATCACCTCGGCCATTTCCGAGGGTATCAACAACAAGATCAAACGCTTAAAACGAATGGCCTATGGCTATAAAGATATCGTCTACTTTCTGCTGAAGGTCCACCAGCACTGCGGTTTGCTCAACCCGAGACGATGCAACTAAAATACGATTGGACG
>DATJWZ010000487.1:0-22292 GCA_035500795.1 Candidatus Eiseniibacteriota bacterium | reverse complement strand
GCGATGCGGTAGATGCACAGTGCGGCCCCGGGCGATAATTCCTCCACACTTTCATCGGCCTGATACGCAATGGGAATGCCACGTAGCTTGCTGAAGTCTTCGCAATACGAGGACAGCACGGCCGGCAGACCCGCTTCCTGCAACGCCGCTGGATGAAGCTCATGAGACAGTTGACGAATCTCCGTGCCCACCTGGATCAGCTTTTTCTCCACCTCTCTCACTTCTGCCTTGGGCTGCGAATCGGATGGAAGCTCAATCGTTGCGGTAGCCAGCTCGAGAGCGAGCGCCGAAAGCTGCTGGAGAACCCCGTCGTGCAGTTCCCCGGCGATGCGTATTCGCTCCTCCTCCTGCGATTTCATTAACAGTTGGTTCAGCGCGTCGATCTCCGACTGGTGTCGCTCTAGGATTGCCTGGCGCTCTTCTAAAACTCGGACGCGAAGGCGATGCGCGGCCCATATAATCGCCGCAAACGCGAGCACGCACAGGGCGCGGAACCAATTCGTCTGCCAGTACAGCGGAGCAACGGAGAAATCCAGGAACGTGCCAGCCTCATTCCACACACCGCTGTTATTGCAGGCGATGACGCGGAAGCGGTACCTGCGTGGAGCAAGATTCATATAGAACGCTTGCCGCCGAGTGCCAGCGTCCTGCCAATCGCGATCCCAGCCTTCCAACTTGTAGCGGAAGCGCACCTTTTCCGGCACCACCAGGCTCAGTGCCGTGTAGTCAATCGTCAGGCCGCGCACCAGCGGCGGCAGAGGCAATCCCTGCGCGGCATCATACTTCTTGTCATCAGCTGTGATTTGTTGGATGTATACAGGAGGTGGCAGCTTGTTGAAGGGAACACGCCTGGGATCGATGATGCTGACCCCATCCAGGGGTGAGAACCATATTCTCCCATCTAGCGATTTGGTCACTTTTCGGTTGTAGCGCCCAGCAGCGGCACGACTTCTCACTCCGTCGAAGCTGTCGAAAACCGTGGTCTGGACGCTCCGTCTCGGATCACTCACCCAAGCGTCCAACTCGGAACGGACAATCCGCACCAGGCCGCAGCGCAGGTTCAACCAGAGGGAATGATCGTTGTCTTCGATGACCCAGTGAACGGCATCGCAGGGCAGCCCTTTTTTGCTCGTAAGTGTTGTGATGCGACCGTCTTTCACCCGGCTTAACCCGCCCTCGGTCGCGGCCCACACAGCACCGTCCGAATCAAGTTGAAGGTCGCGCACCGAACCTTTGCCCAGCCCGTCAGCGACATTGTAGGCAGAGCGGATTTGGCCATTTTTCAGGTAAGCGATTCCACCGTCAAAAAACCCGAGCCACAGGCCACCCTGCAAGCGATCAGGCAGCAAAGTTATCGCGTAGTTGTGTCCGAATCGGGCCCAAGGGATATTCTGAATCGCACTCTCTGGCGTCGAATAGAAAAGGCCCTGCTCGAGGTTGCTGATCCAAACATTCCCGCGTCCATCCCCAGCGATAGAGAATATAGTTCCGCCTGGGACACCAGGAACCTGCACAAACCGGCCGTGATCAAAGTAGAACACACCTTCGCGATTGCCAGCCCACAGTCGTCCCCGATCATCCTGCCCCAGCGAATACACCGTATTTCGAAGCCCGCTGTTAGCAATTTCGGTTACCCTCGCGTTGACAATGAGCTCTCGCTCACCACCTCGCCCGTTTTGGCCCGGCACATTTTGCTTGCCGTAAACGGTCACATGCCCGTTTTGCCATCGATTCAAACCATCCGCGGTGGCAATCCAAATACTTCCATCCTGGGTCGCTTCCAGCACGTGAACTGCGGAATTTGAAAGACCCTGGTTTACCGAGATTGTCGGCACCGCGAACTCACGAAACCGATCCAGCCCGTCCTCGGTGCTGACCCAAACATTGCCTTCGCGATCTTCGATGATGCTAGTTACCACGTCGCCAGACAGACCGTCGAATCTGTCGATCTTCCCCCGATGTAGGTGCAACAGACCCTGCACGGTGCCAACCCACAAACTGCCGTCCCCGCTCCGGAACAGGCAGGTGGGCTTGAATTGCCCAGTGATCCGGGGAAGTTCATAGTCCCGCACTTCCCCGCCTACAAGCTGTTTCAGGCCTGCTTCGATCGAATTAGTGACCAAACTCCCGAGCGGGCTGGAGATACGAGTGGCCATCAAGAGGGCACTGTTGTCGTCTTCGAGTAATGCGTGGGCGGCAACTGCTTCACTGGGAAAGGAGTAGTGTTTTGGAGGACCAGGCGCCCACCGCCAGAGACCCGTTTGAGCCGACACCCAGAGATTGCCTGTACGGTCCGAGTACAGAGCAAACACTGCACTGCCGAAACTCCCATCCCCATAGAACTTCGCGGTCCCCGTTTGGATAGCACAAAGCCTACCGGGTTCCTGGACGGCCACCCACACAGTCGCGTTCCCGTCCTGCAGGAGCGGCCCAACGGCATACCCTGCAACTTCCGGATATTTCGTAAGCTTGCCGTCCTTGTAACTGGCAAGGCCCTTCCCCGTACCAATCCAAAGAGTGCCGTCACGTGCAACCAGCAGCGCTCGGATGTTACCGCCGGGCAGTTCCTCGCCGTCTGGCGGCTGCCACGGAATGGCTTGGACACCATCGAAGCGGAGCAACCCGAATTCCGTGCCCAGCCAAAGATAACCATCGGGCGTCTGCGCCATGGAATAGATGGTGCCCTTGGCAAAGCCTTCGCGAATTTTCCACGCGGTGTGCGCGTACTGGCTGACATCGAGTGAGGGATCTAACGCGAAGGCGCAAGCGCTGGCTGCCAGCAGGATGGACAACAAGACGCCCGCCCTCATTCGCAGTTGTCCCATTCGGAGAATATATCTTAATTCAGTCTGCATTCCGGGGTTCTGGCTCCGGCCAAAGGTGACAGCCAAGTCACGCCGCAGGTGCTTCCTAGGTGCCTCCAGGACGACTTCTTGCACGTGAAGGGCATTTTTGCGGGCCTGCGACAGTTTGATTAAATTCTTGGGAGTGACGCCCAACCGTTGAAAACACTCACTTCGCAGCTATAATAGCCGCCTGCTGGCCGAATCAGCAAGAAAGTGATCGAGAAATGAAAGCAGGGTTGTCGTTCCGCGTGGCCCTTGGCCTTCTCTCTATCATTCTATCGGGCTCGGGCTTAATGAAGAATCGACTGTATGCGCAAGTCGCCGGCGCACGCATTACCGGGATAGTCACTGACAAGTCAAATGCAGTTATCGTTAGAGCTCAGGTGACAATCAAGAATACGGCGAACAATCTCCTGAGGGAACTGGTTACAAATGAACAGGGCTTTTACAGTGCGCCGAACCTGTCACCCGGCCCTTACACCGTAACTGCGTCAGCGAAGGGGTTCAAAACCGAGGTTCGCGCCGGTCTTGCACTTACAGTCGGCGCGGAGGTCGGAGTGGATTTTACGATGACGGTTGGTAGCGCCAGCGAAAGCGTCAATGTGCAGGGCGCGGCACCGGCAGTCGAAACGAACAACGCGACTCTAAACGGATTCGCTAATGGGCAAACGGTTCGCGAATTGCCCCTCAATGGCCGCGACTGGACTCAGTTGGCAACTCTTGAGCCCGGTGTTGCAGAAGTCCGAACCCAGACCGCACCCATTAACTTCCTCACCCGAGGAAATCGCGGCCTAGGAATGCAGATGACGGTTTCCGGAGGTCGGCCGCAGCAGAACAATTACCGCCTTGATGGCATGAGCATCAACGATTATTCGAATGGCGGGCCAGGCAGTGCGTTGGGGAACGACTTGGGAGTCGATGCGATCCAGGAGTTCTCAGTGGTCACCGCAAACGCTCAGGCAGATTACGGCAGAACTTCAGGTGGTGTGATCAATGCCGTTACTCGGCAGGGTACAAATGAGCTGCACGGATCTGTCTATGAATTCCTGCGCAACAGCGCGCTGGACGCACGAAATTATTTCGATCCAGCCACGATCCCGCCATTTCGTCGAAACCAATTTGGAGCGGACCTGGGTGGACCCATTCGAAAAGACCGCACCTTCTTCTTCGGAGACTACGAGGGGCTTCGGCAAGATCAGAGCATTACGCAACTTGCTGTCGTGCCGACAGAGGCGGCGCGCAACGGCCAGCTCGTCGTCGGAGCCGTGACGGTCAGTCCGTTGGTCGAACCTTATCTGATACTATTTCCTTTGCCGACGAGCAACATTAAGGGCGACACAGGGACTTTCACTTCTGTTAGCCAACAGATTGGAAACCAGAACTTTTTCACCGTCAGGGCTGATCACGAGTTTTCTGCTACGGATCTGCTTCACGGAACGTATATGTTCGATGACGCTACCCTCACGGCTCCCGATGTCTTCCAGACCGTCGTTTCGGGCACGTCAACTCGGCGGCAACTTGCGGCTGCGGAATACACTAAGACCTTCACTCCCGAGTTCGTGAGCATCTTTCGCGGGGGATTGAGCCGCGTGCACGCAGACGTCATGATGCCAACCAAGACGTTGGTCCCTTTTGCAGGCGATCCAAGCAATGGCTTTGTTCCCGGTAGCCCTGTCGGTTCCATTGGGATCACCGGCCTCACCAGCTACACTGGGGGACCGGGTGCGGGCGGCGAGGTCAAGTACACCTTAAATTCCATCCAAGTTTATGACGACCAGTTCTGGACCACAGGAATTCACTCATTTAAGTTCGGTGCCAATGTAGAGCGCATCCAAGATGATGTGCTGGGCACCTCCCAGCCGAATGGAACATTTATGTTTAATTCGCTCGCAAATTTCCTGACGGACCAGCCGGCCTCGTTCACTGCGGCGCTCGCCGGTGGAGAAGTAGCCCCGTACTACCTTCGGCAAACGATAATGGGAGCCTATTTCGAGGACGACGCCCGTCTAGCCTCCAATTTCACCGCGAATCTCGGGCTGCGATATGAGATGGCAACGGTGCCAACGGAAGTGAATGGCCGGCTGACCAACCTGCGCAGCATTACTGATACTACGCCGTATCTGGGTTCTCCGTTTTTCTATAACCCAACATATCGAAATTTCGAGCCGCGAATAGGATTCTCTTGGGCCCCCTTTAATTCCGGACGTACCGTTGTTCGAGGTGCCTTCGGCATCTACGACATACTGCCGCTCACGTACGAATTCGGGGTCGCCCTTTACAGTGCTGCGCCGTTTTTCAGGCGGAGTACGATTTCATCCGGGCTACCGGTAGGAAGCTTTCCGAATACAGCATTCACTCTGCTGACTCCGGATCAGCTGAAATACCAATACGTTGATTCACATCCAGGCCGCAACTACGTTATGAACTGGAATCTCAATATTCAGCAACAACTGGGTAAGAATCTTGTCGCAACGATCGCCTATGTCGGTTCTCACGGCGTGCATCAGCCATTTCAAATTCAGGATGCAAACATTGTTCTGCCAACCTCGCACACTTCGGCTGGATACTTCTGGCCAACCCCAGCGGGCAGCGGTACGCGAGTGAATCCCGATGCTGGGCAGATCACGGCGCTTTTATGGGACGGCAGCAGTGTTTACGATGCATTACAGATCCACGTTGTCCGACAAATGGCGAAGAACCTCCAGTTCGGAGCCTCGTACACTTTCGCGAAAAGCATCGACACAAGTTCCGCGTCTGTCGTCGGGGACCAGTTCCTTAATTCCATACAGAACTTGCCCTGGTTTGATACCAGCGCGAACCGCGGACTCTCAGACTTCGACATCCGTCATAATGCTGTGTTCAACGCAATTTGGTTGGTTCCTGGCCCACGCAACCAGAGTGGCGTGCGGTGGTTGGTGAGCGGCTGGCAAATTGGGGGTATCTACGAGGTCAGCAGCGGCCTGCCATTTACACTGAAGATCGGAGGAGACCCTCTCGGCTTGAAGACATCGTATCCATTTGATTTTCCCGACCGGATATTGGGGCCAGGCTGCGAGTCGGCCGTCAACCCCGGCAATCCGGTGAATTACATCAGGACGCAATGCTTCACTTTTCCGAGCCCCGCCACTCGCATGGGGAACGCCGGCCGAAACGGTCTAATTGGTCCTGGCCTTTCGAACTTCGATTTTTCACTATCCAAAAACAATTACATTATGCGGGTTTCAGAGACCTTCAACATTCAGTTCCGAGCGGAATTCTTCAATGTACTGAATCACCCCAATTTTGACCCGCCCGTCGCCAACAACACCTTATTCGGTGCAAATGGAGCGACGATAACGACCGCAGGCCTGATTACGATGACCTCAACATCATCCCGCCAGCTTCAATTCGCGTTGAAAATTGCCTGGTGAAAGAGTTTAGCCTCCCGCCTCGCGTCCGGAGTTCTTGATACCTTCGACCATGCAAAGTTCAACCCTTCCCATAGCGATTTGACCAGTTCGGGTTCGGCTGCTCGACAGACCTGTTGGCGAGCTTCCTAGGCTCCGGCGGAGCTAATGGCAGTTTCAACCCCCTCTATCAAATCGGTGGCCCCCGCTCCATCCAGTTCGCCCTCAAGCTCCAGTTCTGAATAGCCAGAACTGCCTTGCGCTGTGAAAACTGCAAGGCTATGGCGAGCGCGGTTGAAGTCGGCTTTTGCGATATCGAATTGGAGACCAGCGAACCTTGGACAAGCCTGGAGCTAGGGAGGCTTCTAACTACCAGAAGCCTGGGCGCTATCCGGTAAGGACATAAACTGAGCGGAGTTGCTGGCCAATCTGGCGACCTCCGCACGCTGCTGACACTCAATGCAGTGGCTCGCCCAGGGAACCGCTTGCAATCGTTTCAGGCCGATCGTGCCTTCGCATTCGGCGCAAATGCCAAAGCTGCCATCCTTGATACGCTCCAGCGCTCGCTGGATTAAACGCAGGCGGCCACGGTGCTGGCTGGCGCACGCAAACAAGGATTCCTTCAAAGCTGTGAGGCAAGAACGATCGGTCTCGTCCAGAGGAACCAGGCCCGCAAATTCCGGTATTTCCTTTTCGACTCTCTGGATCGCGTGCAACAGGTCGCGTTGCTGCTCTTGCAGTCCGCTCTTGAACTGCGAGAGAAGGTGGTGCTCCAATGGGGTAATTCCGCGTGTTCATAACCTGGATCTGCCCATCGATCACCGAGCCCACAGCTATCGTGCGTGCTCTGCGTTTCCTGATGAATGGCCGGTTAGTTCGCTTGGCTGAACTGTGGAAGGGACTTGCAACCTTCTTCGAGCATGGCCAGCGCAAGGGCGCTTACGTCAGGATCCTCACACTCAACAGCTCGTATGAGTTCACTGCCGGCATCTTGTTCTCCGTACCTGCACCACATCACCCCACATATGAATACGTAATCGCTGTTCATGTTGACCTCCCACTAGAACGAGAATAGAGCACACGCATTGCCAAAGCCGGGGTGTCACGATTAATCCGCAAACTACAGCCAACGCCATATTTTGAGTGGCTGCCGGTGCGTCGACTCGCGGTGTCTTACTTTCGACAGTGTCGACTCTCGACACAACTCCCTTCCACTCTCGCGCTGAGGACTCAACAACTTAGAGCCCTCTAGGCTTTGGCATCGGCGTTGCACCATCAGCAATGACTGAACTCTGGTTGCCCGGCGGCGGGGGAAGCCCAGGGCTAAAACCGGGATCAATTACTGTTGGGGGAATTCTTGAAGACGTCGAGCAACACCAGACACGACTTCCATTTCACGAGCAATGACGGCTTGCAAATCGCTTGCAGTCGTTGGGAGAGCTGTGGGCCACCTCGGGGCATTGTCCAGATTGCCCATGGGATGGGCGAGCACATGGGACGCTACTCCGAGCTCATTGCCGTTTTACAAGAAGCGAGCTATATCGTCTACGCCAATGACCACCGCGGTCACGGACGTACCGCAGTAAAGCGCGAGCAATTCGGAGATTTCGGCGCAGGCGGGTTTGATTTATTGGTTGAGGACATGCGCGAGCTGAGCCTGATCGCGAGGAAAGAACATCCCCAAAGGCCCCTCATCCTGCTCGGGCACAGCATGGGCTCGTTCGCCGCGCAGCAATACATTCACAAGTATAGCTATGACATTGACGGCATGGCGCTTTCCGGATCGGGTGTCCTCAATCGGCTGACGGCAGCGTTGGCCGCGAGCGCCGATCCAGAACATTTTCTGAACGCCCAGTTTGAGCCAGCCCGCACCCCTTTCGACTGGCTGAGCCGGGACACTCGCGTTGTCGATGCATTTATCAATGATCCGCTATGCTTCCCGACCCTTAAGCCTGCGTCCTTGAATTCTTTCCTGGACGCGGGTCCGCGCCTTGCGGATCCGAAAGCACTTTTTGGAATACGCCCGGACCTGCCCATCTATCTTTTCTCCGGCAGTGAGGACCCGGTCGGACAACAACTGGGCGGTGTGCGTATGCAAATCGAGCGCTACAGGAAGACAGGTATGCGCCGTATCTCGCACGATTTTTACGTGGGCGGGCGGCACGAAATGCTCAATGAAGTAAATCGGGGTGAGGTGCGAACAAACCTGTTGGTTTGGCTGGCTGGCGTATTAGAGGAACAATCCCAACCTCTTGAGGCCTTATGTCTGCGATAGAAAAACCAGCTCTTGCACCGCCTTCCGTTAACGCTCCGCCTCCGCCGCATGAAACTCCGGCGGGGCAGAGTCCGGCGCCACCGAGCCGGCCCAAGTGGCAGAAGTACGCCACACCCATATTGGTGTTGCTGTTGGCGGCCGCGTTAGTCGTGACGGTTATGCGCAACTGGAATGCCTGGGAGGGCGGACGAATCGAACAAGTGACGGACGACGCTTATGTTCGGGGCGACCTTACGCCCCTTAGCACGAAAGTCGCCGGAATCGTGAAGAACGTGAAGGTGACGGACTACCAGCAGGTGCACAAGGGGGATCTCCTCGTCGAATTGGAGGATAACGATTTCCTGGCGCAGGTGGCCCAGGCGACCGCAGCGGTGGAAGCAGCAAAAGCGGCCATCGAGAACAATCGCCGCCAGCGAGAACTTCAGGACGCACGGATAGGGCGCGCAATGGCCGGAATCGATCAAGCAAATGCTCAGATCGTGGCTGCACAGGACGGGATAGAAGCGGTTCGAGCGGACGTTGTGCGTACACAGAAGGAACGTAAACGCCAAGAGGCGTTGCTTCAGACAAGTTCCAGCACGCCCCAGAAAGTGGAGCAGGTCGTCGCTGACGAACAGAGGTTTGCTGCGCAACTGGCGAGCCGCGAGGCGGATCTCGAGCAGGCGAAAGCAATGCTGCACAGCAATGAAATGGGAGCCGAGGCGGAGAGGCGCACCAAGACGGTGTTGGAGTCGCAGGAGGTCCAACTCGTGGCGGATCTCCACGTCAAAGAAGCGGCTCTTACCGTAGCGCAAATCAATCTCGGATATACAAGGATCGCAGCACCCAGCGATGGCAACGTGGGTGAACGCCAGGTGCGGCCGGGTCAGTTGGTTTCTCCGGGAACGCAGGTGATCCCGTTTGTGAGTAACACGAAATGGGTGCAGGCAAACTATCGGGAGACGCAACTCACGAATGTGAAAGTGGGCGATCCGGCAGAGATTCGCATCGACGAATACCCCGGAAAGGTCTTTCACGGCAAAGTGATCGACATCGCACCCGCCAGCGGTTCCCAATTCGCACTTCTGCCGCCTGACAATGCGACCGGCAACTACACAAAGGTTGTCCAAAGAATCCCGGTAAAGATTACGTTCGATGATTCTGCCATTGCGACCGCGCTGCGGCCCGGGCTATCGGTGATTGCCACGGTACGAACGAAAAGATGAGCGGGGCAAACGATGGCTACAACCACCAACGTTTCACCCCTGCCTCCCCCAGCGCAACTCGCACGAGCAGTTGCGGGAGTGGTGCCGTCGGAGCTCTCAAACAGTCCATTGCTGGGGATTCTGGGGGTCCTCATAGGCGCCGGGCTGGTGACGCTTACTGGTCGCATGCTTTCCCTGGGCCTTGCAGACTTGAAGGGGCACGTCGGCATTGGTTTCGACGACGGTGCATGGCTCGACAGCGCCTATAACGGGGCTCTCATGTTCATCGGGCCCTTTAGCGTGTATCTGGGAGGTTTACTCGGACCGCGGCGCGTCCTTCTGTTTGCGGCTGGAATATTCAGCGTGACCTGCTCCTTTCTGCCGCTCATACACAACTACGGTCTGCTGGTCGCGGCATTGATCGTTGCTGGGCTCACGTCAGGTACGTTTTATCCGCTCACCCTTACTTTTGCACTTCGCAACATTCCGCTGCGCTTTCTTCCGTTTACGATGGCGTTCTACGCGACATCCATAGATGGGTCGGTCAATATAGCGCCATCGCTCTACGGCTGGTACCGCGATCACCTTTCCTGGCACTGGATGTTTTGGAATTCGGCCCTGATCGCGCCGGTGATGATGATCTGTATTTATTACGGAATACCGAAAGCCCCTCCACGAAAGAGTGAAGGTCCTGTGCCCAGCTTTGTTGGGTTCCTCTACCTGAGCGCTGGATTGGCTCTGATGTTTGTCGCCCTCCAGCAAGGCCAGCGGCTCGATTGGTGGCGCTCCGGAGTGTTCACCGGGTTGTTTCTGGGGGGATCGTTTTTGTTGTTATGCGCACTGGTGCGAAGATTGCTCGGTCCCAACGCTCTGGTGGCGCTCCCTTATCTTTGGAAATGGAACACGCTGCTCCTGGGCAGCCTGCTGTTCTGGTTTCGATTTACTCTCACCGGAACCATCATCCTGATTCCGGAGTCACTGGCCATCCACGGCTTTGAAGCCGATCAGATCGGGCCGGCCGTGATTTGGAGCGCTGTTCCCCTATTGCTGGTTACGTTTGTCGCTGCGCTCCTGATGGTTCAGAAAACAGACCCTCGTCTCTTGCTGGCTGCCGGCTTGACCTGCACGGCCTTCGCCGTCTACCTGAACTCCGAGTACACGACGGCCTGGTCGGCGGGGAACTACTATCGCACCGAGCTGCTCACGGGCGTCGGACAATCGGTTTCTCTCATAGGGCTGGTGGGATGCATCATCCTGCAGGGAATCTTCACGGGGGGATTGGCGAAACCTCAGTGGATCCTGACATTTTCCGCGATGTTTCATACCATTCGCTTATTTGGTGGAACCGCGGGGGCCATCTACATGGCCCACTTTATCGCTGACCGCGAGAAGCTGCACTCGAACCTTTTGGGTTTGCATGTGGCCCGGGGAAACTGGATTACAGACGGGAATCTTCACGCCATGGCTGCTGGTGTTTACGCCAAATCCCCCGGCGCCGCAGCAGCGGGCGCTCGTGCTGTTGACCTCATCGGGGCCCGGCTGCGTCTTCAAGCTTACGCATTGAGCCTCAACGACGGGTTCCTCCTCGTGGCTTGGGCTTGCGTTCTGGGCCTTCTTCTGACCGCGTTGCTGCGGAAGTCGCCACTGAACTACGGCGATCTCAGCACGCTGCAGCCGGTCAAGGCGACAAACTCATGAAATGGAAACTACAACTTTTGCTCGTCACTCCGGTGCTCTCCGGGGCGCTCGCCTTTGGACAGCAAAGTAATCCCGTTTCCGCTCGCCACATCACCTTACACGAGGCTGTGCAGTTGGCGCTGCAGCACAACCACAGCATCCACATCGCCGAATACAAAGTCCAGGAGCAGCAGCACGCCAAAGAGGCCACGAAGAGCGCATATTTTCCTACGATTCGAAATGATAGCCACTTTTTACATCTGACCGACACGCAGCTGATACAAATCGGTGCTGGTAGTCTAGGCACGGTCGCAGGCAGCCCAATTCCTAGTGCAAATGCGATCATTAACCAGGGTGGAAAGGACTTGGTGACCAGTGGCACCCAACTGACACAGCCCCTCACCACGATGCTGAAAATCCGGCCGATAAACGACATGGCGCAAGCGGAGTTGAAGGCCTCACAACAGAAACAGCAGGAAACGGAGAACGACGTTGCCCTCACCGTTCACCAGCTCTATTACAAGGTTTTGATCGCGCAAGTCCACCGTTCTGCTACCGGAGCCAGAATCAAGGCATTGCAGGATCTGCAAAGCGAACGCGTCCAACAGGTGAAATACGGCAGCGCATTGGAAGAGAACTTGATCGAAAGCCAGGCGCAACTCCTTGAGGCCAAGCAGGAGCTGCTGACTACGGAAATACAGCTCTCCGACCTAAAATTACAGCTCAACGATGTGATAGGACTGCCACTCAGGACTTCGCTGGATCTCGATGCCGACACTTCGGAAGTGCAGCCACCCTGCGCACGTGAAATGTGTGTCGCTGAGGCACTCGCATCCCATCCCGAGATCCTGGAAGCGCGCGACGAGGTGGAGAAAGCGAATGCCGCCGTTCGCCTGGCAAAAAGGGACATCTATGTGCCGGATGTGGACGCCTTTGCTCGTTACAGCTACCAAGACAACGTTCCATTTCTGGCCCGTAATTTCGGCAGTTTCGGTATTAACTTCAGCTACGACCTCTTTGATTCGGGCCGCAAGCGTGCGCTCCTCCGCGAGCGCGAGGCTCAACTGGCGCAGGCGACAGAAAATCTTGCCCGGCTTAACGATGAGATCCAGGTGACAGTGGAGACCGCATACAACAAGCTCGAAAGAACGCAGCAAATGCGAGCGGTATCTCAGGAATTGTTGGCCCTGCGGACCGAATCCAATCGAGTTCTGCACGAGGAACTAACGCGCGGAGAGGCTCTCAGTTCCCAGGCCGACATGGGAACTGCCCAGGAACTGGCCGCCCGGACGTTGCTTCTGCAGTCGCAACTGGATTATACCGAGGCGAACGACGAGATCATCCACGCGGTGGGCCGGACACCTGAATAGGCGCCACGGGTTGCTATGCGCTAAATGGAGATACTTTATGCCAAGAAATAGCGAACCGAAATGGAGAATCGAAGAGCTGACGGGCGAAGAGATTTTCGACCAGATACGCTATCTTGACCCAGACACGAATTCCAAGTGTAGCGGTAACGCCGATAATACTGTTCAGGGTATCTATTTCAGCCTGGCGATCCTGCTGTCCTGCTATCTGGTATTTGTCTGGATTTATGGTTCCTGAGTTGAGATCGAGGATAAGAAGAGCATGTTAGGAGTTCCGTCATGAAATGTTTTCGCCCAACGAGCGGCCTGGGAGACTCAGGAAGTGAGGACTGAGGTGGTAGCAGTAAGGGCCAGCACCTGACCGAGCTAGTCGCAAGGGAGCACTTGCTGCCAAGATGCGTTAGCCCACATTGCGGGCAAATCAGGCAGACCTCCCGCACGGGGTCAGTCACCGTCCCCGCACAGCACGCAGCTTAGGAACATAGGCACGCGTTCGATGTGCAACCTCGCATTCTCGGTAAGAGTTTCCCGGCGAGCGAGCTCGAGGGCGAACTCATGATCCTCACGGACGATGGTCGTGAACTCTCCTAGCCGTATCTTGAATGTTTGAATGGACCGAGAGTTTTCCGCGCCAGCTTTTGCTTCCGCGATGTCGGCGATGTCTGCACGATTGAGATTTCGTGCATTCGGTAAGAGTGATGCGTGTCTCGCTGCGAATTCTCCCCAGCCATCTGCAGTCTGGAAGAGGAAAACAAACCCGCGAGCACGCCGTCGCCCAACGAATCGGAGTGGCAGCTTCTAGAGTCTCTCGCGATCCTTCTGCTGATATCCGGCGACCAGACGAGCCACGGTGATTGCGATGTAGAAGACACCCGTCACGGCCTCAAGGGCTGCAATCATCCTCGCGGGTCGCGAAACGGCAACTACATCGCCGTATCCCAGTGTGGTTAACGAGGCGAGACTGAAATAAAGAAGGGAATGCCGAGAAGCTAGGATAGGAGTTGGGCCCGCCTCGATAAACGATCCGGGACGAATCTCTTGCATCAAGTTGAAAATGGCGTAGTAGAACATGGCAAGAATCAGGTAGAGACCGAGGCATGCATCTAATTTAGCCCTTATGATCGGGCCCGACCTTTCCAGAAACGAGAAAAAAGCGACGGAGGCGTAGCCAAAAAAGACCGACAATAGCAGCCAATTTGCCGTCCGCAGCGTATGCGTGGGCTGGAAGACGCATGTCAAAGTGACCAGGAAGGAGGAGGCTGTCAGCAGAAGCGCCGGCCACGGTAAGATCCGCGTAACGTAAATCTTCAGGATGGCAACAACCAGGATCGCATAAATGGCGAGGGCCAGAACGACTTCACTGATCCAGTCGTCTCGGACGAAGGCACTGAGTACCAGGAAGAAAAGAAGAGAAACCAGCAGGACAAGCGAGTGCAAGTCGTGGGTTTGGGCGTTTATACCGTCGGGCTTGCTAACAGGAAGCATCGAGCGGTTGCCTCATTTTTGATTGCCTGCTGTAATCCAAGATCGGTCAGTACTTTGGGGTTTTCCTCCTGCACCGCCAGCAGGTTGTGCCATGCGCAGAATTGGTGATCAACTGACATCTGTTCGAGCAAACGAATCCCATTTGCCGCGTTTAATCTCATTTTTTTTGCAGGCTCGCTATCCGTTCCGCGAGTCCCATGGTTTTCAAAACCCCGGGGTTTGCTTCTTCAATTGCCAGCGGCTCATGGCAAGTGCTGCAGTCTTGTGTGATAGTCAGCTTCTGATCGGGTGTCGAGTGCGAGCCATCATGGCAGCGAAAGCATCCCGGAAAATCGGTGTGCCCGAGATTGTTGGGGTACGTTCCCCAGGTAACCTTCAGATCGGGAAACACATTCCGGTTGTAGATTGCGGCAATTTCAGCACCTGCGTTGGTGACCTCGCGGGACCGTTGCGATAGGAGATTCGGATAGCTGTCTTTATAAAAGCGAGCTAGCGCTTCCGGGATCGCGTGTGTGGCCTCTTCATTGCTCGAATAGTTTGCCTTAAGCAGTTCGATCGCTTTCTTTTTAATGAAGGGCAACGTTGGCGAAATGAGCCCGAGTCCCATAGCTTGGTCTACGGCGCGCTCCGGAAGTTCAAACGTGTGAGTCGGACGATTGTGGCAATCGACACACTGCATCTGAAAGCGCGGGAGGTTCGTAACAGACTGAGGGGTTGAGCCATCCGCGAGAAATGTTCGAGTCTCACCCGTGCTCCGATTCCGATACTCCACCCAGGGAATGGTCTGGCGCTGGGAATCCTTGGCTGCGTAATGGATTTCCACTCCGGGGCCTAAATGTTTGCCGTGAATGCCGCCCAGAGTTCCCCCTCCCGTGAGCATCATCAAAACAGTCTGTGTCTGGGTATTGCTGGCGTCATCTTGAAAGTGGAAGATCACTCGGGGTTTGACAGCGTCAAATTTCTCAGGCCAGTGGCACTGTTCGCAGGTGTCGCGGGAAGGCACCAGGCGGTTCGATTGCATGGCCGACTCAATTGGGTAGCGGACGCGGTGGAACACGACATCCAGCAACTGGCGGGTACCGGCTTTCTTGCTTTCCACCCATCCAACTGCACCCGGGGCTACGTGGCAATCCACGCATAGAACATTAGCGTGCGGGGAATTCTGATGGGCGGTGAATTCCGGTTTCATGACATGACAGCTCTGCCCGCAGAACTGTGGCGTTTCCATGTGCTCAACCGCCCGGTATGTGCCTTGTGTCCCAATGATGATGTTAATGGCGGTGGTCACGGCGAAGAAAATGGCGAGTTTCCGAATGTAGATCCGCCGGTCCGCACCTTCCAACAGTCCTTTCTCAACAGGTTCAATGCGCCGACGCGCGAGGAAAACTCCCAAGGCGATCAATACAAGGCCGAAGATGAAAATAACCGGGATAAGAATAAAGACAACAATGCCGATGTACGGATTATTGGTGTGACCTCGAAACTGGATCGGCAGAACGAACAGCCAGGAGAACCCCGCAGTCGTCACAAGAGCAACTCCCAGCATGCTTATCCAGTGGCTGGTCAGAAGTACGAGTATGGGACGTTTTGGATCATCGCTCACGTTTTCCTCACATTGCCAGCACGGTTCTCAATCAGTCCAGCCGAGGCTAGGAGAACCCAGAAGATTGGACTCATATCGCGGACGCCTCGAAAAACCGGAATCGGATTGGTTTAGTCATTGTTTCGCAATCCACTTCGGACGAGTCAGTTGCCACTCCCAGGCGAGGAGAAAACTCCAACATGCGAAGCCACGCATGCCCTCGCACAGTCCACGAAACTCCGCCGCGCTTCTGCTACAAAGCCGCTTGTCATCGCACGAACTCCGGGCCCTGGTTTTTAAAACCGCAGCCTCGACCGGAAGCATTGCAGTCTGGATGCCAATCTGCTGAAACCCAATTAAGAGGCGATAAACTCATGCGAACACTAAGAAACTACGGGCTGGACCGAACATTCGATGACCGACAATGTGTTCATCTTGGCTATGCGTACCTCAAATAAGGCAGTCATGGCCGCAACCTCGCCCTAAAACGGCCGGCAATCGGTCAGTTGGGATGTTTGTGCTTGTCGCAAATTGCAGTCTTGTGGGCTGTGCTCGGTCTTGATCGAAGATCCCCGGAGTCAAACGTGCCAATCGGCGCTATCGCCACGCATGTTTCGCAACCTTTTACGCTTTATCGTAGCGATTGACGGCCGCGCCATTCCCGCGATGCGCAGCCATGAGGTCCCGAAACGGCGTTACATCGTGGCGACAGGTGGAGCGTGGATTGGAGAGCAAACTAAAAGCGGTACGAAGCTCCCAATGCAAACTGTGATCGTGCGTGTAGCTTTACACCTGGCATTATGTTGTTGGCAACTTGGGCTACACCGAAGTCAACATTCAGCGGTAATTCGCCGCGAGGGATCACCCGCGCAAAATACGTTAAGGTCGTCGGTAGGTTGGCTCCCGGGAGACCTTCTATGTGGCGAGGCTCTTGTAGAAACTCTGAACCGAATATGATTTTGCTCTTCACCGGACCAGGAACCACAAATCCCACAGCGCCGAAGAGCCGGCCTTGCCAGTTCGGTGCATTGCCCGCTATGCCTAATACTGAAGCGTTCGTGGCTTTGAGCCCCAGGTTGGCAACGATCGGCAAGAACTTGAAGTACGTGATTGTCTTGGTAGCGACCAGATAAAAGTCTTCATTGTGCGTATCTTTGCTGTCGAGGACTCCACCCACGCGCCGAACATTGGTGCGCGCCACGAATCCTAAGGAGATCGCAGGGATATAGCTGTGCTGCCCGGCGTTTTCTCCCAGCAGATTGGCTTTGCCATGGAAGATGTTGAAACCACCATTGAACAGCGGGCTGAGCCCAGGTACAGACCCATCCGAATTCAACGCGCGAGTGTATCCAGCTTCGAATCTTTTGAGGAATCCGACCGTCCCCGAGACCTCGTAGAATCCTCCGAGCACATTGCCGCCATCAAGGTAGTGGAAACTGACGGCCGGAAGTCCGACACCTCCTCCGGGAGAAGGGCTGGTGTACGCGAAAGGTGTTACGAACGCGCCGGTCTGCCCCTCCCAGTTGAGATTTTGCGCATTCCCGGCCGGAGCAACCAAAGTGATAAATGCTGCAAGGAGACTCCAGCCCCACCTTGCACGTTGCGCAAACGCCGCGTGACGAGTGAAGTATCGAAGTATGTGCCAAAGATTCATTTGTGATGCCCCCCAGGGTGATTTGTTAAAGCACTTATCCTTCCAAAAAGAAAACTCTGCTTGGGTTTTCAGCGAACAGGAGCAGATTCGTTCTATTCAAGTCCGCCAGGATCCGGATGGGGATGTCGTGAATCTGACGGGTGCGACGAAATCATCGACACGTCGACACATAGACGACATAGCAGCTAGTGGTGTGTCTCTTAACCATTCCATGCGCTGTCGCGGTCTTCAATTTTGTTCACCTGCCTCCCTTTCAGACGGTGAAACGCGGCAAGCCTGCCGAGTTCGAGTGGCAAGCGGAATGCAAGAAACCTGGTGGTGACGGTTTTGAGAGTCTTCAGAGGTCTGCGATGGATATACAGTCGCCACTTATGAAGCCCCTGGATCGGTGGAATTTTCCGCCGGGGTTGCTGTGCATTGGGAACCGAAAAGCCTCGTCATGTGGAACGAACGAGAATGCCTAACCGAGGAACAGGAACTCGTCTACGAGGTTAGTTCGGTTAGCGAGCTGGGTGTTTGACGCCGCTTTCTGAGATCGCGGCGGAAGGTGCAAAAACTGAGGGCTCCCGTCGAGCAATCACTATGTCAGCTGGGCTAGTTACATCCGAAACGAAGTTTCTCGATTTCCGCCCGGCAACAGATCCGGAAGCCAAGAGTCGTGCGGTCGACAAGTGGCCAATTGCAGATCTGGGTTCGATCGTCAAACTGAAAAGCAATGGTTTCTTCTCAAATCTGTCCGAGCCCTCGATTCGCACAATCAATCAAATCGCGCGATTCGGCAGACACCCGGCGGACACGACCATTTTATTCGAAGGCGACATAGCGCGCGGAGTTTACATATTGTGTGAGGGGCGCGCGGAGGTCCTCACGGCTGATACCGACGGAAAGACCCGGATTCTGAAGGTCGCCCTGCCAGGCGACGTTCTGGGACTGAATTCCGTATTGGCGGGCACATCTCAGGAAGTCACCGTCAAGACCATACATCCTTGCCAGTTCGCTTTCGTTCCGCGCGGGGCTTTTCTGGAATTCGTGAAGGAACACGGTGATGCGTGCTTGTATTTCGCGCAGCATCTCAGTCGCGATTGCCATGCGGCCTATGATGTGATTCGTTCGATGGGCACCCCGGTCGAGAAGAGGCTCGCCCGCTTCCTAATGTCGTGCTGCCCGAACAGGTGTGTGAACGAAGGAATTTTTCGGACAGAACTTGCTTTGACACACGAAGCAATTTCCCAACATATTGGCTGCTCGCGTGAGACGGTGAGCCGTGTGCTCAGCGACTTTAAAAGAAGACGTGTCGCGGAACTCGTTGGCACCACCTTGCTTGTGCATGATTGCGCGGTCCTCGAAAGCCTAAGCGCGATTTAGTGCGTCCACGGAGGATCTGTCCCGCCAATTCGCGCTCGACGTTCGCTTTGAAGGAGATGAGGGCTTATGCGTGGAGCAAGAGAAGGTTCGGCTTTAAGCGAGGAGCGAGAGTCTGTGAATTTATTTCCGGGTTTCAGGGTCAGACGAAGAAGGCGATTCAATTTGTTTCCGTACCTCGCCCAAATTGATTGGCTTCGCGATGTAGGAATCAAAGCCGGCCGCGATCGCTCGTTCCCGATCTCCCAGCATGGCGCTGGCAGTCACAGCAACCACGGGTAATTTGCGGAAGCGAATGTCGTTTCGCAATTCCTGGATGACACGGAAACCGTCCATGACAGGCATTTGCAAATCCAAGAACACCAGGTCAAGCCGATTCTGGTGAACCAGATCAAGAGCATCGCGGCCGTTGACTGCTTCCATCACGCGGTGACCGGATGTTTCCAGAATCTCCCGCATCAGTTCACGGCTGGGAAGGTTATCGTCTGCCAAAAGAATTTTCATCGAACCCCGCCTATGCGGCGCCGAGTGATGTGTGCTTAGGGCCTGGGTGACCTCGGCAGCGTGAAATGAAACCGGCTCCCCTTCCCGGGTTCACTCTCTATCCAAATCCTGCCGCCGTGCTGCTCAACGAGGAGTTTCGTTATCGACAAACCGAGGCCAGTTCCTTCACGGACGCCCGTCGTAGCCGCCGGAAGTTGGTGAAACGCCTCGAAGACTGATTCTTGTTCTTTTCGAGGTATGCCGATTCCCGTATCAATCACGGAGGTGGAAAGCAGCGACCCTTCTGATCGGGCAACCAAACGTACTTGCCCTTCCTCCGGCGTGAACTTGATCGCGTTACTCAGAAGGTTACAGAGCACCTGCTTTACTCGTACGCGGTCCGCATATAGGAATAATTCCTCGCCGACTTCAGTCATCAACTCAGTTCGCTTGGCGATAGCCAACGGTCGCACGGTTGACAACACCTCTTCAACTGCGACGCTCATTTGAAAGGTTTGATATTTCAACTCTAAACGTCCCGCCTCAATCTTCGAGAGATCGAGAATGTCACTGATCAGGGCCAGTAGATACCGCGAGCTCTCCTGGATATGTCCGACAAACCGTTCCTGCTTCTGGGTAAGAGGACCCGCGGTCCGTTCGGCAAGCAGATCGGAGAACCCAATAATCGAGTTCAGGGGCGTACGCAGTTCGTGGCTCATGGTGGCGAGAAAGTTGCTCTTCAAGCGATTGGCCTTCTCGACCTCCCGATTCCGAATCTCCAATTCCGAATTCGTTACCGCCAGGTCGCGGGTGTGCTGTTCCAGCCTCTGGTTCAGCATTTTGATCTGTTCTTCCACTGCCTTGCGATCGGTCACGTCGCGAATCACACAGATGACGCCAGGTCCAGTTTCCCCTTTAAATGGGCTCAGGTTGATATCCACAGCAAATTCTGTGCCATCCGCGCGCAACGCTCTCAGATCGAGCCCGGATCCCATAGGCCGGATGAGGGAATGCGCCTGATAACGTCCCCGGTGAGCAGGATGGCGCTCGCGGAACCGCTCTGGCATGAGTATCTCCACGGATTTTCCCAGGAGCTCCTCTCGCGGGTACCCAAACAATTGTTCTGCTTGGGAATTCACCAGCACAATTCGGCCGGAGCTGTCGACCTCGACGATGCCGTCGGGGGCGGCCTCCAGCAACCGCCGGTAACGGTTATCCGCAATTGGACCAGCCGCGGTGGAATCGAATCCGGTGCCCATTGTGGTCATGATGCTCTTTCCGCGATTTCCTCACTTTGAAAAGAATCACGGGTGGCCCACGGTATCTCGGTCGCGGTAGACCTGCCAGGCGTGAGGGATAGCGGTTTGCGTTCGACCAGATTGTGCTTATGCATGCGATAGATGAGCGTCTTGCGGCTCAGACCAAGGTAGCGCGCAGCCTGGGATTGGTTCCAATTGCATTTTTGCAGGGCTCGCAGGAGAACTTCTTTTTCAATGCCGCCCAGGCTGATCCCTTTCGGCGGGAGATTGAGATTAATGACCTCGATGAAGGCGGGGTCAGACTGGAAGAATGTTGGTAAATCGGCTAAGCGAATTTCACTGCCGCGCGCGAGAACGACGATACGTTCCACGGTATTTGCGAGTTCACGGATGTTACCCGGCCATCGATATGACGAAAAGCGATGGAGAAGGCGTTCTGGCAGCGTGAGGTCCCTGCGGCCGTGTTTGCTGCAGCTTCGCTCAAAGAAGAACTGCGTCAACTCAGGAATGTCCTCCGCCCGTTGTCGTAGGCTTGGGAGTTTAAGTGGTATGACGTTCAAGCGATAGTACAGGTCCTCGCGGAACGTGCCATTTTCGACCATGACGGGCAGACTTCGATGCGTGGCCGCAAGAATACGGATATCGACCCGAGCGCTCGCAGCTGCACCCACCTTTTCGATGTCGCCGTGCTCTATGAGCCGCAAAACCTTCGCTTGCAACTCAAGAGGCATCTCCCCAATCTCGTCGAGAAACAAGGTGCCCCCGTGGGCCGCCTCGGCTTTCCCTCTCCGGTCCATCAGGGCACCGGTGAAGGATCCTCTCACGTGCCCGAACAACTCGGATTCGAGAAGGTCCCTAGGAATTGCGCCGCAGTTGACGGTGATAAATGGCTTGGCGCTGCGGCTGCTGTTGGCATGAATCGCCCGGGCCAGAAGCTCTTTGCCCGTGCCCGTTTCTCCCTCGATCAAGACGGTAGAATTGGTGGGAGCGACTCTCGCTGCCTGGTCCAGGATTTGGAGCATTGTATGAGAGTGGCCGAGTATCTTTTCGAATCCGGACTGCTTGTCCAATGCGCTGCGAAGAAAACGCACTTCTGCCTCGAGATCGATGTGTTCCAGGGCGCGTTTGACGATCAAGCGCAGTTCGCCAATATCGACCGGTCTTGTGATGAAATCTCGAGCTCCCGCCTTCATTGCCGCAACGGCTCCTTCTACGGTGCCAAATGCTGTAACGAGAATCACGGTAGTCGCGGGATATTCGCTGTGAAGTTCTCTGAGCAGGTCGACACCAGAAATTCCCGGCATCCTCACATCCGAAATGACGAGGTCGGCCGGCTGGTTTCGCATGATTTGCAGCGCTTGGGAAGCGTTCTCCGCCTCGCTGAATTCATATTCCGGTGAGGCCAGGGCTTCGCGAATGAGCTCCCGGTTCTCCGCGAGGTCATCAGCAACGAGAATTTTTTTCATCGTGGGTACTCCTCAGCTAGCCTATCCCGAATTCGTTGTTCCTGCTCTTAGCTCGACGAAAGATTCGCAGTCAGGCGAGTTCTCCAGAGCATTCCCGAAAAACGAAAATCTGCGGGACGGATACTTGCATCGCTCACCTTGTGACTTAGTCTCGAGTTTCTGTCACCGCGCGAAGAGCCAAAATCGCACAATTCCCGCTACGAACAGCCACACCAGGCACAACCCGAGCAGAAACCCGATCAGCACTTGTGACCCGGAGATCTCTA
>DATJWZ010000486.1:0-34412 GCA_035500795.1 Candidatus Eiseniibacteriota bacterium | reverse complement strand
ATTCCTGGCCGGTTCACGGAGAGGCCGTGTTCAAAATCATCCACGCACAATTTCTCGCGCCGGGCATCAAGCGGTTCGTGATTGAAGCCCCGCGCATCGCGCGCAAGCAGAAACCCGGACAATTCGTCATTCTTCGCATTTGCGAGCAGGGCGAACGAATTCCGGTGACTATCGAGAACTCCGACCCGGAGAAAGGCACGATCAATATCGTGGTGCAGTCGGCGGGAAAGACGACCACAATGCTGAACTCGCTTGCGACCGGAGATTCGATCCTCGATGTTGTCGGCCCGCTCGGCAAACCTTCCGAGATCGCGAACTACGGGACGGTGGTAGTTGTCGGTGGAGGGGTGGGAACTGCGATGGCCTATCCGACAGCAGCGGCCATGAAGCGGGCTGGCAACCGGGTGCTCTCGATCGTGGGAGCGCGCAATAAAGAGCTGGTGATCCTCGAGAAGGAAATGCGCGCGGTGAGCGATGCGCTGATGATTACCACTGACGACGGTAGCTACGCCGATAAAGGATTCGTTACCGACAAGCTGCGACAGTTGATCGATAACGGAACCCGAATCGATCTCGTGGTTGCGGTCGGGCCGATTGTGATGATGAAGGCGGTTTCAGAGGTGACGCGCAAGGAGAACATTCACACGGTTGTCAGCCTGAATCCGATCATGATCGACGGTACCGGAATGTGCGGCGGGTGTCGCGTCCTGATCGACGGAAAGAGTGAGTTTGCTTGCGTGGATGGCCCCGAATTCGATGGGCACAAAGTCAATTTCGAAGTGCTGGTGCAACGGAATTCTATGTATCGCACAACTGAACAACAGTCGATGGAAGAATACAAACAGAGCCTGGAACATGTTTGCGCGGCGGAAGGAGAGAAGCGATGAGCCCGACTGCGAGCAAATCGAAGAATCCCTTGTTGCCCAGAGATCGCATGAAGGTTCCTCGACAATTGATGCCGGAGCAGCCCGCGGAAGAGCGCGCCCACAATTTCAAGGAGGTAAATCTCGGCTACAGCGCGGAACTGGCTCAGCAGGAAGCACTGCGCTGCCTGGAATGCGCAAAGCCCACCTGTACTGATAACTGTCCAGTCGGAATTGATGTGAAGGAGTTCGTGCAAAGGATCGTCATCGGGGATTTTCTGGGCGCAGCGGCGAAGATCCGCGAAGCCAACGTTCTGCCTGCGATCACCGGACGCGTCTGTCCCCAGGAAGATCAGTGCGAAGGCAAGTGTTTGCTGTCGAAAAAAGTGAAGCCGCTTGGAATCGGATACCTTGAGCGTTTTGTTGCTGACTATGAGCAGCGCATGGGCACCCATGTGGTTCCTACGGCTGAGCCAACAGGGCGGAAAGTTGCGGTGGTAGGAAGTGGGCCCTCGGGACTGACTGTCGCTGGCGATCTGATTCAAAAGGGCCACAAGGTCCGCGTCTTTGAAGCGCTGCATGAGATTGGTGGTGTGTTGGTGTACGGAATTCCGGAATTCCGTCTGCCGAAACAGATTGTGCGAGAGCAGATCGATTACATGCGGCAGATGGGCGTGGAGTTCGAAACCGATGTGGTCGTCGGAAGGACCGTGACGATTGACGAGTTGCTCGAGGAAGAGGGCTACGACGCGGTGTACATCGGAACCGGCGCGGGCCTGCCACAATTCATGGGCATTCCCGGAGAGCATCTGAATGGCGTGTATTCGGCGAATGAGTTCCTGACGCGCATCAACTTGATGAAAGCCTACGAGTTCCCCACCTATGACGAGCCGATGCTCGATCTGCACGGCAAGCACGTCGCAGTGATCGGCGGAGGCAATACGGCGCTGGATGCGATTCGCTCCGCGCTGCGGCTTGGAGCGGAAAAAGCGTATGTGCTTTATCGACGGAGCGAGGCGGAGATGCCGGCGCGGGCTGAAGAAGTGCATCATGCCCAACAGGAAGGGATCGACTTCCAGATGCTGACTGCGCCGGTGGAATTTTTGTCTGACGGGAAAGGCTGGCTCACCGCGGCACGCTGCGTACGCATGGAGCTAGGAGAGCCTGACGCTTCAGGACGCAGGCGTCCCGTTCCAAAGGTGGGGTCGGAATTTGATCTACCGCTGTCGGTTGCGATCATGGCCATCGGCACAACAGCGAATCCTATTGTGCAGAGCACCACGCCGGGTCTCGATACAAACAAGCGCGGATACATCCAGGCCAGTGAAGAGACACAGCGCACCACTCGCAAAGGAGTGTTCGCCGGCGGGGATATTGTGACGGGTGCGGCGACGGTTATCTTAGCGATGGGGGCGGGACGGCGAGCGGCGAAGTCGATTCATGAGTATTTGACGACGGGAGAGTGGTGAAAAAAACAGCTTCGAGTTTCAGCTTTCAAGGTTTCAAAGACAAATGCATAACCAACTTTGAAACTGGTTTTGAGTAGAGCTTCGCCAAAAACGGGAGAAGCGCACCAATCTTCAGGGCTTTCGTGCGAGGAAGCGCAGGCGCATGTAGTCTGCGGTCCAGCGGCCCTTTTCGTCGCAGAGGACAGGCCTCAACATTTCAGTCGTCTCTTCCAGATAATCTCCTCGTTGGTCTTGCGATAACGTTGCACAAAATGGGTTTGCGAAAGTTTCCAGCCAGGCGCGCATGCCTGTCGGCAGCGGTGTGGGACGCGGGATGAGTTGGACGTTCTCTGCGACAAACCCAGCGCGCTCCAGGCGA
The DNA here is from genome assembly GCA_035500795.1 of Candidatus Eiseniibacteriota bacterium. Taxonomy (GTDB): domain Bacteria; phylum Acidobacteriota; class Terriglobia; order Terriglobales; family Acidobacteriaceae; genus Sulfotelmatobacter. Next base: position 31,722 of record DATJWZ010000486.1, on the reverse strand, counting down.
GCGGCGTAGTCATCCACCGTCGGAAAGTACCAGGGGCAGACGCTAGCCGCATTTTTTATTCCCCGCTTTTCAAGGCCGACCGTAAGAGCTACAGTGACCGCTGCGACGCATCCATGTCCACCCATTTCGCCGATGAACCGCCCCGGACGGCGCAGGGCGCGATAGGCCGAGGCGATGGTAGCATCGGGGTCATGTTTGATCCAATGCAGGACGGCGTTCGAAAAAACAGCGTCAAATTCCTGGTCGAAGAATAACTTCGTCGCGTCCACCACGCGGGCATCGAGTCCACGCAGGCAAGCAGCGGCAACCATGTCTGCGGAGCTGTCGACACCGATAACTTCTGCTCCGATTGCGGTCAGTTTTTCGGCTAGCATGCCATCACCGCAACCGAGATCGAGGATGCGCTCTCCTGGCTGGGGTTGAAGTAAGTCGACCACGGGCTGCCCGAGCGCCGGGACGAACGCAGCATTGGCGGCGTAGCGGGAAGGGTCCCAGGTTTGCGTGGACATTGGGCTATTGTAGTTGCGGGCGGAAGGTTTTCTCACTCAAACGAAATTTCGAAGTACGTGTCTGTCCTCGCCCAAACCAGCGGAATCCGTGCCATCCAATATTTCCGGTTGATCGTGTGCCGGGCGCGCTTGTGTTCTTCCAAGGGAAGGATACGCGCAGTCGCCGCGACTCCAGGGCCCGTCACCTTTCCGCGAATAGTGCACGGTGCCACCTTGACGCTGGAATTGTTCCGAATCCGTTTTGTCTTGCCCATGTCGTGCCGCGTCATCACATAAAGCTTTCCGTCCTCTTCGCCGAACCACACGGGTGTGGGAACGCCAGCGCCCGTTTTGCGGAAAGTCGTCAATGAGATGTACTTCTGGCCATGAATAGGAGGAGGGACTTGGCTCGCCATAGATACTACTCTAGGATGCCTTCGCAGATTACTCGATTCAAAACCTATGAACGATCCGAGTGCCAGATATGTGAAATCCAAAGAGCAACCATCTTTGCGAAGCACAGCACTTTGGACCCGTCGGATTGCCTGTTGAGTGTGGCAATGCACCCGTGTGGAGTTGCGGCATGGAAGCGGTCGGAAACTCTATCTCTGTGAATACCACATCGAATGTTTTTGGGGAATGTGGCTAACGTTTCGTGAGGCGATAAGAGACGTTTGGCCGGTTTTCCGTAACAAATAAACAGCCTGATCTGAGTCAGGCGGCTAACGCGCTTGGTTCGCAAGTGGCTCTGCGGATTGCTCTTATCCTGCAATCTGTGTTACAAGCCTGAACATGCGTAAATGGATGCGCGAGCGCATGCAGCGCCGCAAGAAGAAAACTGAAGAGCAGGAAAACAAGCCGGCGCCCCCACCATTACAGCCAGCCTATTTCGAATCTGACGAACCAATGGGTGCTGCCCCAGCAAATCAAACCGAGGCCATGGAGAACACGCCAGCAGAGAGCGAGTTCGAAGCCGAGCCGATTGCCAAAACCGCTCCGCCCAAGGAACGGGGAGAAACATCGGCGCCTCAGAATTCCGCGAAACCCTCAGAACGCGGTCGTGGCCGTCGCCGCCGAGGGGGGCGTGGGCGCGGCGGACGTGGTCGCGAGCAGGCTGTAGCTCAGGCATTTACTCCGAAAGGGGTTCCCGGTGCTACGCCGGAGGCGGAGGAGCCCGAAGCAGTTGAGCCTGAAGGTGCCGTTGCGGAACCCGAAGCTGAAACGCCGGCAGAAGCAGCCGCGCCAAAGTCGCCCGCTGCCCCCGTCGCCGTTCCGAGCGCCCCGGCGCGTCCGCCCAAAGGCATAGTCGTATTGGCGATCGGACTGCCCGGTTCCGGCAAGAGCACGTGGTTCAAGCGACACAATGTAACGCCGCTCTCAAGCGACATGGTCCGCTCACTATTATTTGACGATGTTCGCGAGCAGCGCTTTCAGGATCTGGTCTTCTCGAATCTGCGGTCGATGCTGAAGGCGCGGCTGATCGCGAAGCGCCCAATGAATTACGTGGACGCGACCAACCTCACACCGCAAGAGCGCCAGCACTGGGTCAAGCTCGCCAAAGATTACAACTACGAAGTGCACGCGGTGTTCTTCGATGTGCCCTTGGAAGTCTGCATCGACCGGCATCAGCGGCGCGACCGTGTTGTTCCCGAAGATATCATGCGCCGCATGGCCGCAAAGCTCAAGCCGCCAGCCTTCCAGGAAGGCTTCGCGAAAATTACTGTGGTGCGCGTGAAGAAGAAAGAGCAGGAACCGGAGCAGGCGGGCGCATAGCCCAGACTCTGCAACGACGAAGGGCACGAAGGTTATATTCTCAGTGTTCCTTTGTGTACTTTCGTGTCCTTTGTGGTATTTGGGTTGAGAGCGCTATCCCTTGAGATGCGGCAGCAATTCCTTGAACGCGGCTGACGAAGACGATTTCATCAGCTCATAGATCATCATCTCGGTGGAAGAGATGATCGCGCCAGCGGCGCGCATGCGATCGAGCCCAATCTTCCAATTCCATTCGGTACGGGAACTCACGGCATCGGAAGCGATGTGAACGAGATATCCCTCGCGGAGAGCGGCGAGTGCAGTTTGCATGACACAAATGTGGCTCTCCATACCGCAGAGCAGGAGCGTGTTACGCTGGCTCGGCAGACGCTTGATCACCGAACAGAAAACGTCGCTCCCGAAGCAAGAGAACAAAGTCTTGTCGATCGCTTGCGTTTTCGGGAGCAGTGAAGCAACTTCTGACACGGTCGAGCCCAGCCCTTTTGCGTATTGCGTGCTGAGGAGAGTGGGAATCTTCAGGATGCCGGCCGCGCGAATCAGCAGCTGCGAGTTGCGCACCATTTGCTCTTTTTGGAAGATGGGCGGCAGCAGCTTTTCCTGAATGTCGATGACGACCAGCGCGCACTGATCCGCATCCAGCGGACGGCGGGCAAGTTCGGCGTAGTCGGACGTGGTGGGAGCGATCTCGCGGTGAATAACCATAAATGCTCTCCGGATCGAGCTCCAATAATCTTACCGCCGAAAGACGTCACCGCTGGGATCGCAAACAAAATCGGCAGAGAGCGCTAAGGATTCTATCTTCCAAATGGGGACAAGCGCTCGTGGTTGACCGCTTTCGGTCTGCACCATAGAATCAAAGAGAGCCGCGTGTCGGGCTCTCTTCTGCACAAACTGCCCCCTCGTTCAACGGCAGGACAGCTGACTCTGGATCAGCATATCGGGGTTCGAATCCCTGGGGGGCAGCCAAATCAAATCAGGCGTCAGCGAAGCAAATTTCTCCCAGCACCTTACGGTACTGAGTCAGCAGGAATCGTCGAAACTACTCGCACTGGCAAGCACGTGTCTTGTTACGTTGCGATTCCTGAGATGAAGCAAGCCTGCTTTCTGGTTTGCGGCGTGCTCAGAGCTCAGTTCCGAAGCGGTCGGCGACTCTCAATCTGATTTCCTTTTTCCTGAACCTGCGGTTGTGAGAAAGCTCGGCCGACACCCGACATGAAAAATAAGTCTCATTGCCTGATGGCACTGGATCCTTCAATTGTTGTTACGGCCCGGGTTGATTCGGGAATGCCTAGCTTCCGGAGCACGAACATCGCCGGACACCAGTTCGTTAATCCGGATTGAAATAGATTTAGACCTACGAAAGCGGTGAAGAGAAACCAATAGGGGCTCACCCAATATCCCAGTGCCAGCGAGAGCAGAATGAATATTCCCGCCATCAAGCGGAGTCCACGTTCTACAGTCATATGCAAAGCTCCTTTCAGAAGGCGCAATTCTTAGACAGCGCACTGCGCTGTCTCACATTCAGCAATATTCTCCGGTGAGTGCGCATGCCCTGGCGGCACGGGCCGATTCCTACGTTCCGACATGTAATAAAGGACAGGCACAGCCATGCGCGAGAGAACCGTCGACGCCACTTCGCCCGCCATTAATGAGAGCGCGAGCCCTTGGAAGATAGGATCGAAGAGGATAACGCTCGCTCCCACGACAACAGCGGCGGCGGTAAGCAACATGGGACGGAAACGAACCGCACCTGCATCCACGACGGCCGCTTCCAGTGACATGCCCTGCGATCGGCGCAGCTCGATAAAATCGACCAGGATGATGGAATTGCGCACGATGATGCCCGCACCAGCGATAAATCCAATCATCGATGTCGCCGTAAAAAACGCACCCATGATTGCGTGGGCGGGAATGATTCCGACCAGGGTTAGCGGGATCGGCGCCATGATGACGAGCGGAGTCTTGAAGCTCTTGAACCAACCAACCACCAGCACATAGATCAGAACCAGCACTGCAGCGAAAGCCAGAGCAAGATCACGAAAGACTTCCACCGTGATATGCCATTCGCCATCCCATTTCATCGAGTAGCGGTCGGTCCGGCCGGGCATGGTGGTGCCTTTGTACTGTTGGATTGAGTAACCATCGGGCAGTTTGAGCTTGTCGATAGCGTCACTCATTTTGCCAATGGCATAAATAGGGCTCTCTTCTTCTCCGGCCACATCGCCGGTCACGTAAACGACGGGTTGCAGATTCTTCCGATAGACGCTCGTATCAATTGTTTCCTGGTTCAAGCTGGTCACTTCTTGCAGCGCAACCTGGCCACCGGTTGCAGTTGGCAGCTTGAGATTGGCAAGATCCTGAATGCTCGAGCGATCGGCACGCGACAGCCGAATCTGGATTGGAATATCTTCTCGCGATTGCGGATCATGCAGCAGGCCGGCATCAGCGCCAGTAAGGCCGATCTGCAAGGTGCGTGTCACATCGGCGGCGGAAATCCCGTGCAGTGAGGCTTTCTCCAGATCCACTTTTAGATCGTACTTTGCCTGCGGATCCTCGACGTACCAATCAACGTCTACAACGCCTGGTGTCTCCCGGAAAACCCTCTTAATCTGACTTGCCAGTTGGATCTGCCCTTTGTAATCGGGCCCGTAGACCTCCGCAACGAGTGTTTCGAGTACCGGAGGCCCCGGAGGAACTTCGGCGACTTTGATACGAGCGCCGAAAGGAGCAGCGAGTTTCATAAGTTCCGGGCGAAGGCGGCGCGCGATTTCGTGACTTTGAGCTTTACGGTCATGCCTGGACAGCAAGTTGACCTGAATGTCAGCTTGATTCGGCTGACGCCGCAGGAAGTAATGCCGGACCAATCCGTTGAAGTTATAGGGACCGGATGTGCCAGAATAAATCTGATAGTTGGTCACTTCGGGTTGCTGCGCAAGATCTTGACCCAGGGTCTGCGCGACCCGCGTCGTCTGTTCGAGTGGCGTCCCATCCGGCATATCGATGATGACCTGGAACTCGCTCTTGTTGTCGAACGGTAACATCTTCACGCGAACCCATTTCAGAGGAACGAACGCGAAGGCCGCCAACAGAAGGACGACCACGCCACCAAGAAAAAGCCAGCGCCGTTTCGTGTCGCGGATCAAAGGATTCATGATCTTGCGATAGAGGCGTGTCGCCCAACCTTCGGCTTCGTGATGTGCGTGGCCACCATCGCCGGCGTAATGGCGTAAGAGTCTGAGTGCGGCCCATGGTGACACTACGAAGGCGACGATCAGTGAGAACACCATTGCGGCCGAGGCCCCGACTGGAATGGGTCGCATGTAGGGTCCCATCAGGCCTCGAACGAAGGCCATGGGGAGAATCGCCGCAATCACGGCAAAGGTGGCAAGGATCGTAGGATTACCAACTTCATCAACGGCTTCCACGGCAACATCGACGAGAGGGCGTCCCCGGCTGCCTGGCAAACGGAAATGCCGAACGATGTTCTCGACGACAACAATCGCATCGTCGACAAGAATGCCAATCGAGAAAATCAGCGCGAACAAGGTGACGCGGTTGAGTGTGTATCCGAAAAGATAAAAGATCGCCAACGTGAGCGCGAGTGTGACAGGCACTGCCAGCAAAACAACTCCCGATTCGCGCCAACCCAGCGCGAGCGCAATCAAGAGAGTCACGGAAAGAGTTGCGATGAAAAGGTGTTTAAGAAGCTCATCCGATTTATCTTTCGCAGTTTCGCCGTAATTGCGGGTTACCGTGAGATTGAGATCTTGCGGCAAAAGGTAGCCGCGCAGATCATTCACCTTTTGCAAAACGTTCTCGGCAATTACGCTCGCATTGGTACTCTTGCGCTTGGCCAGTGTGATCGTTACAGCGGGGTACGACGGATTGGAAGGCTGGCCGGTCGTTCCCTTCGCGTTGGCAAAGAGTACATAATTCTCGGGCTCAGCCGGGCCATCCTCGAGCTTTTCGACAACATCGCGCAGGTACACCGGACGTCCGCTGTGTACTCCGACCACAACCTGCTTCAGGTCTTCAGCATGCGTGAAAAACAATCCTGCTTCGACTTGGAACTCGCGGTTGTCGCGCGCATAGCTTCCGGCTTGTCCGCGCGTGTTGGCTCCCTGCAGTTGTCCAACGACGGTTCCTGGCGTAAGACCATAGGCGGCAAGACGTTGGGTATCGAGTACGACGCGCACCTGACGGGGCTGGCCGCCGATGATCGTGGTTTCGGAGATGTCGTCCAGCTTCTTCAGAGAGTCTTCCAACTCCCCCGCCACACGGCGCAGCCGGTAAGAGTCGTAATTTTGCCCCCAAAGAGTGAGCGCCATGATCGGAACGTTGTCGATGGAGCGAACCTTAATAAGCGGCGCTGATACTCCGGGGGGAATGCGGTCGAAGTTAGAATACAGCTTGTTGTAGGTCTGGATGATCGCGTCTTCTTCTTTGGTTCCGACATAGAAACGCACGATCAGCATGCTCATGCCGGGATGGCTGATCGAGTAGATGTATTCCACTCCCGGCACTTCGCGCAGCAGCTTCTCCATTGGAAGACTGGCGCGCTGTGCGACTTCCTGAGGTGATGCTCCCGGCATCTGCACGAACACATCCAGCATGGGAACCACAATCTGCGGTTCCTCTTCGCGTGGAGTCTCGAGAATGGCGAATGCGCCGAGCAGCAGTGCTGCGACCATCACCAGCGGAGTGAGCTTGGAAGCGATGAAGGCGCGTGCAACCTTGCCCGCCAAACGCAACACATGGTTCTGGTCTACTTCCGGTTGCGAGCTATGTTTGGAGACACTCATTGTCTTTTCTCTGGCTCTATATAAGTCAGTTAGCGAGACTCGATCTTCTTGCCGGTCAGTTCCCGGTTATCCGGGTCAGCAATCAAAGTTTCGCCCTGCTGGAGTCCGGCCAACACTTCGACCTGCGCCGCCGATGCTTTGCCCAGCGTGATGTAACGCAAACCAGCGATTTTGTTTTGGTCCAAGACGTAAATGCCCTGCAGTTGGCCGCGTTCCACGATAGCCGTCCGCGGGATGAGTAATGCGGTCCGTTGCCCATGCGCGAATTGGGCACGGCCGAACAGGCCCGATCTAAGGGCAGGATCAGAAGGCAGTTCCACTTTCACCAGGAAGCTGCGGCTCGCCGGGTCTGCTGCAGGGACGATCTCAACAACTCGTCCCTTCAACTCCCGATCGCCTAGCGCATCGACCAGAACTGATACTTGCTCTCCCTGGTGTACGTAACGAAGATCCGTCTCGTTGACCGTCGCTTCAAGACGATAGCGTCGAAGATCTTCCATAGTGAAGATCGGCATGCCGGGACTAGCCAGCGTTCCGACATCGGCTCTCCTTTCGGTCACCAGACCGTCGAAGGGAGCCACAAGGCGCGTGTAGCCCAGGGCGGTACGGGCTTGCTGGACCGCGGCTTTGGCTTGAGCCTGTCCGGCGCGTGCCATCTCGCGACGTGCTTGGGCGGCTTGATACCGGGCCCTAACCTCGTCGAATTCCTGAGGGCTAACAGACTTCTTGTCGAAAAGAGTCTGATAGCGCTTGAAGGTCGCGTCGGCGAGCGCGTAGTCGGACTCGGACGCAGTAATCTCCTGCTGGGCCGCCAAATCCGCCGCCTTAGCACGGTCCAGTGCAGCGCGAGGCTGGGCGTCATCAATGACCGCGAGAACTTGCCCTCGTTGCACGTGGTCGCCTTCACGCGCACGGATCTCCAGAATGCTGCCCATCATTTGCGCCGCGAGTTGGGTGGTTTGGGCCGCACGCAGCGTTCCTACAGCCTCGACCACATCAGGAATATTGGCTGCTTGTGCCGAAATGATCGAAACATTGCTCAACGTCTCTGGCGTGGCGTTGACGGTTTGGCGTTCGCTGGAACATCCGACGAGAGCCAGGCCCGCAAAAAGCAGCATCGCTCCCTCACGGGCAAGAGCTATTGATGGTTTGTTCGCATTGAAAAAAATAAGATTCATGGGATAAACACCGAGGACTGAAGATTCAGAGTTCCGCTCGCCAACTCCAGATTGGCGTAGCTGATGTGAAACTGATAGACGGCCTGCCAGTAATCGAGTTGGCTCCGGCGTGATGCTTCTTCTGCTCCGAGCAAGTCGGTAATCGTCAGCAGGCCGCCATCATACCGGTCCTGATTGATGCGCAGGCTCTCTTGTGCTTGAGAGATCGCGGTACGCGCCACTTCTACCTGCTGCCGAGTCGCATCTTGATCGTAATAAGCCTGCCGGACTTCCAGGCGTACGGCGTCGTTTGCAGCCTGCTTCAGAGCGGCAATCTTCTCGGCCGTTGCGCGCTCACGTGACAGCGCGGCCCGTTTCGCGCCTCCCTGAAAGAGATCGATTTGAAGCTCAATTCCTCCCAGCCAATTGTTTCCACCGCCCCCTGCTAAAAATGTTGGATTATCCAACTCCCAACCGGCAAAAGCATTCAGACGTGGGCCGAAAGATGATTTAGCAATCGCCACGGTCAGGTCCTGCGCCGACTGCTGCGCTTCAATCCGCTGGAGGTCGGGGCGCGTCGTGAGAGCTCTCCGTTCCATGTCCGTCAACGACTCCGCACCCAGAACCTTTTCGCTGAGAGCATCGGCAAGTTTGTATTGAGTGTCAGCCGGCACGCCCATGGCGCTGTTGAGTTGGGCGCGCGCTAGTTCTAGATTGTTCCGCGCGCGAATCAACTCCTGCTCGCGGCCGGCAAGGCGCACCTTGGCGCTCAACAAGTCGGATTCCACCACCAGTCCGGCATCAAAGCGGACCTGACTGCGATCCATGATGGATTTCGCCGTTTTCACGGCCTGGTCCGTAACCTCCAGATGCTTTGACGCAAGCAGTACGCCGTAATAGGACTGCACGACTCGGAATAAGATCTCCTGATCAGTACGCTCCAGTTGGTGACTGGCCGCAGCATTCATTTCCTTGGCGCGATTGATTCCGTGCCAGGAAGCAAAAGAATCGAATAGGTTCCATGTTCCCCCGAAACGCGTCGAAAAGTTTCCGTAGGGCGCAGGATTGTTCAGCTTATTCAGCGGCGGAGCAAAGTTGTCAGCGGTGAATCGCTGCTGGCGGAGCTTGCTACCGAAGATGTAGACGGGGTCATCGCCACGGGTTGCCAACTCGGAAAAATTGACGTGTGGCATGAGAAACGATTGCGCTTCCCGCACTCCGGCAGACGCTGCTTTCGTATCCGCAAGGGCTGCCTTGCGCAGAGGATTCTTCTCTAGTGCAACATTCGCGGCCTGCTGTAGGGAAAGCGGGGAGGGCGCGTCCGGCCTCTGGGAGAATGACGTCGCAGTCACACCGAACAACAATGCAATCAGGATAAATGGAGCTGTGGGTCGAGCATCAGAGTTCATGTGGGCACGACCAGTCGGCAAAGAATCTTGATCTTTTATTTCCATCGTCCTCTTTGAGTAGGTCTTCAAGCGGCGACCTCAATCACTAAAATCAGTACCAAGAGCAAATGAAGAATCTCTTAGCCACGGGTTTCCACCGGTTCTGTTGGATTTAGCCACTCGGTTTTTTCTGAGACGATCTCGAATGTGGTGTGGAAAGCCGCCGTTTTCTGCACCATGGCTCCGACAGAGCAGTATTTTTCCTCGGACATGTGAATCGCCTGTTCGATTGCTGATTCCTCAATGTCGAATCCACGAACGACATGATGTATCCGGACGGTGGTAAAGATCTGGGGCGGACGGTCGGCTTGATCTGCTTCCACGCGCACCTCGTAACCCGTCACCTTTTGGTGGTACTTCTGTCGGAGAATCGTGATCACGTCGAAAGCTGTGCATCCGGCGAGTCCTGCCGCAACGAGCTCGATAGGTTTCGGGCCCGTGCCTCCGGCGCTGTCGTCGAGCAAAAAGAAATGTTCGCTGCCGGTGTGCGCGACGAATTGTCGTTGCTGGCTGAGCGGCTGCGTAAGTTCCACTTTCGCGGAAATCATGATGTGCTCCCTTCGTTGGCTCCCGTTCGGGCTGCCATATCAGAAATGCAATTCGCCGGATTTTGTTACAGAAGAAAAATGGTAGGGGAAGGCGATAGTACGCAGATGGCTAAAACGCTTTGGTGCAATTACTTACTGGTAGCGGCAAGCGCCCGGCTGTAGGTCGCGAGAAGCTCTCTTCGCAGATTCGCAGCTTTGAGTCGATCCGGGCACTCGGCAGGTGAGTTTTGGCAGCTTTGTATCGCCGCTCTCAAGCTGCTGAGAAACTTCTTACAGGGTTCGCATCCTTCGAGATGTGCTTCGATCTCCTCGCACGAAAAGTCGTCCAGTTCCCCGTCCAGATAATCGGAAAGCCCAGCAAACATCTTCCGGCATCGTCCATCGCGTGAAGAAGCGGGGGCCGACTTTTGCAGACGCGCACGCTGTTGCTTCTCCTGCAGTTCCCTGCGCACGAAAAGGCGCGCTCTATGCAGCCGGATACGCACCGTTCCAGGACGCAAACCGGTTATTTCTCCCACTTCTTCGTCCGTGAAGCCTTCCATATCCCGCAGAACGAGGACAATCCGGTAATGCGGTGGAAGACTGCGAACAACTTCTCTCACTCGCCGCGTCTGTTCACCGCGGATCGTGGAGCTCTCGGGATTGGGAATCGACGAACTGTCCAGTTGTTCCAACTCTTTGCGGTCCGGCATGAGTTCATCGAGAGACAGCTCTTGCTTGGGAGCGAACTTGCTCTTGCGGCGGCTCATCAGGCAGCGATTCTTGGCCACTGTGTACAACCATTTCGCTAAGGCTCGGGAGTTGTCGAACTTGGGCAGGTATGGGATTGCTTTGAGCAGCACTTCCTGCGTAGTGTCCTCGGCATCCTCCCGATGGCCGCAGACGCGCATACCGAAAGCGAAAACAGCCTTCTGCAGTAGCGAGAGCGCTTTCTGCAGGCTGTTGTGATCGCCTCGCTTCAGCAGAGCGACTGCCTGTTCGACATCGGTTCGCATGCAACACTCCCTAGTGCAACACTCTATATTACTGTATAATTATATAGTGTACTTTTGCCCAATAGACCGATAATGATCAACGACAAAATCATCGATCTGGTAGCCCGCCGATTTCAGGTATTGGGTGAGCCGTGTCGTCTTCGGATCCTTCAGTCCTTGCAGGGTGGCACGAAAACAGTGAGCCAGATCGTAGATGATCTGGACGGCAACCAACCAAACATCTCGAAGCACCTTCAAATCCTGTTCGACGCCGGGCTCGTTGGTCGGAAGCGTTCGGGCAACAGCATTTTCTATAGCATCGCTGATCCGGCGGTGTTTCGGCTCTGTGAACTGGTCTGCCGCAGCACAGCGCGTCAGGCGGCGTCGCTTCAAAAGTACGCTTCCGCCAATTCATTTCGTCCTGCTCAACGGCGAGCCAGATCCACCTCGACATTAGGAGCAAACTGATGCCTGGTTGGGTCTGGGTTCTCGTTTTCGTTGTCGCTTACCTGCTTGTCACACAGTGGCTGCTCCCTAAGCTGGGTGTACCAACTTGACGGACAGCATCCTGTTCTGTCGAGTCTCGACGGAAAGCAAAATCCAGCGAAGAATCTAAAGGCTGAGGCGCTAAAAGCGATCTGTCGCATCGCGATCTCCGTGACTGGTACTCGGTTACCATCCAATGATTCGCGCGGCCAACCAAACGCGGCATATAATCATCATCTAAGGCATGGGGAAATGATGTCCTTTCTTTGGCATCCCCGACTCGCTAGACCGCGAGAAGCTCGCGTCTTTGGAGTTATCGGAATTGCGACGCTATTTGCGCTTCTTGTCGTTCGCAGTAATCCACCCGAATTTTCTAAAGTAGATCCTGTTCAGCACTCGGCGACGAGCGGCGTTTCGTTGGTTAGTGCCGTCTCAAGTCATGATCAACGGCCGCGTTTTGATTGCAGCGGACTGCAATGGAGCGCCCCCGTTAACGCGTTTCTGCCATTCCCGCCCTCCGAGATTTCGAGTCATCTAACATCTCCTTCTCAGATATTCCCTGCCTTGCACGTCAAAGGGCCCCACTTCAACCGCCCGCCTCCTCCCATCGCCTAATTCCTCCAAGGTTCCGTCGTTCTTACTGGGCTACGAATCCGTTCTCATTTGGAGGCGTGGCCGCACAGGCACATTTTGGAGGCCGCATGGTTCAAGTTGCGGCAGGAAGATTTCGATCAGCAGCAGTAGTTGATTCCTCGTGTGGTCCATCTGCGGACTGCACTCGATCTTGGAGGGTTCCCATGACTCGTGTCATTCGACAGCGGACCGTAGCGAGCAACGACCGTTTAACGAACTGGGTTCCCACAATGCGTGTGCAGTTTGTTTCCGCGGCTGTGGGACTGGCTTCTTTTCTGGCAACCGAACTGATGCACTATGTGCTTGTCCCCAATATCGGGCGGCGCTGGGAGCGCCTACTAGCTGAAGGCATTTCGGCGGTTGTTGTTGCCGGGTTGACCGCCGGATTCATGGATGCGGCGAACCAACGACACGAAGCCGCGCTGCTCAGGATGCAGGTGATCTCTGAAATGAATCACCACATTCGGAATGCTTTGGGGGCGATTTCTCTTACAACGGACTCGATCCAAAACCACGAATGCGTTCGGGTCATCTCCGAGAGCGTCGATCGGATCGAATGGGCACTGCGAGAAGTCCTGCTGCGCAGAAAACCAATTTCGGACGAAGAGATCGATCGTCTGAGATACACGCCGATTAAAACCTCGCGCCGATCAAACTACGCAAACCAGGAGAAAAGCGATGAATAACGTAAAAGTCCTTTGCGTCGAGAACCACAGAGAGTATCTGGATGCCCTTAAGTACATGCTGGAGACAGCAGGCTATGAAGTCGTGTCTGCAACCACGGGGAGTCAGGGCCTCTCGATGCTCACAAAACAACCGATCCAAGGAGTCCTTTTGGAGTATGACCTGCCTGATGCGACCGGCAGCGCAGTTCGTGCCGAGATGAAACGGATCAAACCCGACGTGCCGGTTCTCCTCTTTGCTGGCGTGGGCAGCCAGACGCCTTTTCTGCTTCGCTTCTTTGATTCCTACCTGCGAAATGAGGAAAGACCGGAGTGGGCTTTTCAAGATATGGACACTTAGGCGAAGCGGCCACATCCACTCCGTGAACTGAATTGTGCGGTCGCACAGAAATGAAGGAAGGAAAAGAACATGGAAGAGAAAGATATTGAACGCCTCAGACAAAAGCTCGAATTCCAGCGTTATGAGACGCGCCAGTGTTTGCGCAGCGCGGAACAGGAAGCACAGTCGCTGAGTACCGATTCTGTACAAGACAGCGCAGATCGATCGGTCATCAGTGTGTCAAAGGAATTTCTTTTCGAACGAAGCAGCCAGCGTCGGACTGTTTTGCGCCTGATTGAAGCAGCGCTCAAAAGAATTTCTGACGGCTCGTTCGGAGTCTGTATCGGATGTGGCAACGATATCCCGAGTCGGAGATTGGAAGCCCTGCCGTGGACCCAGTTCTGCCTGCGATGCCAGGGAGAAATTGAACAGGAGATCGGTTCCAGTTTATCGGCCCGGTCCTTGACGACGGCGGACGGACCCTGGAAGCGGGCCGGATAACCGCGTTTGCGCCCGGCAAGCTGGCATAGTTCTCTTCGTCGGAACACAGGAAGGAGCCTGAAGTGCCCAACAAGTCAGCGGTCGAAGCTGTGAATGCAGAACGCCACTCCGGACGACAGGCACCCGACGCGCCTGTACATCAAAATGCCTCGAGGCCTGGTGCCGCGCAATACGTTGGAACTCCCGCAATCGGAACTTCGAAAGCAGTTGCTGCTGCTGGGCTCGCTTCCGTTGGTCCGTCAAATACTGTGAAGGATCGGCGACGGCGCAGGTTTGTGTGGAGCTGTGTGACTGGATTCCTGGGAGCATGGTTCGTAGCGTTCTTTCGGTTCTTCCTGCCGCGAGTGCTCTTCGAACCGGCCACCGTATTCAAAATCGGGTATCCGGCTGACTACGCCTTGGGTATCGACGAGAAATGGCTACAGAAGTATCGGATCTGGGTGGATCGCACACCTGATCGGCTTTTTGTCATTTTCGCCCGCTGTACGCATTTGGGTTGTACTCCAGATTGGAAGCCAGCGGAGAACAAATTCAAGTGCCCATGTCATGGCAGCGGCTACGACAGCGAGGGGATCAACTTCGAAGGTCCGGCTCCGCGACCGATGGATCGAGCTCATGTTGATGTGGCGCCGGATGGACAAATCGTTGTGGACGTAGGCCATCTGTACTCGTGGCCCAAAGGTCAACGAGATCAATTTAACGACAGAGGAGCATTTCTGTCGGCGTAAGCATGCTTATGGAGGAAGCTCCAGTGGGAGGCGACGGCCGAGACACCACATCGTGAAATCGGAATGCGTATCAGGAGACGCATATGGGGAACATGTTCGCTGTTGGATTAGTCGCGTTGGTTTGCGGAGTGGTCGTCTGCGCCTCGGCTCAACAAGTTGACGTTGCCTTCGCTGGAGGGTCGCTCTTTTCATCGGGTACCTATGAGTGAAACGAGACTCCGCTTATGACATAACCCAGGAGATGTCACTATGAAAATGTTTCTATTTGTCGCGTTAATCGTTCTTTCGACTGAACTGTTTGCGCAGCTCGACATTCCCGTGGGTACCATCCTGCCGGTCCAGTTGATTTCTTCTCTTCGCTCTGACAAGGCGCGAGCAGGAGAGCCGATCAGTGCTCGAGTCATGCAAGATGTGCCATTGCCAGGAGGAAGCAAGATTCATGCGGGCGCCAAAGTCATGGGACATATTGTTTCTGCTAGACCCGCGATTAACGGGATGATGGCCAGCCTCTCCTTGCGATTTGACACGTTGTCCGTGGGAAAGCGGCAAATTGCGATAACGACGGACCTGAGGGCACTAGCCACGATGATGGACGTATCCGAAGCCCAGATTCCAGATAGCGGGCCGGATCGAGCAACCTCCGAAAACTCGTGGACCACTGATCAGATCGGAGGAGAGGTGGTCTATCGCGGAGGAGTTGTGGCACACGGTTTGACTGTTGTCGGGAATTCTGTGCTCGAAAGTGGCGTACTGGTTCACTTGAGTTCAAGACCGGACACGAAATGCCGTGCCGAGATTGCTGGGAATGAGCAATTGCAGGCGTTGTGGGTATTTTCCTCCGATGCCTGTGGACTTTTCGATTTGCCGAATATGAGCCTTGCGCACGCAGGTCGGAGTGATCCAGTTGGTCAGATCAAACTGCTATCAGATAAAGGAAACGTAAAAGTGCCAGGTGGCAGCGGAATGCTCCTGCGTGTTGACGCAATCGCATCGTGAGTCAAGTACGAGTGATGTCTTGCGATAAGGCCACGTCGTTCTCTCGAGAACAGCAGATCTCGCGAGAGTACACAAGGACGGTCGATATGAAGAGAGTTTTGCTTCTCGTAATCTTGATGGTCTCTCTAGTGCAACTGGATTGGGAGGGTGACCGAATTTACTTATTGTCTTCGTTCACAGCTCTGTTGCTCGTAGTGTGGATGGAATTGTCGCGTCATCGCAGAGTCCCACGAGCAACTAAGGATGTGGCGTGAGGCCCGATTGGATGAAAGGAACGAGCACGCGGTCGTTCCCTGGAATTTGCTGTAAATAGAAAGGAAAGCAAGGCATGAGAATTATCGGAGTTGCAGTTCTTGTTTGTTCGCTTGTTTCATCAGTCTTTGCAATTGAAAATGTGGTCACTGCGACCCACGGAACGGTCACGAAAATCGATCGTGCGGCGAAAACTATCGCTGTCAGAAGTGCTGATGGCACCGAACATGTCTTTCACTGGGCAAAGGACACTACCGTTCATGGAGTAAAGTCCGCCGACGTGACTGCGCAAGATTCGTGGCATGGATTGAAAGAGGGGGAGGACGTGGTGGCGCACTCTACCAAGCGAGGCACGGACGACACCGCCGTCGAGGTTGACAAAGTTGGAGATACCGGCCTGCGAAAAACGGAGGGAACAATCAAAGAGATAGACCGAAAAGGAGGGAGGCTTGTGGTTGAGTCCACGGACGGCACCGAGCACACCTTTGCCCTTACAAAGCATGCGGCCACCGATTCCGGAAAGGATGTAGCGAACGCCGGGGAGAAGGGGACAAAGGTGGCAGTTTATTCCACCGAAAACGCCGGCAAAAGCGTTGCGCACTTCTTCGAGAAGATCTAAACAGGTGAGCCCGTCATCGTACTGCTTTGACGAACTACTCGACGGCTCTGGGAGGTACAGGAAAGTGCAAAATTCGGAGATTCTACGGTTTGAAAATTATCTAAGATTTCATCTCACTGAGATTCAGGAGCAATTGAGGACCAACGTTGAGAGTGAGTCAGATCGGATATGGAGCACCAAATGGGGTTCATCAGCTACTGTCTTGAAGGAGTATCTAATACGAGGACGCGAAGAGATCACGTCAGCCCTCACCCGAATACAGGAAGGAGCGTACGGCAATTGTGTTAGTTGTGGACACGAGATTAGCCAGCAGCGGCTTAAAGTAGTTCCCTGGTTGAAACTCTGTATTGTTTGCGAGCAGGAATGCGGTCACCAGTCGACGGAGGATGCTTACGAGTACCGACGCCCCGAAATCACTTCGTGGGGTTGAGAATGATTTTTGCTCTTCGCCTCATAGAGCCGATACTTTGAATGTTGATGTTGCTCGCGCTGGGGCTGACTATCTATCACCGTTTCGATAGTGACCGCAGTCGGCAGCCATAGCTTCAGGTGCAGGGCCGAAATGGTTGCTGTTTGAAATTCAACTTGTGCCGTTTCCTTCGCGTAACCGATTTCCGTTTGTGGTTTGTCCGTACGCATCTAAGGGGCGCAGGCGGAGATGCTACAGGTCGCGGTCCTGCCGAATTGGTGGCTTCCCCCGTCTACTGTCACGCTGCGTGGGAACTGTGTAAGCACCGCAAATTAACGTTCTGGAATTTAGCATCCTGGTATTCGCGAGCGCATGGATCCCCGGTTTCATCGGTGCGTTGACGGGCTTGGGAGGCGGAGGTGAACTGGTACCGCCGCTTACTCTGTTCTTCAAGGTTGATACCCGTTATGCGACACGATTTCGGGACTTGCTTCTCAGCCCGAAGTGGGAATTTGAAAGCGGTCAGGGATGTGTTGGGGACACGCGGACGTGAAAATCGCGATGAACTCTCAGCACCCAGAGCTGGAGATTGTGGGTGATGCAATTAACTCACGGCATACTTTACGGCACACCGCCGAAACCAGTAGCTAGGTAAGCACTTGATTCTTAGGCAGAACTCAGGAAATTCGGAGTCACCGTTATATCGACTCTGGATCAGAATATCGGGGTTCGAATCCGGGAGGGGCAGCCAAAATCTGGGGCCATTTTCCTGCTTCTAAACTCGAATTGTTGCCCCGGGTGCGCCGAATCTGCGCAAGAGAAAGCCCGCCAGACGGCGGGCCGACTTCAATCAAAAAAGGCACAAGTTATGTGGAATAGAAGACTTGCGAATTCGCGGTGCCAGTGAGCTTCATTGCCGGCTGCACCTGCACGCTTCGGACTGGTTTCGCGGAAATCGGTTTAATTTTCGAGAGCCGACTGAGCAAATACTCAACCTTCCTCTGCTCATGCGGCGTGGGTAGGCTGTTCTGCTTCATGCCCCATTATCCCAAATTGGGAAGAAAAACGATATCCTTGATGCTCCATTTCTTGGGCACTTACTGTGAATATTTTGAAACATTTGCTTTCAAGCGGATTCTAGTCCCAAAGCTCACGCGAAATAAGTCCATGGCTGCTGGGTAGGCGCCGAACTGGCCAGTCGAGAATGGGTGAGTACAGTACAACGTTCTCTCCAATTCGTCACCCTCAGCACCGCGCCAGCACTCTTCACAACCCGAACTACTGCGCCATGCGGACCGGGATCCCAAGCGGAGCCACTGCGTCGCGGATCACTTTCTCTTCTCCGACAGCGATGATGGCCGTGCGGTAGGCCGCAAAGTATTTGCGAGCCGCGGTATTCACATCTGCCGCTGTCGTCTCTGCCACCTTGCGGCCATAGATGCCGATCTGGTCAGGTGCCAATCCGGAGATCCAAAGCGTTGCCAGGCGCAGCGCAAGCGATGCGCGATCCTGCATGCGCAGCGCTTCACGTCCGACAAGATAGTGTTTCGCCTTCGACAACTCGTCGTCGGTAGGGCTTGTGGTGGCGAGACGGTTGAGTTCGTACTGAATTTCGTTCAAGCTCGGGCCGGTGACCTCATTGCGCACATCGGCGTGCGAAATGATCTCGGCAGATTTCTGGAATGGCGACAGGTAAGAATACGGTGAATAGGTATAGCCTTTGTCTTCGCGTATGTTCGAGGTCAAACGGGAACTGAACGATCCTCCATAGATTGCATTGGCGACTTGGGAGGCTTCGTAGTCAGCATCACCGCGAAGCGGCCCAAACGTTCCCAATTCCAGTGTGGTCTGGACGGATCCCGGGCGAAGGACGACAAACACGGCGTGCTCCACTTGCGTTGCGGGTGGAGTCTGGGCAACTACGGGGGGCGACGCCGGCGCTTTCCAGCCACCCAGTGAATTCTTGACCAGTTGCAGCATTTTCTCATTCTGAAAATCGCCGACGGCGATCAGCATCACCTGATCGGGACGGAAGCGCTGGGTGAATATTTCCCGCAAGTCCGCAGGCGTGGAGGCCGCGATCGATTCTTTGGAGGGCGCCGTTACATGATATGGATGATCGCCAAAGAGAACTTTGTCGCGGGCGCGTTCAGCCAGGAAAGAAGGCTCCGCTTCGCGCTGCTCGAGAGAATCCGTCAGATTGCGCTTGGCAAGCGTGACTTCCGCATCAGGAAAAGAAGCATTCTGCAGAATGTCCGCTAGCGTTGTTAAGGCAGCATCGAGCTTCGACGAAAGAATCACGGTCGAAAGTGAAATGCTGTCTTTGTCGGCATTCGCCGTGAGATCACCGCCAGTTGCCTGAATTTCCTGAGCAATCTGTTTTGCGTTGCGCGTTCGCGTGCCCTGATCGATCGTCTTCGCTAAAAGCTCCGAGATTCCGGGCCGGTTCGCAGGATCGGCAGCCATGCCTCCGCGTACTGCGATGGATAATGCAATTTTTGGGAAACCTGGTTCTGAGACCAGCCATAGGCTAAGCCCGTTGTCGAGCTTTTCCAATTTCACCGACGGCGCCTGTAAGGGTTTCTCGGCGCCATAAGCAGGCAGATCTTTCGGCATCGGCGCTTCTTTTTGAGCGTAGACGATGGAACAGAACAGAAGAGTAATGGGCAAAACGGCCAGGGTCTTCGCGATCCGTGCACTGAGAACTCTTCTGAGTATGGTGCTGATCATTGGGCGCCTCCCGGCTGTTTGGCACTATCCGCTTCCTTTGGCGCCGGAACGCGGTTGATGATGGTGCGATTGGTGGCCACAAGGTATTTCGCCGCGAATGCACGGATCTGGGCGGGCGTTACTTTCGCAAGCTCATCCGGGATCTGGTACACGCGGTCGAAAGATCCGTCGAACAAAACGGCATGCGAGAGCACAGAGGCGCGGTCGATAGGATCTTCGAGGTTCGCATAGAAATCGGAGCGCATCTTGGTTACGACGCGGTCGACATCCTGCTGACTCGGGCCTTTGTCGATAAGATCCTTGATGGATGCGTTGTAAGCAGCGAGGAGTTGATCCTCCGTCACACTGGGCGGATACACTATGAACGATGTCATCAGTGTCGGCCCGTTGTACTCAAAAGGAGTACCAAGCGGCCAGTTCACGCCTCCATCCACCGAAAGTGCGACCTGCTTGTCTTTGACGAGAGCCTGGTACAGGCGCGAGGCTTGGCCGTTGTGCAACAACTCGCCGGTGACTGCACCGGTCAAGGCATCAGGAGAGTGGCGCGCTGGCATTCGATAGCCGATCGCCAGAGCAGGGACCTTTGCCAGTTTGTCGGTTTGCGTCGAACGGCGTTCCGCAGTCTGGGGAGGTTCATCGACTTTCGGCCGGGGCGGGACAGTTCGCGCAGGAATCTCCCCGAAGTACTTTTCAACTTTCGCGAATACTTCGTCGGGCTGAACATCGCCAACGATAGCGAGGACCGCATTGTTCGGCGCGTAATACTGTTCGTAAAACTTTTGAACGTCTTCGATCTTCGCGGCATCAAGGTCGCGGAAGTCACCGTAGAAATTATGGGCATTCGGGTACGTGTCGAATGCTTTGCCCGGTAGATCAATGGCAAAGAAAAGTCCGTATGGACGATTGAGCACGTTCACGCGCACTTCTTCCTCGACAACGTTGCGCTGGTTTTCCAGATTCTTTGGCGAGAAATCGAGCGTCTTCATGCGGTCCGCCTCGACCCACAGAACCGGATCGAGCGCCGAGAGGGGAGCAGTCTCGATGTACTCGGTGTGATCGTAGCGCGTGTCGCCGTTGTTCACGCCACCGCCGCCTTCAATGACGCGATTGAGAACTCCTTTGGGAGCGTTGGGTGTGCCCTCGAACATCATGTGCTCGAACAAATGCGCGAATCCGGTGCGACCCTCTGGCTCGAGCCGGAACCCGATGCCGTAGCTGATGCACAATCCGAACGTTGGTGCGGAATGGTCTTCCGATACCACTACGATCAGCCCGTTCGAGAACTTCTTCATGCTGGTGGGAGCTTTCCACTGTTGCGCCGCGACGGGTAACGAAATGCAGCAGGCAAGCAGGAGGCAGAGCCGCAAGCGCATGCATGCGATGAAATTCATTTTGGATGACTCCTTACGAGAGCCGTACGGAAGCGCACCAGTATACGCCGGATGAGACGATGCCAAGCGAGTATCTACGCGGGAAATATACAAACCCACGGCGGTACATCAAGAAAGCAGCGCGGGTTCCTTTGTGATACTTCGTGTCCTTCGTGGTAAATGAACCACACCACCCCAATTGTTAGAAACACAGTTGTTATGTTTCAAGCCGCGCGGCGTCAATATATGACTTCAATCGCGCTACCCACGTTGAAAGTTCCACCGATCGTTGTTGTGGTGAACAAATTTCCCGAAGCATCGAGGGTGACTGGGTTGTCGAAGTTTCCGCTGACGGAGCTGTAAATCGGAGAGTCGTTCCAGTGGTCCCTGGCGTACTGTTCGAGCATGTAGAGCGTGCCGAGTTGCCCGGTTCCACCGATAGACGTACTGCCGAAAAGACGCCCGCGTGAATCGATGGTCAATCCCGCTAAAGGAACGCCGCCTTCAGTACAATTTAATGCCGAGCAAAATGTGTGCAAGTTTTTTTCAATCCACTGATGGTTCGAGTCTAAGGTCATTTCGAATGCTATCCCCGAATTCTGGCTGCCACCTCGATTTGTGGTTCCATAAACATCGCCCAAGGCGTCGAACGCCAAGCCGGGATTAGGTGAAACTCCATCCGAGCCTTTGCCGAAGGAGTGCAGAAGTTTGCCGGTCCAGCCGCCTTTGGCCCGTGCAGTGACTTGAAGCAAGGTGCCACCGCCATATCGTCCTGCTTCAGCGGTGGTGCAGTACAGGTTGCCTGCGGCATCAACCGCGACACCGTTTGGAATAGCGCCATCTATGCATCCCGACACCGAGCAGAATGCGTGCAGAACCTTCTGAGTCCACGTACCATCGGAGCCGCGCCGCAGGGTGAAAAGAACGCCACAGCCCTGCGCGCAATAAATCGAGCTGACGCCTCCAGCGCTCGTCGTGCCGTATATATTTCCCGCCGAGTCCATCGCAAGGCTCGATATTGGCGTGGCGCCATCGCTGCCGCCGCTGAATGCATACAAGACAGTTTCGGTCCAGACGCCCCCGTTCGTGGTCAGCTCATATACAACGCCGCAGCCGTGACCGCAGTTGAGATTGGAGCTGTCGCCGCCCATGCTGGTGGTGCCGTACAGATTTCCCGCCGAATCAATGATGAGGCCGGACTGCGGACTGATGCCATCGGAGCAGCCGGGCACGGAGCAGAAGTTGTAGGCCACCTCATAGCCCCATCCGCCGATGCCATTTGGCGACAACTGATAGACCGTGCCTGCCCCGGTCGGCCCGTCCTGACTCGTTGTGCCCAGGAAGTAACCCGCCGGGTAGATGAACACAGCGCCGTGCGGATTCGTCCCGTCGGTGTAGTCGAAGCTGTGAAGCAAAAACTCGTTTTCGGGAGGGCTCGACGACCTGGCGACCGGAACAAACGCGCAAGCCGCAAGAATAAGAGTCAAAACTTTGACGGGTCGACTGGCGTGCATGGCGCCTCCTGAGAAATCGTAACTTTAGACGGGAGTCGGACGATCGTGCGGCCCGGGGAAGGCCCTTGCATCCGTTGGGGGAGTATACACCGAGCCCTAAACCGAAGCTATCAGGCCACCGAGTCGGCTAGCATCTGCGGTTGCAATCCAGGATGACTCACCAATACTCGGTAGAGATCAAACAAAAAAGCGCAGCCGGCGCCACTAATTTGCCGAGAACGTCGATGTAACGGCTGTCATGATCCAGGTTCCATTCTGCTTCTCGTAAGAAGACATCCATGCTCCCTCAGTATCTTCATTGGTCGTCTTTCCCGATGCATCAGTCGTCGTGTAGGCGATTCGAACATGAAGAATCATCCATGCCACGGTCCCATCCACTGAGACGTGGACCACGGGCGGGTCAACATCGTCCCACGCTGAAAAGCGTGAGTTTTTGAAATACTGCAGGAACTTATCTCGCACAGAGTCAGGGCTCACTCGATTCACCCGGCCATCTCGCACATCCAACATATGGGGAGCTACGTGGGATACCAGGAATGTTATGTTGTGATCGAAGTGCGCTTGGCGCTCTTCTTTATGTAGAGTCAACAACTCGGATTCGGCCTGTTTCTGAACGGCGGATGGCTCCGCACTCGGCTTGAGGAGAGCCAAAGGAGGCGAAGCGATGATCGCAACAGCGAGAAATGTTCGAAGGAAATGAAGCACGGCTAACCTCCAGTCAGCTTAGACGGGAGGACTTTCATCGGGAAAGCAAATCAGTCGACGACTTTATCCGCAGACCACTCGATCGTTACACCATTTCGCATCGAAATCTCCCGTCAGAGTCCTGCCGCCCTTAAAGTGCAGTTCGTAGTGCCCGGAGGCTCCCGTGCCTTGCTGAAACTTTTTAAAAATGATCTTGCCGGATTCCGCGCGTTCGCAATCTCCGGCCTTGGCGCATTGCGAAGCGAAGCCAACGCTGGTTCTCGGCTCGAAATTGATTTCCTGACCATCGTGGATCGGAAATCCGCGCCAGACTCCGATTGCAAGATATGGACCATCGGTCCGGGAGCACTGCGCGGACTCCTTGGTGAGAGTGACTTCAATGGCGCCGCCGTCCCACGGTGCGCAAGAAGGGCGAATGAGCGCATATGAAAACGGCGAGTCGGCGCTTGAGGGAACCGCTGCCAGCACAAACCATGCACAAGCCGAAAGAACCGCGGCATATTTCAGGACGCCCATAAACGTTCCTCCGAGTTTCGTTCATAGAACGATGCCACAGCAAAGGGTTGCGCTTCGAGTTACTTCGGTTTGGAGTAGGCTTGTACGCGATGGCTGGTACGGATTTATAGCTTGCGAAAGCAGGGATTCAATCCGGCATGATCAGTGGTTATCCTTGCTCCAGTTCCGTCCGGTGAAAACGATGAACACAATGTCTTGTATTCTTATGTGTCTTTTGGCGGCCTTACCAATGGAAGCGCAGACATATCCGGGATCACATCCACACAAGGAAATCTCGAACGGCGTGCTGCGGACGAAGGTGTACTTACCTGACGCAGAAAACGGGTTTTACCGGGGAACGCGGTTTGACTGGGCTGGCACCATTGGCAGCTTAGAGTACAGTGGGCATCAATACTTCGGACCTTTCTTCGAGAAGTTCAATCCCGCTGTGCCGGATGTAGAGATCGGCAATCCGATTGAGGCTGGTATCAATAGCGCCGCAAGCGGCCCTGTTGAAGAGTTCACAAGCGGCCCGGACGGGACAGCACTGGGCTACAACGAAGCGAAACCCGGCGATGCATTCTGCAAAATTGGTATTGGGTCGCTGCGCAAGCTGGATAACGTACCCTACAGTTCGTATACGAATTATCCGATTCTGAACGGTGGCCAGCGGACGGAGAGCAGCGGTCCCGATTGGATTGAGTTTACGCAAGACCTCACTTGCGGATCGGGATACGGTTACACCTACACGAAGACGATCCGTCTCGCAAAGAATGAGCCGGTGATGACGATTGAGCATCGGCTGATGAATACCGGGAAAAACGCGATTGAGACGCAAGTTTATGATCACAACTTCTTGACTATCGATCGCCAAACAACAGGACCGGCAACTTCCATCGTATTTGCCTTTGCACCTCAACCCACGGCGGCTCTCGACAAACTGGCGGAAGTACGGGGGAAGCAACTGCTTTTCCCGAAAGATTTCAAAGGCAGCGACACCTTTTACGCCGAGTTCACAGGGTTTGGAAATAGCGCGAAAGACTATGAGATCACTGTTGAGAATCAGAAGAGCGGTGCTGGCGTCGTGATTCAGGGCGATCAGCCACTAGTCCACATCGGTGTCTGGGCCGTGCGGACGGTGGTCGCGCCTGAGCCTTACATTCGAATTAAAGTTCCCGTCGGCCGTGAATTCCGGTGGATGTACACGTATCGGTTTTACACTTCGCCCCAATAGCATGCTTTGAAATCGACTGTTGTCCGCAGGCCGATAATTTTGCATCTAGCTCTGAAAAAGCTTAACTCCCCACTCTGACTCTGCTTGCGTAGTGACGAAGCGGGGAGTCGCTTTCTACAGAAACAGGAAATCTATACGATGCGCGTGTCATCTGAATCCGAGAATTCGAGTGAGGGACTTTACGTCCGTCAAAGCAGGTGCGGCTTATGAGCGCTTTTTTGCCCCTTCCACTCCAGTGCTGCTTTCGGCTTTCGTAAGATCCCTCCGAGGGCTATCGCTCTCATCAAGACGACATCATCTTTAACAGGTACAAAAAACTACCGCTCGGATGCATCGTCAGCGAATTAAATGGCCCGGCATTGGATGGTAAAAACGCAGCTCCAGAAAGTTCCGTCAATAAGAAGCCCGGCCCTGTCATACTGAAACCGCTACACTATTAGTGGAGTTGGCCTGAAATAAATAATCTCCGCTGCCTCCGCGGCGGTAGTGACTCACAGCTGCGCCGCGAAGCTTTCAGCAATGTACGAACTCGATTTCGATACCCTTATTGGATTGTTTCTCGACAAAAATCCCCACCCTACAGATACTCGAAGGGTGGGGCACAGTCTCTTCCAGCCGACTACACGAGGCCTTGGTCCAGCATGGCGTTGGCTACTTTTACGAAGCCGCCGATGTTGGCGCCGTTGACCAGGTTGCCGGGCGTGCCGTATTTCTCGGCCGTTTCGTAGCAGTTCTGGTGGATGGCGATCATGATTTTGTGCAGACGGTCGTCGACCTCTTCGCGAGTCCAGCTCAGCCGTTGGCTGTTCTGCGACATCTCGAGGCCTGACGTGGCCACGCCGCCGGCGTTGGCAGCCTTGGCCGGTCCGTACAGGATCTTTGCATCCAGGAACATCTTGGTCGCTTCGAGCGTGGACGGCATGTTCGCGCCCTCGGCCACTAGCTTGATCCCGTTCTTGAGCAGGTTCGCCGCATCTTTCGCGGTGATTTCGTTCTGCGTCGCGCTCGGGAATGCGCAGTCCGCCTTGATGTTCCATAGCGGATTGTGCTCCAGCTTGATGTCGGTGGGCATGAAGATGGCTTTCTTGAACTTGTCGGCGTAGTCGCGGATGCGTCCACGCTTCAGGTTCTTGAGCTCCATGATGTAGGCGAGCTTCTCGCGGTCGATGCCGTCGGGATCATAGATGACACCGTTGGAATCGGAGGCCGTGACGGGCTTCGCGCCGAGATCGAGCAGCTTCTCGATGGTGTATTGCGAAACGTTGCCACTGCCGGAAACCAGGCAGAGCTTGCCGTCGAAGGTCTCTTTGCGAGTCTTCAACATCTCTTTCGCGAAATAGACGCAGCCATAACCGGTGGCTTCTGGACGAATCAACGATCCGCCCCAGCCCAGGCCCTTGCCTGTCAGGACGCCGGTGAATTCGTTGCGCAGCCGCTTGTATTGGCCGAAGAGGAATCCGATTTCGCGTCCGCCCACGCCGATGTCGCCGGCCGGGACGTCGGTGTCGGGGCCGATGTGGCGCTGCAGTTCGGTCATGAAACTCTGGCAGAAGCGCATCACTTCGTTGTCGCTCTTGCCCTTGGGATCGAAATCGCTGCCGCCCTTGCCGCCGCCCATGGGGAGCGTGGTGAGCGAATTCTTGAAAACTTGTTCAAAGGCCAAGAACTTCAGGATGCCGAGATTGACGCTCGGGTGGAAGCGCAGGCCGCCCTTGTAGGGGCCGATGGCGCTATTCATCTCGATGCGGAATCCACGGTTGACTTGAATGTTGCCCTGGTCGTCGAACCACGGCACGCGGAACATGAGGACGCGCTCGGGCTCAACAATGCGCTCAAGCAAACGCGCTGACTGGTATTCGGGATGTTTTGCAAGGACCAACCTGAGAGAGTCGAACACTTCCGCAACCGCCTGGTGGAATTCGGGTTCGGCGGGGTTCTTCGCTTTCACACTGATCATCACGGATTCAATGTAGTCCCCGGGAACCTTAACTCCCGGGTGTGTCATCACGGACATAGGTCCTACCTCCGTAGGTACAACATGAAAAGAATAATGCCGCTGTACATTTTGGACCTGTGGTGGCGGCAAGCAGTGATAATTCTCACCGTGAGAAGTGATCGGCATCACCCAAGATGTAACGTGCTTATAATCATACACATAGACGAACTAAGGTCGAGAAAAGAGGGTGTATTCCAGGATTCGTCAGAGCCTGAAAGATGGCAATCAGATCCAAGATTTCAATTCAATTGCAATCATTGATTGCAGTGCTATCATTGATTGCATGGCGAGCATCACCATTCGAAATCTCGATGAGACGACGAAACGCAAGCTGAAAATCCGCGCTGCGATGAATGGACGATCGATGGAACAGGAAGCGCGAGAGATACTGAAAAGCACGCTGGTGCAGAGTTCCAAACGAAAAGCCAATCTCGCCGAGCGTGTTCGCGAAATTTTCAATCCTTTGGGAGGCGTGGAATTGGAACGATTCCCTCGTGAGCCTGTTCGCGATCCAGCGTGGATGGAAGAGCGCGAGTGAACGGCTGTGGATTCGTAGTGAAAGCCTCACCAAAGAGGCACTGAGGCAGAGAGGATGATCATTCTTGACACCAACGTCGTTTCTGAGCTCATGCGTCCGACGCCCGAGCCGCGAGTGCTGCATTGGTTCAGCGGCCAATCTTCCGAAGATTTGCATGTCACTGCTGTGACCGTGGCGGAGGTTCTCTATGGAATCGAACTGATATCGACGAGCAGGCGCCGCGATGTGCTGCGGACGGGCGCAGAAAAGGTGTTCGGCGACGTTTTTGTTGATCGTATTCTGACGTTTGAAGATCGGGCTGCACGAGCATTTTCACAGATCGCATCTTCGCGCCGACGCCAGGGAAAGCCTATTACCGAGTTCGACGCGCAGATTGCCGCTATTACGCGAGTTCATGGGGCGACGCTGGCCACTCGCAACCCTTATGTGTTCGAGGGGTGTGGGGTTAGGCTGGTGAATCCGTGGGAAGGATAGTTAACATCGCCAGATTCTCATTCAAGGGGTTCTAGTTCCTTCAGCCCACTCAACTGTTCCCTTCGCCTTTTCATACTCACTTCTGGGAAGCAAGATTTCCCCATTTTGGAGAAATACGATTGGATAACGCGTGCCTTTTTCGTAAGTTCCGCTCCACAAGTGACCCGTTCTTCGAGTGTCTAGAATCAAGTCAGACTTCGGAATTGGTGTCTTGCTACCGTATGAAAGAAATGTATCCTCGAATTCGACCTTGCCCTTTTCGTTTGTCAATTTGCATCGGTCTGCTCCCTCCCTTGCGTCGAACCAGCAATCAATCCAGTCGCCGGGTGTTGAAGAGAGCTTAAATGGGACAACTCCTCTTTCGATGTACAGAGCGCTAGCTGATATTCCGGCCGGTCGCTTCGGCGGACGACTGGCCCACCAAAGAACGATGATGACCATGCAGGCGCCTAACGTTACGAGAACACCAATAATTTTGAAGATGCGCATTTCTTGTTCGACGAATTTAGCAGATCCGCGGCAGTTGTTCGCCGCTCAGCATGTCGACTACGCGGTTGCCGCCGATGCGACTTTGCAGGACCACTGTGCGCGCGGGAGATTCTTCCACCTTACCGACGCGGACTGCTCCTACGGAGACTTCCACTTTCTTCATGACTTCGAGCGCGGCATCGGCGTGGGCGGCTGGGACGAATACGGCGAAGCGTCCTTCATTCGCCACGTATAAAGGATCGAGGCCGAGGATTTCGCAGGCGCCTTGCACCGTTTCATCGACCGGGATCAGCGATTCTTCCAGCTTGATGCAGACGTTGCGATCACTTGCGATTTCGTTCAGCGTTGTGGCGAGGCCTCCGCGGGTGAGATCGCGCAGGCAGTGGATTTCGATTCCGGCTTTCAGTAATGCTTCGACTGACGGCCAGACGTTGGCGCAGTCGCTCAGGATGGGGGACTCGAATTCGAGGCCTTCGCGGACGGAGAGGATTGCGATGCCATGGCGGCCGAGATCTCCGCTGACGAGGACGGCGTCTCCCGGTTGAACTGAGGCTGGGCTGATCGACGCGGCCGTGGTTCCCACGTCTCGCAAACCCGGCGAGACGTGGGGCATCCCATTTTCTGTTGTTTCTGCCAATCCGACCGGGGATGCCCCATGTCTCGCTGATTTTGCGAGACATGGGAACTCCTCAATCACACCGATTCCCGATGTGTTGATGAAGATTCCGTCGCCATTGCCTTTGTCGACGACTTTGGTGTCTCCGGTGACTAGTTTTACATTTGCATTGGCGGCGGCCTGCTGCATGGAGTTCACCACCTTCCGCAGCGTTTCCATCTCAAGGCCTTCTTCGAGGATGAATCCGGCGCTCAGATAAAGCGGACGCGCGCCACACATGGCGAGGTCATTGACCGTGCCGTTGATCGCAAGATCGCCGATGTTGCCTCCGGGAAAAATCAGCGGGCGGACGACGAAAGAATCTGTCGTGAATGCGAGACGCGCTCCATTGACGGGAACCACGGCGCCATCGTGGCGCTGTTCGAGCATGGGATTGCCGAAGGCGGGGATGAAAATCCTTTCGATGAGCTGATGAGTGAGGCGTCCGCCACCGCCATGGGCGAGGACGATGCGGTCGTCAGCGACTCGCGGGACGGGACAGCTCAGGTTGAACGTTTTGGCGTCTGCCATAGTGATAGTAGGCTGCGCACGCGCCTTCCGACGATACCATCGGCGCGCCCAGCGGATTTTCCGGGGTACACTTCACGCCAAACGCTCCGCACTCGTGCGGCTTCTTGAGGCCTTGCAGGATGAGTCCGCTGATGCAGTCGGGGGATTCCTGAGCCGGCACGCCCTCAAATGGAAAGCGGCGGTTGGCGTCGTATTTCTGGAAGCGGCCTCTTAATTGGAAGCCGCTGGCGGGTATTTCTCCGAGGCCGCGCCACTGACGTGGGCTGATTTCGAAGACCTCTGAAATCGTCTTCTGGGCAGGGCGATTCCCTTCCCGCTTCACGGCGCGCGAGTACTGATTTTCGACTTCATGGCGGCCATCTTCGAGTTGGCTCGCGACCATGTGAATACCTTCGAGAAGATCGAGCGGCTCGAATCCGGTGACGACAATCGGGACTCTGTACTTCTGGGCGATCGGAAAATATTCTTCGAATCCCATGATCGTGCACACGTGACCGGCGGCGAGAAATCCCTGCACTACGCAGTTCTGAGACGAGAGCAGCGCTTTCATCGCTGGAGGGACGAGTACATGCGAGACCAGCAGCGAGAAATTTTCGATGCCGTCGTGATCCGCCTGCCATGCCGCCATCGCGTTGGCGGGGGCGGTGGTTTCGAATCCAACGGCGAAGAAGACGACCTGCTTCTCGGGATTCTGCTTTGCCAGTTTCAGTGCATCGAGCGGCGAGTAGACGATGCGGACGTCGGCGCCTTCGGCCTTGGCATCGAACAGGCTCTTCGATGATCCCGGAACGCGCAGCATGTCGCCGAAGGAGCAGAAGATCGCGTCGGGGCGCTTGGCGATGGCGACGGCCTTGTCGATTAGCTCAATGGGAGTGACGCAGACGGGGCATCCGGGACCGTGAACGAGCGTGATTTCTTTCGGGAGGATATCTTCAAGGCCGCTTTTTACGATGGTGTGAGTCTGGCCGCCGCAGATTTCCATGATGGTCCACGGACGCGTGACTTTCTTGCGGATTGCTGACGCGAGTTGCTCAGCGGCCTTGGGGTCGCGGTATTCACTGACGAACTTCACCGAGTTCCTCTTCTATGTTGCCCATCTGCTTCAGGTATTCGAAGACGCGCATGGCTTCTTCTTCGTCAATCACGCTGATCGCGAAGCCCACGTGGACCAGAACATATTTGCCGATTTCGGCTTCGGGCGTGTAGGCGAGACTGATCTCTTTCTTAATGCCGCCGAAATCAACCTTGGCGCGGCGGAAGGCAGGGTCGCCAGCGTCCATGATTTCGACGATTTTGCCTGGGACTGCTAGACACATGAGAGAACCTCAGGGGCTAAAGCCCCGATGTACCCTTCCCTTCAACGCGGCCCTGAAGGGCCGCTCTTCCACGTAACTCACAACGCCAGTGGAGCTAACTTGCCATAACGACTTGGCCCAATGCGATCCCGCCATCGTTGGGCGGGACTCGCTGGTGCATATGAACCTTGTAACCGCTTGATTCAAGCACGGCCGCGGCACGCTCCGTCAGATAACGATTCTGAAAGACCCCGCCGCTGAGCACGATTTGTTTCTCGCCAACTTTGCCGGCGACTTCGACGATCCAGTTCACGAGCGCATTGTGAAACCTGGCGGCGATTCTGGAAACGGGCACTTCCTCGCGTCTGTCTTTCAGCACTCGCTCTAGCAGAGGAGCCCAATCCCCACTGTTTAAAGAATACGCCTCTTCGGTTTGCAAAGCTCCAATTTCGTTTTCGAGCATCATGGCGGCTTGGCCTTCGAAGCGGTTCTGGTGGGCGAGTCCAGAGATGGAAGCTACGGCGTCAAAGAGGCGACCAACACTGGTGGTGGGAACTGTGTTGATGCCTTTCTCTAACATGTAGCGTATTTTCGCCTGTTCGTTCGAGGTTCCCACTTCTCGCAAAACCGGCGAGAAGTGGGGCATCCCATTTTGTTCGTCACTCTTCGGGGATTTCTTCTTTAACTCGAACAACAGGCTCGCCGCAGAGCGCCAGCTTTCGCGGATGGCGGCGTCTCCGCCGGGCAGGTTGAAGGGGCGCAGGTGGGCTACGCGGTCGTAGTAGCCATTTTCGACGCGGAAACATTCTCCGCCCCAGATGGAGCCGTCGAGGCCGTATCCGGTGCCGTCCCAGGAGACACCGAGATATGGGCCTTCGAC